>NZ_BPRL01000046.1:0-83527 GCF_045862635.1 Kitasatospora sp. NE20-6
GCCGCGCCGCCGGCGCGGGCGCCGCCGGGATGGTCCTCACCCTCGTCATCGTCACCGACGAGGGCAGCGCCTACGACGCCCTCAAGGCCGCCAACGACGCCTCCCGCGAACACCCCTCCCGCACCCTGGCCGTCATCAAGCGGGCCGGGCGCTCGCCGCGGGCCCGCGCCCAGGCCCGCCTCGACGCGGAGATCCTGGTGGGCTCCGACGCGGGGTCCGGCGAGACCGTCGTCCTGCGCATGCACGGCGAACTCGCCTCGCACGCCCAGTCCGTCGTCCTGCCGCTGCTGCTGCCGGACGCCCCGGTGGTCGTCTGGTGGCCGGAGAACGCCCCGCAGGCACCGGCCAAGGACAAGCTGGGCGCGCTCGCGCAGCGCCGCATCACCGACGCGGTGACCGCGGAGTCCCCGGTCGACCAGCTCGCCCAGCGGGCCGCGACCTACACCCCCGGCGACACCGACCTCGCCTGGACCAGGATCACCGGCTGGCGCTCCATGCTGGCCGCCGCCCTGGACCAGCGCCCCACCAAGGTCACCCACGCCACCGTCGAGGGCGAGCCGTACAACCCCAGCGTCGAGCTGCTCGGCCTGTGGCTGCACAACCGCCTCGACGTCCCCGTGGAACGCGTCGTCACCGCGGGCCCCGGCATCACCGCCGTCCGCCTCGGCACCGAGGACGGCGACATCGTCCTCGACCGGCCCGACGGGCTCATGGGCACCCTCTCGATGCCCGGCGCGCCCGACCGGATGGTCGCGCTCAAGCGCCGCGAGGTCGCCGAGCTGATCGCCGAGGAGCTCCGCCGCCTCGACCCGGACGACATCTACGCGACCGCCGTCCGCACCCCGGTGGCGGAGCTCGGTGCGCCCGCCGCGGACGGCACGCCGCCCGCGGAGCCCGCCGACGCGTCCTCCGAGGCGGCCGCCGGGGCCGACGCCGGCGCGGCGACGGAGAAGGCACCCGCCAAGAAGGCCGCGGCCCGCAAGCGGAACGCGTCATGACGGCGGCCCCGCAGCTGGTCGTCCACCGCGACAAGGAGCTGATGGCGCAGGCCACCGCGGCCCGCCTCATCACCCGGATCGTGGACGCCCAGTCCGCCCGCGGCACCGCCTCGGTGGTGCTCACCGGCGGCCGGAACGGCAACGCCCTGCTGGCCGCGATCGCCGCCTCCCCGGCGCGCGACGCGGTCGACTGGGCCCGGCTCGACCTCTGGTGGGGCGACGAGCGGTTCGTCGCCGCGGACGACCCGGAGCGCAACGCCGTCCAGGCCGCCGAGCTGCTCGACCGCGTCCCGCTGGACCCGTCCCGGGTGCACGTGATGCCGGCCTCGGACGGCCCGGACGGCTCCGACGTCGAGGCCGCGGCCGAGCGGTACGCCGACGAGCTCGCGAAGCACGCCGAGCCGGGCTCCGGCCTCGGCGTGCCCGCGTTCGACGTGCTGCTGCTCGGCGTCGGCCCGGACACCCACGTCGCCTCGCTCTTCCCGGAGCACCCCGGGGTGCACGAGACCGAGCGGACGGTGATCGGCGTGCGCGGCGCGCCCAAGCCCCCGCCCACCCGGATCTCGCTCACCCTGCCCGCGATCCGCGCGGCCCGCGAGGTCTGGCTGCTCGCGGCCGGCGAGGACAAGGCCGGGGCGGTCGCCCTGGCCCTCAGCGGCCCGGGCGAACTGCAGGCGCCGGCCTCCGGCGCGTACGGCACGGACCGGACGCTGTGGCTGCTCGACCGCACGGCCGCGGCCGAGCTGCCGGACCTCCACGGCTGAGCGGCCCCGCCGCACGACACGGAACGGCCCGGCCCCCTCGCAGGGGACCGGGCCGTTCTCCGTGTGCGCTCGCAGGTTGCGCCGGGACGGTGCGCGGAGGGCGGCCTCCGCGCCGCCCCCGGCGGCTGCTCAGATCTCGCCGCGGAGCTTCGCCAACGCCTCTGCGAGGATCGCCTCGCCGTCGGCGTCGGTGCGGCGCTCGCGCACGTACGCGAGGTGCGTCTTGTACGGCTCGTTGCGGGCCGGGGCCGGGGGGTTGTGCTCGTCCTGGCCTGCCGGGAACCCGCAGCGCGGGCAGTCCCAGGTCTCCGGGATCGCTGCCTCGGCCGCGAAGCTGGGACGGGTCTCGTGCTTGTTCGCGCACCAGAAGGAGATCCGGTTGCGGGGGGCGGACTCGCCGCGCTCCGCCTCGCCCATCGGGCCGGCACCGACTCTGCTTCCTCGAATGGCGTTGCCACTTGCCACGGTCTGACTCCCTGCGTGCTGGTGCCGGCCGGCCGCGGCGTGCGGACGGTGGCGAAGTCGTCCTAGTGTAAGCGGGAGTTAAAGCTCTGCCACTACCGCCTCTGCCACCAGGACCCTCCCAGCATAGGCGGGAGCCGACGGAGCGTCAGCTCTGGTACTTGAGCAGCAGGCTCAGCACCACGACGGAGGCGAACCAGGCGATGCCGATGATGACCGTGATGCGGTCGAGGTTGCGCTCGGCCACCGCGGAACCGCCACCGGTCGACATCGCACCACCACCGAACATGTCGGACAGGCCGCCGCCCTTCCCCTTGTGCAGCAGCACCAGGAGGATCATCAGAAGACTGAAGATGATCAGGGCAATCGAGAACCCGAGAACCACGGCGGGACCAACTCTCTCGTATCTTCGGCGACGGGGCCGGACCGCATGGAAGCGGTCCGGCCCCAAAGCCTACGTTGCTGCAGCGGCGTTAGCCTACTGCCTGGTCCCGGAAGCGCACGATCCTGACGAACTCCTCGGCGTCCAGGGAGGCGCCGCCGATGAGCCCGCCGTCCACGTCCGGCTTCGCCATCAGGCCGGCCACGCTGGAGGACTTCACCGAACCGCCGTACAGGACACGGACCTTGTCGGCCAGCTCGGCCGAGTAGAGCTCCGCCAGGCGGCCGCGGATCGCACCGCAGACCTCCTGAGCGTCCTCCGGGGTCGCCACCTCGCCGGTGCCGATCGCCCAGACCGGCTCGTACGCGACGACGATGCTCTCGGCGTCCGAGGCCGGGACGCCGTCGAGGGCGCCGTCCAGCTGGGCGAGGGTGTGCTCGACGTGGGTGCCCGCCTTGCGGACGTCCAGCGGCTCGCCGATGCACAGGATCGGGGTGATCCCGCTGCGGTAGGCGGCCTTCACCTTGGCGTTGACGACCGGCTCGTCCTCGCCGTGGTACTGGCGGCGCTCCGAGTGGCCGATCACCGCGAAGGTGCACTTCAGCCGGGAGAGCATCGGGCCCGAGATCTCGCCGGTGTAGGCACCGGAGTCGTACTGCGAGATGTCCTGCGAGCCGTACTTGATCTTCAGCTTGTCGCCGTCGACCAGGGTCTGCACCGAGCGGAGGTCGGTGAAGGGGACGAGGACGGCGACCTCGACGGCCGCGTAGTCCTTGTCGGCCAGCGCGAACGCCAGCTTCTGGGTGTGCTGGATGGCCTCAAGGTGGTTGAGGTTCATCTTCCAGTTGCCCGCCATCAGCGGGAGACGCTCAGTCATTGCCTCAGCCTTCCAGGGCGGCGAGACCGGGGAGGGTCTTGCCCTCCAGGTACTCGAGGCTCGCGCCACCGCCGGTCGAGATGTGCCCGAACTCCGTCTCGTCGAAGCCCAGGATGCGCACGGCCGCGGCGGAGTCGCCGCCGCCGACCACGGTGAACGCGTCGGAGTCGAGCAGCGCGCCCGCGACGGCCTTGGTGCCGTCGGCGAAGGCCGGGTGCTCGAAGACGCCCATGGGGCCGTTCCAGAAGACGGTGCCCGCGTCCGCGATCCTGGACGCGAAGAGCTCGCCGGACTTCGGACCGATGTCCAGGCCCAGGGCGTCGGCGGGGATCTTGTCCGCGTCGACGACCCGGCGGTCCTCGACCGGGGCCTTGGTCTTCAGGTCGGGGAAGCCCCCGGAGACCACGGCGTCCACCGGGATCACGAACTCGACGCCGTTCGCCTTCGCGCGCTCCAGGTACTCCAGCACGGTCGGGATCTGGTCCTTCTGCAGCAGCGAGGTGCCGACCTCGTGGCCCTGGGCCGCGAGGAAGGTGAACGCCATGCCGCCGCCGATCAGGATGCGGTCGGCCTTGCCGAGCAGGTTGTCGATCACGCCGACCTTGTCGGAGACCTTCGACCCGCCGAGCACGACCACGTACGGCCGGGCCACCTCGTCGGTGAGGCGCTTGAGCACGCCCACCTCGGTGGCGATCAGGTCGCCGACGGCGTGCGGCAGGCGGGCCGGCAGGTCGTACACCGAGGCGTGCTTGCGGTGCACCGCACCGAAGCCGTCACCGACGTACACGTCCGCGAGGGCGGCCAGCTCGTCGGCGAACGCACCGCGCTCGGCGTCGTCCTTGGCGGTCTCGCCGGCGTTGAAGCGCAGGTTCTCCAGCAGCGTGACCTCGCCGTCGGCCAGGGCGGCGACGGTGGCCTTCGCGCTCTCGCCCACGGTGTCGGTGGCGAAGGCCACCGGCACACCGAGGATCTCGCCGAGGCGGACCGCCACCGGCGCGAGGGAGAACTGCGGGTCGGGCTCGCCCTTGGGGCGGCCCAGGTGCGAGGCGACGACCACCCTGGCGCCGGCCTGCACCAGCTTGGCGATGGTCGGGGCGACGGCGCGGATGCGGCCGTCGTCGGTGATCTCGCCGCCGGAGAGCGGCACGTTCAGGTCGGCGCGGACGAACACCCGCTGGCCGGCGACCTGGAGGTCTTCGATCGTCTTCACGGTCTTCGGTCTCCCGGGGAGAAGGGTGGAGCGTGTCGGCGGCACGGCGACGGGCCGCCGGGAACACGGCGCGTGAGGGTGAAGGACGCGAAGCGAGGGCCCGGACGGCCTGTGGCCTTCCGGGCCCTGCTCCTCACATCACGTCAGCTCCCGCTGAGGTCAGAGCTGGCCACCGACGAGGGAGGTCAGGTTGACGAGGCGGTTCGAGTAGCCCCACTCGTTGTCGTACCAGCCGAAGACCTTGACCTGGTTGCCCTGGGCCATGGTCATCAGGGAGTCGAAGATGGTCGAGAACGGCGAGTTCACGATGTCGGAGGAGACGATCGGGTCCTCGGTGTACTCCAGGATGCCCTTGAGGTCGCCCTCGGCAGCCTTCTGGAAGGCCGCGTTGACCTCCTCGACGGTGACCTCGCGCTCCAGGGTGACGACCAGGTCGGTGATCGAGCCGGTCGGGACCGGGACGCGCAGCGAGGTGCCGTCCAGCTTGCCCTTGAGCTCGGGCAGGACCAGGGCGGTGGCCTTGGCGGCACCGGTCGAGGTCGGGATGATGTTCAGCGACGCGGCACGGGCGCGGCGCAGGTCCTTGTGCGGGAAGTCCAGGGTGACCTGGTCGTTCGTGAACGCGTGGACCGTGGTCATCAGACCCTTGACGATGCCGAAGTTCTCGTTCAGCACCTTCGCCAGCGGCGCCACGCAGTTGGTGGTGCAGGAGGCGTTGGAGATCACCGTGTGGTTCGCGGCGTCGTACTTGTCGTCGTTGACGCCCATCACGATGGTGACGTCCTCGTCGGTGGCGGGCGCCGAGATGATGACCTTCTTGGCACCGGCCGTGACGTGCTTCTTGGCCTGGTCGGCCTTGGTGAAGATGCCGGTGGACTCGATCACGATGTCCACGCCCAGCTCGCCCCAGGGGAGGCTGGCGGGGTCGCGCTCGGCGATCACCTTGAAGGTCTTGCCGTCGACCGTGATGCTGTCGGCGGTGTGCGAGACCTCGGCCTGCAGGGTGCCCAGGATGGAGTCGTACTTGAGCAGGTGCGCCAGGGTCTTGGTGTCGGTCAGGTCGTTGACACCGACGATCTCGATGTCCGCGCCCTGGGCCCGAACCGCACGGAAGAAGTTGCGGCCGATGCGGCCGAATCCGTTGATGCCTACCCGGATCGTCACGAACCGATCTCCTCGTTAGGTACGCCGGAGCTATGCCGACGGGGTGGAAATGGGATGTCCCCGACCACCCATGACCCTACCCCTCCCCGGGTCGGGTGGGCACATCGCCTCTCCGGCGGACCCGCCGCAGGCCGGGCCGCGCACCGGCCCGCGGCCGCTCCACCCGGCGCGGAGCGGGCAGTTGGCCCCTGCGGGGGCCGCCGCCCGGCGCCGCTCCCGGCGGGCCGCGGACCACCCCCGCCCCGCACGCACGTTCGGACACGGAACGACCGGCGCCCGCTCTGCGGGACGCCGGCCGTCCGACGGGTGGGACGCGAGGCTCAGCTGAGCGCCATCTCGTCGGTCAGGTTGGCCTCCGTGCTCGGCAGGCCGAGCTCGGAGGCCCGCTTGTCGGCCATCGCCAGCAGGCGGCGGATCCGGCCGGCCACCGCGTCCTTCGTCAGCGGCGGGTCGGCGAGCGCGCCCAGCTCCTCCAGCGAGGCCTGCTTGTGCTGCATCCGGAGCTGGCCGGCGGCCGCCAGGTGCTCGGGCACCTCGTCGCCGAGGATCTCCAGGGCGCGCTGCACCCGCGCCCCGGCCGCCACGGCCGCCCGCGCGGAACGGCGCAGGTTGGCGTCGTCGAAGTTGGCGAGCCGGTTGGCCGTCGCCCTGACCTCGCGCCGCATCCGGCGCTCCTCCCAGGCCAGCACGGACTCGTGCGCACCCAGCCGCGTCAACAGTGCGCCGATCGCGTCACCGTCACGGATGACCACGCGGTCGACGCCGCGGACCTCGCGCGCCTTCGCCGGGATGCCGAGCCTGCGGGCCGCGCCCACCAGGGCGAGCGCCGCCTCCGAACCGGGGCAGGTGACCTCCAGGGAGGAGGACCGGCCGGGCTCGGTCAGCGAGCCGTGCGCCAGGAAGGCGCCGCGCCACGCCGCCTCGGCGTCGCAGGTCGCCCCGGAGACCACCGCCGGCGGCAGGCCCCGGATCGGCCGCCCACGGCCGTCCACGAGCCCGGTCTGCCGCGCCAGCAGCTCGCCGTCCTTGACCACGCGCACCACGTACCGGCTGCCGCGCCGCAGCCCGCCGGGAGCCATCACCACGAGGTCCGAGGAGTGCCCGAAGATCTCCAGCAGGTCCTTGCGCAGCCGTCGGGCCGCGATGCCCGTGTCCAGCTCGGCCTCGATCACGATCCGGCCGCTCACGATGTGCAGACCGCCCGCGAACCGCAGGATCGCCGAGACCTCCGCCTTCCGGCAGCAGGCCCGGGTGACCGGGAGCCGGGAGATTTCGTCCTTCACCGCAGGAGTCATCGCCATGGGCCGATCCTTCCATGTGTCCGGAAAATCCGGTCGTACGCCGCAGCCAGGAGCTCCGGGTCGTGTCGCGGCGAACCGTCCGCCCGGGCGACCCGGCCGAGCACCAGTGCGGCGCCCATCCGCTCCGCGGCCTTCTCCAGACCCGCGAGGTCGGCCAGGCCGAAGGCGCCGCCGGTGACCGCCCGCTCGTCGACCAGGATGGCATCGACGGCCAGGTCGGGGGCGTGGTCGGCGATCACGTCGAGGTGGCGCTGCGGGGTGAAGCCCTCGGTCTCCCCCGGCTGGGGCGCCAGGTTGAGCGTGAGGAGACGGCGCGCGCGGGTCTCGGTGAGCGCCTTCGCGAGCTCGGGCACCAGCAGGTGCGGCAGCACGCTGGTGAACCAGGAGCCGGGCCCCAGGACCACCCAGTCGGCCTCCAGGACGGCGGCGACGGCCTCCGGGACGGCGGGCGGCTGCTCGGGCAGCAGCCGGACGGACTCCACGGTGCCCGGGGTCACGGCGACGCTCGCCTGCCCCCGGACGGCGGTCACCTCGTGCGGGCGGTCCGGGTCGTGGCCGCGGACCTCCGCCTCGATGTCGAGCGGGACGGCGGACATCGGCAGCACCCGGCCCTGGACGTTCAGCAGCCGGCCGACCCAGTTGAGCGCCTCCACCGGGTCGCGGAGCTTCTCCCACAGGGCCACGATCAGCAGGTTGCCGACCGCGTGGCCGCCGAGGTCGCCGTCGCCGGTGAAGCGCTGCTGGAGCACCTCCGACCAGGTGCGGCCCCAGTCGTCGTCGCCGCAGAGGGCCGCCAGGGCCTTCCGCAGGTCGCCCGGGGGCAGCACGCCGAGCTCGGCGCGCAGCCGCCCGCTGGACCCGCCGTCGTCGGCGACGGTGACGACGGCGGTCAGCTCGTTGGTGAGCCGGCGCAGCGCCGACAGCGAGGCGGAGAGGCCCTGCCCGCCGCCGAGCGCGGTGATCCGGGGTGCGCCGGGGCGCGTCTTGTGGGCGGCCGGACTGTTCCCGGCCAGGGCTCGCTCGCCGGACCTCTGCTGCAACTGCCGTGCTGGCGAGTATCCCGTCACACCGACCCCACGTTCCTGTACTGGTGCCCCGTCGAGCTGCCGGGCGGGTCGGCCCGGTCAGCCCCGGGGTGTCACTCCCTGCCCATGTCGCGGTGGACGAGCACCGTTTCCACGCCGTCCGCGATCAGACGCTTCGTCAGCCGCTCGGACATGGCGACGCTCCGGTGCTTGCCACCGGTGCAGCCTACGGCAAGAGTCATGTACCGCTTGCCCTCGCGGCGATACCCTTCGGTCACGATCCGCAGCAGCTCGGCGTACCCGTCGAGGAACTCCTGGGCGCCCGGCTGCTTGAAGACGTAGTCCGCCACCTCACCGTCGGTGCCCGTCCGCGCACGCAGCTCCGGCACCCAGTGCGGGTTCGGCAGGAAGCGGCAGTCGACCACGAGGTCGGCATCGACCGGCAGGCCGTACTTGAAGCCGAACGACATCACCGTGGCCCGCAGCTCCGGCTCGTCGTGGTCGGCGAACTGGGCGTCGAGCTTGGCGCGCAGCTGGTGCACGTTGAGGTTCGAGGTGTCGATCACCAGGTCGGCCTCGCCGCGCAGGTCGCGCAGCAGCTCGCGCTCCTGGGCGATGCCGTCGACGATGCGGCCGTCGCCCTGCAGCGGGTGCGGGCGGCGCACCGACTCGAAGCGGCGCACCAGGGCCTCGTCCGAGGAGTCGAGGAAGACCACCCGGAGGTGCACCCCGCGCTTCTCCAGCTCCTCCAGGGAGGTCAGGAGGTCGTCGAAGAAGGAGCGGCCGCGGACGTCGACGACCGCGCCGATCCGGGGCACCGCGCCGTGGGAGCGGGCCCCGAGGTCGACCATGGTGGGGATCAGCGCGGGCGGCAGGTTGTCGACCACGAACCAGCCCAGGTCCTCCAGGCACTTCGCGGCGGTGCTCCGGCCGGCGCCGGACATCCCCGAGATGATCACCAGCTCCGGTGCCTTCTCGCCCACGTCGGACACAGTCACTTCGGTTCCCCGCTCTCGGTGGTTCGCTTCGGAAGAACGCTCCGGGCACCGGTGTGCTTCCCGGCCCCGCCCCGGTGGGCGCGGCACGGGCACCGGTGATGACGGGCGGCGTCGGCCGTCATGGCGTCTCCCGGGGTTCGCCGGGCCCGGCCGGGTCGGCGCTGTCGTCAATGATCTCGCCGGTGGCGGTGTTCACCGCGGGTGCGGCGGGTGTCCGCGAGGCCAACGCCGCGGCAACAGTCTCCGCGGTGCGGCGGCCGACCCCCGGCACCTCGCACAGCTCGTCGACGGTGGCGGCGCGCAGGCGCTTCAGCGAACCGAAGTGCTTGAGCAGGGCCTGGCGGCGAGTCTCGCCCAGCCCGGGCACCGAGTCCAGCTCCCCCGAGGTGAGTCGCCTGGACCGCTTGGCCCGCTGGTAGGTGATCGCGAAGCGGTGCGCCTCGTCGCGGACGCGCTGCAGCAGGTAGAGGCCCTCGCTGCTGCGGGGCAGCACGACGGGGTCGTCCTGGCCGGGCAGCCAGACCTCCTCCAGGCGCTTGGCGAGGCCGCAGAGGGCGACGTCGTCGATGCCGAGCTCGTCGAGTGCGCGGCGGGCCGCGGCGACCTGCGGCCGACCGCCGTCGACGACGAGCAGCTGCGGGGGGTAGGCGAAGCGGCGGGGACGCCCGGTCTCCGGGTCGACCGGGCCGGCCGCCGCACCGCCGTCCGCCTCGTCGCCGGCGGCGACCTCCTCGGGCACCGCCCACTCGCCGGTCTGCTCGCGCTCCTGCAGGTAGCGGCGGAAGCGGCGGCCGATCACCTCGTGCATCGAGCGGACGTCGTCCTGGCCGGCGAAGCCCTTGATCTGGAAGCGCCGGTACTCGCTCTTGCGGGCCAGGCCGTCCTCGAAGACGACCATGGAGGCGACGACGTCCTCGCCCTGCAGGTGCGAGACGTCGAAGCACTCGATGCGCAGCGGCACGGAGTCGAGTTCGAGGGCGTCCGCGATCTCCTGGAGGGCGCGGCTGCGGGTGGTGAGGTCGGAGGCGCGCCTGGTCTTGTGCAGCGCGAGCGCCTGCTGGGCGTTCCGCCGGACGGTCTCCATCAGGTCCTTCTTGTCGCCGCGCTGCGGCACGCGCAGGTCGACCTGGGCGCCGCGGAGGCCGGACAGCCACGTGTGGACGGGCCCGGCGGGCTCCGGCAGGGCGGGCACGAGCACCTCGCGGGGCACGGCCTCGCTGCCCGGGCCGTACAGCTGCTGCAGGGCGTGCTCGACGAGGCCCGCGGTGTCGACGTCCTCGACGCGGTCGGTGACCCAGCCGCGCTGGCCGCGGACCCGGCCGCCGCGGACGTGGAAGATCTGGACGGCGGCCTCCAGCTCGTCCTCGGCGAGGGCCAGCAGGTCGGCGTCGGTGCCGTCGGCGAGGACGACGGCGTTCTTCTCCATGGCGCGGGTGAGGGCGCCGATGTCGTCGCGCAGGCGGGCCGCCTTCTCGTACTCCATGGCGACGGCGGCCTCCTGCATCTGGAGCTCCAGGCGGCGCAGGTGGCCGCCGGTGCGGCCGGCCATGAAGTCGCAGAACTCCTCGGCGAGCGCGCGGTGCTCGTCGGCGGTGACCTTGCCGACGCAGGGCGCGGCGCACTTGCCGATGTAGCCGAGGAGGCAGGGGCGGCCGACCTGGGCCGCCCGCTTGAAGACGCCGTTGGAGCAGGTGCGCACGGGGAAGACCCGCAGCAGCAGGTCGACGGTCTCGCGGATCGCCCAGGCGTGGCCGTACGGGCCGAAGTAGCGCACGCCCTTCTTGTGCGCCCCCCGCATCACCTGCACGCGGGGGAACTCCTCGTCGAGCGTGACGGCGAGCTCGGGATAGCTCTTGTCGTCGCGGTACTTGACGTTGAAGCGCGGGTCGTACTCCTTGATCCAGGAGTACTCCAGCTGGAGCGCCTCGACCTCGGTGCCGACGACGGTCCACTCCACCGAGGCCGCGGTGGTGACCATGGTCGCGGTCCGGGGGTGGAGGCCCGCGATGTCCTGGAAGTAGGAGGACAGCCGCGGGCGGAGGCTCTTGGCCTTGCCGACGTAGATGACCCGGCCGTGCGCGTCGCGGAACCGGTAGACCCCGGGTGAGAGCGGAATCGCACCGGGCGCCGGACGGTAGGTGGACGGGTCTGCCATGCCCCTACCGTACCGACTGCCGGTGACGGTCCGTGGCCGGTTTCGCGGGCCGCCGCGGCCGACCCGTCAGACCGGGGTGACCTGGAGGTTGCCGCCCGCGACGACGACCGTGTAGGCGGGCAGCGGGGTGGGCGCCGGTCCGGCCTCCACGGCGCCGTCGGTGATCGAGAAGCGGCTGCCGTGGCAGGGGCAGTCGATCTGCTTGTCCTTGACCTCGTCGACGATGCAGCCGGCGTGGGTGCACTTGGCGCTGAACGCCTTGTACTCGCCCGCGACGGGCTGGGTGACGACGATCCGCCGCTCGCGGTAGACCTTGCCGCCGCCGACCGGGACGTCGGCGGCCGCGCCCAGGTCGACCGGGGCGGCGGGGGTGGTGGCGGCCGCGGTGCCCGCGCCGCCGCCGGCGCTGCCGCTGCCGTTGCCGGAGGAGGACGAGCAGCCGGTGACCGCGACGGCCCCGCCCGCGGCGAGCACGGCGGCGGCGCCGCAGAGCAGGGTCCGGCGGCTGGCGGCCGGACCCTGGGCGGGGCCGGAAGCGGCGGCGGGTGCGGCGGCGGCGGACTCGGTCATGACGGCTCCTGGGACGCGGGTGACGGGCGGACCGGCCGCAGTCTACGTCGCGGGGATGAGCGGGCCGCCCCGGTACCACCGGGGCGGCCGACGCCGCATCAGTTCCCGTCCGGAGGACGGGCGCCGGTCACTTCTTCGCGGCGGCCCGCTTCCTCGGGGTGGGCGTCTTGGCCGTGGCCGCCCGGGTCGCAGCGGTCTTCGTCGCGGCGGTCTTCGTCGCGGTGGCCCGGCTGCCCGCGCTGCGGGCGGCGGGCACGGCCGCGTCGGAGACGCCGCCGAGGATGTCGCGCAGGAACTTGCCGGTGTGGCTGGACGTCGTCGCCGCGATCTCCTCGGGCGTGCCCTCGGCGACCACCAGGCCGCCGCCGCTGCCGCCCTCGGGGCCCATGTCGACGACCCAGTCGGCGGTCTTGACGACATCGAGGTTGTGCTCGATGACGATCACCGTGTTGCCCTTGTCGACCAGGCCTTCCAGGACCCGGATGAGCTTGGAGATGTCCTCGAAGTGCAGGCCGGTGGTGGGCTCGTCGAGCACGTACACGGTGCGGCCGGTGGAGCGCTTCTGGAGCTCGGAGGAGAGCTTGACGCGCTGGGCCTCGCCGCCGGAGAGCGTGGTGGCGGGCTGGCCGAGGCGGACGTAGCCGAGGCCGACCTCCTTGAGGGTGCGCAGGTGACGGGCGATCGCGGGGACGGCCTCGAAGAAGTCGAGCGCCTCCTCGATCGGCATGTCGAGCACCTCGGCGATGGACTTGCCCTTGAAGTGGACCTCCAGCGTCTCCCGGTTGTAGCGCGCGCCGTGGCACACCTCGCAGGGGACGTAGACGTCCGGCAGGAAGTTCATCTCGATCTTGATGGTGCCGTCGCCGGAGCAGTTCTCGCAGCGGCCGCCCTTGACGTTGAAGGAGAACCGGCCGGGCAGGTAGCCGCGGACCTTCGCCTCCTGCGTCTCGGCGAAGAGCTTGCGGACGTGGTCGAACACGCCGGTGTAGGTCGCCGGGTTGGAGCGCGGGGTGCGGCCGATCGGCGACTGGTCGACGTGCACCACCTTGTCGACGAGGTCGGTGCCGGTGATCCGGGTGTGCCGCCCGGGCACGCTGCGGGCGCCGTTCAGCTCGCGCGCGAGGTGGGTGTAGAGGATGTCGTTGACCAGCGTCGACTTGCCCGAACCGGAGACGCCGGTGACGGCAGTGAAGGTGCCGAGCGGGAAGCCGACCGTGACGTCCTGGAGGTTGTGCTCCCGGGCGCCGTGCACGACGATCTGGCGCTTGCGGTCGCGCGGCCGGCGGACGGACGGGGTCGGGATGAACCGCTTGCCCGAGAGGTACTGGCCGGTCAGCGACTCGTCGTTGACGAGCAGTTCCTTCAACGAGCCGGAGTGCACGACCTTGCCACCGTGCTCGCCCGCGCCCGGGCCGATGTCGACGACCCAGTCGGCGGTCTTGATGGTGTCCTCGTCGTGCTCGACGACGATCAGGGTGTTGCCGATGTCGCGCAGCCGGACGAGGGTCTCGATCAGGCGGTGGTTGTCGCGCTGGTGCAGGCCGATGGAGGGCTCGTCCAGCACGTACAGCACGCCCACCAGGCCGGAGCCGATCTGGGTGGCCAGCCGGATGCGCTGGGCCTCGCCGCCCGAGAGGGTGCCGGCCGCGCGGTTGAGCGAGAGGTAGTCCAGGCCGACGTCGACGAGGAAGCGCAGCCGCTCGTTGACCTCCTTGAGCACCCGCTCGGCGATCTTCTTGTCGCGGTCGGTGAGCTTCATCGCGCCGAGGAACTCGGCGCAGTCGCTGATCGACATCGCCGCGACGTCGGCGATCGACTTGTCCTGGACGGTCACGGCGAGCACCACCGGCTTGAGCCGGGTGCCGCGGCACGCGGGGCAGTGCACCTCGCGCATGTACCCCTCGAAGCGCTCACGGCTGGAGTCGCTCTCGGCCTCCGAGTGGCGGCGCTGCACGAACGGCACGGCGCCCTCGAAGGAGGTGGTGTACGAGCGGTCGCGGCCGTACCGGTTGCGGTACTTCACCTCGACCTGGGTCTTGTGCCCGTACAGCAGCGCCTTGCGGGCCCGCACGGGCAGGCCGGCCCACGGGATGTCGGTGCGGAAGCCCAGCTCGCCGGCCAGCGCGTCGATCAGGCGCTGGAAGTACTCCTTGGTGTGACCCTGCGACCACGGGTGGATCGCACCCTCTTCGAGTGACTTCTCCTCGTCGGGGATGACGAGCTCCGCGTCGACCTCCATCCGGTTGCCGAGGCCGGAGCAGTCCGGACAGGCGCCGAACGGCGAGTTGAAGGAGAAGGAGCGCGGCTCCAGCTCCTCGAAGGAGACGTCGTCGTACGGGCAGTAGAGGTGCTCGGAGAACATCCGCTCGCGCTCGGGGTCGTCCTCCGCGAGGTCGACGAAGTCGAGCACGACCATGCCGCCCGCGAGCTTCAGGGCGGTCTCGACCGAGTCGGTGAGACGGCGCTTGGCGCTCTCCTTGACGGTGAGGCGGTCGATCACCACCTCGATGGTGTGCTTCTCCTGCTTCTTGAGCGTCGGCGGCTCGGTCAGCTGGACGGTGGCGCCGTCGACGCGGGCCCGGGCGTAGCCCTTGGACTGCAGGTCGGCGAAGAGGTCGGCGAACTCCCCCTTGCGCTCGCGGACCACCGGGCTGAGCACCTGGAAGCGGGTGCCCTCCGCGAGCTCCAGCACCCGGTCGACGATGGCCTGCGGGGACTGCCGGGCGATCGGGCGGCTGCAGTGCGGACAGTGCGGCTTGCCGATCCGGGCGAACAGCAGACGGAGGTAGTCGTAGACCTCGGTGATGGTGCCGACGGTGGAGCGGGGGTTGCGGCTCGTGGACTTCTGGTCGATCGAGACGGCCGGGGAGAGGCCCTCGATGAAGTCGACGTCGGGCTTGTCCATCTGCCCCAGGAACTGCCGGGCGTACGACGAGAGCGACTCGACGTACCGGCGCTGACCCTCCGCGAAGATCGTGTCGAAGGCCAGGGAGGACTTGCCGGACCCGGAGAGGCCGGTGAAGACGATGAGGGAGTCGCGGGGCAGGTCGAGCGAGACGTTCTTGAGGTTGTGCTCGCGAGCACCACGGACGATCAGGCGGTCGGCCACTGCTTCTGGCGCCTTTCTCCGGGGGAGGTGGCTGGTGGGGACGGGGCTGCGGGGCCACCCTGGCCCGGCGGCTGCAGCCGCAACGGCACCCCAGGGAAGCCAACGAGCGAGATGGGCGTTTTCTTCCGGCTCGGGCTCGCCAGCCTATAGCGCACGCGTTCGAATATCGAGCTTGTCCAGTGGAGACCACCCGAACGAGTGATGAGGCCTCGCCACGTTGATCATCGGGACGGGGATTCCCGCCGTTCCGCGGCGCCCGCGACGGGTAGCGTCACCGTGTCAACGACCGACGGGCCCCCGGGCAACGCCGGCCGGCACCACGGGAAGCATCCGGGAGACTGCCATGCACGACACCCACACCCCCACGAGCACCGACACCCGCACGGGCGCCGACACCGGGACCGGTGCCGGTGCCGGTGCCGGTGCCGGTGCCGGTGCCGGTGCCGGTGCCGGCACCGCCGGGCTCCGGCCCGAGGAGGCCGGCGCCACGGCCGCCGCCCGGCTGGCCGCCGTGGCCGAGGCCACCGGCCACCTCCTGCGGACCGTCGCGGCCCTCGATCCGGCCGCCGTGACGGGCCCCTCCGCCCTGCCCGGCTGGACCCGCGGCCACATCCTCGCGCACCTGGCCCGCAACGCCGACTCCCTCGTCAACCTGCTGGAGAGCGCCCGCACCGGCACCGACATCCCGCAGTACGCCAGTCTCGAAGCCCGCGACCGGGGCATCGAGGACGGTGCCCCCCGCCCGCCCGCCGAACAGCTCGCCGACCTGGACCGCACCGCCGGACGCTTCGCCGCCGCCGCCGCGACCCTCCCGGACGAGGCCTGGACGGCCACGCTCCGCCACCGCACCGGCTACCTCTTCCCGGCGTACGACCTCCCGTGGAAGCGGCTGATGGAGCTCGAGTACCACCACGTCGACCTGGACGCCGGCTACACCCCCGCGCACTGGCCGGAGGAGTTCGCCGCGGCCGAACTCGCCCGGCTCGCCGCCCACCTGGACGGCGCCGACGGCCTGCCCGCCCTGCTGCTGGTCGCCGAGGACACCGGCACCCGCACCCGGACCGGCGGCCCCGGGGCGGACGCCCTGACGGTCGAGGGCCCGGTGCGGGCGCTCACCGCCTGGCTCTCCGGCCGCTCGGACGGCGACGGCCTCCAGGTGCACCGCGCAGGCGCGCTCGTGCCGGACCCGCGCACCGCCCTGCCGTCGCTTCCCCCGCTGGGCTGAACACGCGATGATGCAGGTGACGGGCTTTCGGCCCGGACCCGGACAGGACGATCGAGGAGCAGTGCGATGACGTACCACGGAACGGTGAAGGTCGGCGGCCCGCCGGACGTCCGGGAACTCGCCCACCTGATCGTCACCAAGGTGGCGGTCGGCCCGTTCGACAACAACGCCTACCTGCTGCGCTGCCGGGCCACCGACGAGCAGCTGCTGATCGACGCGGCCGCCGATGCGCCGACCCTGCTGGAGACCGTCGGCGACCGGCTGGCCACCGTCGTGACCACCCACCGCCACCACGACCACTGGGCGGCGCTCGCCGAGGTCGTGGCCGCCACGGGAGCCCGCACCGCGGCGGGCCGGGTCGACGCCGAGGGCATCGACGTGCCCACCGAGCTGCTGCTGGGGGACGGCGAGGTGCTGCACGTCGGCCAGGTCGAGCTGACCGTCCGGACGCTGGTCGGGCACACCCCGGGCGCGATCGTGCTGGTCTACGACGACCCGCAGGGGCACCCGCACGTGTTCACCGGCGACTGCCTCTTCCCGGGGGGCGTCGGCAACACCCGGAAGGACCCGGAGGCCTTCGCGAGCCTCTTCCGGGACGTCAACGAGAAGATCTTCGACGTCCTGCCCGACGAGACCTGGGTCTACCCCGGCCACGGAGCCGACACCACTCTCGGCGCCGAGCGCCCGCACCTCGACGAGTGGCGCGAACGCGGCTGGTGAAACACCCGGCGGGGCCGCCTGCGCAGGGCGGCCCCGCCCACGTGCCGGTGCACCACGGCAGGGCCTGACCGGACTCACCCGGTGACCGGTTCCGGCGGCTTGCCCCCACCGGGGCGCGGGAGGTTGCATGGCGGCATGCCCGCACCCGTGCTCTACCTGCTCGGCTCCGCCGCCCCGCCGGTCCTCGACGCCGCGAAGGCCGTACGGCTCGGGCGGTCCCTCGGGTGGGACGTGGTCCTCGGCCTGACGCCGACCGCGGCGGACTGGCTGCGCGACGACCTCGCCGGGCTGGAGGAGCTGACGGGGCACCCGGTGAAGTCCCGCTACCGGCGGCCCGGGGATCCGGACGTGCTGCCGCCGGCGGACGCGGTCCTGTTCGCACCGGCCACCCTGAACTCGGTCAACTCGCTGGCGCTCGGCATCACCACCTCATGGGTGATCGGGTACGCGGCCGAGGCGATCGGCAAGGGCGTTCCGCTGTCGGTCATGCCCTGCACGAGCACCGCGCTGACCGCACATCCGCAGTTCGACCGGTCGGTGGAGACGCTGCGCGGCGCCGGTGTCCGGGTGCTCCTCGGCGAGGGCTTCCACGTGCCGGACGAACCCGGCCGGGGCAACCCCGCCGTCTACCCGTGGGCAGCCGCACTGCAGGCCGTCACCGGCCGCGGATGACACCGGCCGGCCTCGCAGGAGGCCCGCCCGTGACCGCGCACGAGGTGTCCACGGCCGCCGAGGCCCCCAGCAGGAATGCGGCACCGACGAGCCGCCCGGACATCCGCGCCACCTTCGAACAGCGGGCCCAATCAACAAACTGACGCATCGTCACCTTCTGATGCCGGGCCGGTCACGGAACGACAACCCCACGGCCTACCCCTCGGTACGCGGATACGTTCGGGCCCTCACCACCCGATCCCAGAGGACCCAATGCGCCCCGTCACGCTCGCCGTCACCGCCGTCTGCCTGCTCGCCGGTGTGGTCGCCTGCGAACCCGTAGCGACCGCCCCGACCCAGAAGAGCACCGCCGCCGCGGTCCCTGCCGGATCCGCTCCGGCCGCAGGCGACGCCGCCACACCCGCCACGGCCGGCGACGGTGACAAGGCCAAGGACGCCGAGATCACCAAGTGTGAGGTGGACGGCACCCTTCACTGGCCGTCTGCCGAGGTCACCATCACCAACCACAGCAGCAAGTCGTCGAACTACATCGTGCAGGTGGAGTTCCTCGATGCATCCGGCACGCGGGTCGGCGAGGGCATGGCCGCCACGAACGGCCTCGCCCCTGGCCAGAAGTCCGTCCAGAAGGCCCAGGGCGCCTCCGACATCAAGGGCAAGATGTCGTGCAAGGTCATCGACGTCACCCGGTACGCCGCCCCCTGAGGCCCCGCGTGACGATGTGCCCCGCCCTCCCGAGGGGGAGCGGGGCATCGACACGCCTGGGCGGCCTGCTGGCAGCTCCGCACTGCAGACCGGCTCGGCCGCTCCCGCCCGCCGCCTGGTCGGCAAGACCCACGGCGGGCCCGTCGAAGTCCGGGGGGATGACCGCGTCAGGGTGACTACGCGCGCCAAGTGCCACGCCTCGACCCCGGCGGAGAGCCGCCAGCGCCTCACCAGGCACATCGACCGGGTCGGCCTGGCCCTTGGGGCAAGGTCGACCCACCCTGCACCTCGGAAGACATAACACTTCCGCAACTCCACCACGTGGTGCACACGAGCCCTGCCAGCGTGTCCGAACCACCGCACCTGCAGGGAGCTACACGTGAGCCAGCAGTACTCCACCACCCCCCAGCCGCCGCAGTGGGGCACTCCGCCACCGTCAAAGCAGCCGTCGTTCATCGACTGGGTCAAGGCCCACAAGGCACTCTCCGCCATCGGTGCGGGTGTCGCCGTCGTCCTGGTCGCTGCCGCACTCGCGGGCGGCGCCGGCCAGCAGCCCGCCATCACCCCGGCCGGAGCACACAGCCCAGCATCGACCGTGCCCGCGGCAGCACCGCCCTCGGCCTCGTCCCCGGCGGCTGCCACATCGACGCCCGCCACCGTGAAGGCCAAGACCGCCGAACTGCCGAACTTCGTCGGCATGGGCCTGCAGTCCGCGCAGGACAAGGCACAGGCCGCCGACTTCTACCTGCTCACCAGTCACGACGCGCTCGGCCGCAGCCGCATGCAACTCGACGACCGAAACTGGAAGGTGTGCACCCAGAGCCCGGCCTCCGGCCAGCAGGACACCGGCGCGAAGATCGACATGGGTGCGGTGAAGCTCGACGAGCAGTGCCCCGCCACGGATCAGGGAGCTTCCACGCCGAAGGCCGGGTCGACACTGCCGGACTTCAAGGGCAAGTCCGCGGCTGCTGCCCGGGATGCCCTCGACCGGTCGACGAGCTGGTCGGTGAAGGATCTACAAGAGGGCCGGATGGTGCTGCTGGAGTCGAACTGGCAGGTGTGCACGCAGGACCCGGCTCCGGGTACGGCGCTGAACGGTCAGCCAGTGTCGCTGGGGGTCGTCAAGTTTGAGGAGAAATGCCCGTGACGACACCCTGCCGTCCGCACGGCCCTCGCCTGCACCCTTACACGCTGCCGTCCACCCGGTGGGCGTCAGGTGACGGACCCGCCCCAAGCCTGGGGACAGTCGGTACGTAACACGGACCATATGGACCGAAGCCGGAATCCGGCTCGCCTCGGCCTACGAGGGCACGCCGCCGACCCGGCCCGTCCGTGTCGTAGCCGGCCGCCGGTGCGGCCCGTGCGCCCGCCCCGGCGCGGGCGGGACCGGTCGGAACACCACGGCCCCGCCCGTGAGCCGGGCGAGCACGGGGTCACGCGATCGTGCCCGGCCGCTCACCCCAGGCGTGCGCTGCCGCCGCTGCCCGGCCGGAACCGGGTCGACCCTTCGCGCCTGCGGCGGAGTCGGCCGAGCACGTCCTCGGCCGACTCCTGACGCCCCCAGCCGACCATGGCGACGACCTCCAGGTACTCCCCGTGAACACGCTCCGCTTCGACGAGCCAGGCGGCCAGCTCCGCCTCGCTGCGGACGTCCGAAGGCTCCAGGTCGGCAAGGAACGGGTGCTGCGCAACGAGTTCGGCCTTGCACTCGTCCGTGGCACGGGGCACCTGCGACGGCTCCAGACGGTCACCGGTCATCCAGTCGAGGAGGTCGGCGACACCGTCCGTGCGACGGCGGGACAGGAGCTTCTCGGTGGTGACGGACAGGATGTCGGCGAGCGGGAAGCTGAAGGTCGTCATGTGCGGGAGCCTATCCACGGCCGGCCGTGCGGGGAGGCCGCCGGGTCGGCAGGAGCCACGGCCACCGGATCGGGGCGCGAACACGGCGGGCGGGCCCGCGCGGCGCCGCAGACGCACGGCGGAGTGCTCTCCCGTCCCCACGGTTGCACCCCGCCGTGCGGGATCGGGGTGGATCAGACGTCGATCTTCTCCGGCTGGTCCTCCTGCTCCTGCTTGCGGGAGACCATGAGGCTGGCGACGGTGGTCACGGCGAGCACCACGACGATGAAGCCGAGCGAGAGCGGGATGCCGATCTCCGGCACGTGCACGCCGCTCTCGTGCAGGGCGTGCAGGACGAGCTTCACGCCGATGAAGCCGAGGATCACCGAGAGGCCGTACGAGAGGTAGATCAGCTTCTTCAGCAGGCCGCCGATCAGGAAGTACAGCTGGCGCAGGCCCATGAGGGCGAAGGCGTTGGCGGTGAAGACGATGTACGGGTCCTGGGTGAGGCCGAAGATCGCCGGGATGGAGTCCAGGGCGAAGAGCACGTCGGTGGTGCCGATGGCGATCATCACGATGAGCATCGGCGTCATCAGGCGACGGCCGTTCTCCCGGATGAAGAGCTTGGTGCCGTGGTAGACGTCCGTGGCGGGGAAGTGCCGCTCGATGGACTTGAGGAGGCGGTTCTCCTCGAACTCCTCGTCCTCGTCGGAGCGGGCGTCCTGGATCAGCTTCCAGGCCGTCCAGATCAGGAACGCGCCGAAGATGTAGAACACCCACGAGAAGGTGCTGACGAGGGCCGCACCACCGGCGATGAAGACGGCGCGCAGCACCAGGGCGATGATCACGCCGAACATCAGGACGCGCTGCTGGTAGATCCGCGGCACCGCGAACTTGCCCATGATCAGGATGAAGACGAACAGGTTGTCGACGCTGAGCGACTTCTCGGTGATGTAGCCCGCGTAGAACTCGCCGGCCGGCGTGGCCCCGGAGTGCCACCAGAGGAAGCCGCCGAAGAGGACCGCGAGCACGACCCAGACCACGGTCCAGATCCCGGCCTCCTTGATGGAGACCTCATGGGGTTTGCGGCCGCCGATGAAGAAGTCGGCCACGATCAGGGCGATCAGCACCCCGATGGTGCCGATCCATAGTCCAAGGGAAACGTCCACAGCTGCTCCTCCGGCAGGTAGGCGAACAGGCATCGTCACTGCCGGAGGTCTCCTCCGCCCTGCGGCTCGCCGAAGCGGCACGCGGGCGGGCACCCCGGGACACCCGATGGGCGGGCGTCCGTGCTGACGGGGTCACCGCTTGGGGAGTACTCCCCTCCGCTGCACCGAGGCTAACAGAAGTCCCAAGAAAGGGTAAAGAAGGTAAAGGCCGACCCGGGGCTCCGCCGCGGACCGGCGCCCGGCCGGCTCGAGCGTGCCTGCTCAGCGGGCTCCGGGGGCACGGCGGAGGGCTGCGGGGGTCTCCGGGCGGGCGGAGACCGTCGGCACACGGCCCGAACGGCCCGCCGGGCGGAGGAGTCCCGGGCGGCGGAATTCCTCGGCGGAGGAGTCCTCGGCCGCGGACGCGCTCGGAGGACGCACTCGGAGGAAGGACGTCAGAGGAAGGACGTCAGAGGAAGGACGTCAGAGGAAGGGCTCGATCGCCGGGAGCATGTCCTGGAACGTCCGGGCGCGCGCGGGTGCACCGATCGCCTGCATGGCCCACCCGCCGGCCTCCTCGCGGAAGACCTTGGCCATGATCTGCCCGGTGTGCCGGCCTCCCGCGGCCAGCTGGTAGCGGGCGAGCTCCTGCCCGGTGGTCTCGTCGACCAGGCGGCAGTGGGCGTCCTGCACCTCGGCGAAGGTCTGTCCGGTGTAGGAGCTGACGGTGAACACGATCTGCGTGATGTGCACGGGCACGTGCTGGAGGTCGACGAGGATCGCCTCGTCGTCGTCCCCCGCGCCGGAGCCGCCGGTGAGGTTGTCGCCGGTGTGCCGGACGGAGCCGTCGTTGCTCTCCAGGTGCCGGAAGAACACCACGTCCGACGGGGTGTGCTCGGCGTAGAGCAGCGCCGAGGCGTCGAGGTCGACCTGGCGCGTCCGGGTGCCGAAGAGGCCGCGGCGGGTGGCGGCCTTCCAGCCCAGGCCCATCCGCACGACGGTCAGCGACTCCCCCGTGCTCTTCTGCAGGCTGACGCTCTGCCCCTTCGCCAGATTCACCGACACGGTGCTTCCCTCCCACTCCTCCGCCGGGCGGGCGCTCGCCCGGCCCCGGCACGACGACGGAACACCCCGTTGCCGTCCCCCGGCTGAGGCCCCCTCTTCTGCGGCCGGCCCCCGCGCCGCCGAGTGCGGGCAGGCGCCGGTGCCTGCAGGCCAGCCTAGGGCCTGCAGGCACCGGCGCTGCCGGGTGCTCCGCCCGCCTGCCCCGGCGGGGTCAGGCCATGCCGGCCTCGCGCATCTGCCGCAGCTCCTTCTTCAGTTCGCCGACCTCGTCGCGCAGCCGGGCGGCGACCTCGAACTGCAGCTCCGCGGCCGCGGCGTGCATGCGGTCGGTGAGGTCCTGGATGAGCTGGGCGAGCTCGGCGGCCGGCAGGCTCTTGGCGGGCTTGCGGTCGGCGCCCAGCGCCGGGACGGGCGCCCGTCCCTTGCCGGCCGCGCCGCGGTAGCCGGTGGAGAGCAGCTGGTCGGTGTCGACGTCCTCGCGGGCCATGGTGGCGAGGATGTCTCCGATCTTCTTGCGCAGCGGCTGCGGGTCGATGCCGTGCTTCTCGTTGTACGCCTGCTGGACGGCTCGGCGGCGGTTGGTCTCGGAGATCGCGAGCTCCATCGCCGGGGTGATCCGGTCGGCGTACATGTGCACCTGGCCGGAGACGTTGCGGGCGGCGCGGCCGATCGTCTGGATCAGCGAGGTGCCGGAGCGCAGGAAGCCCTCCTTGTCGGCGTCCAGGATGGCGACGAGGGAGACCTCCGGCAGGTCGAGGCCCTCGCGGAGCAGGTTGATGCCGACCAGCACGTCGTACTCGCCGGCCCGCAGCTCGCGCAGCAGCTCGACGCGGCGCAGCGTGTCGATGTCGCTGTGCAGGTACCGGACGCGGATGTCGAGGCCGAGCATGTAGTCGGTGAGGTCCTCGGACATCTTCTTGGTGAGGGTGGTGACGAGCACGCGCTCGTTCTTCTCGACGCGGGTGCGGACCTCGTGCACCAGGTCGTCGATCTGGCCCTCGGTCGGCTTGACGACGACCTCGGGGTCGATGAGGCCGGTGGGGCGGATGATCTGCTCGACCGCGCCGTCGCCGCGCGAGAGCTCGTACTTGCCGGGGGTCGCGGAGAGGTACACCGTCTGGCCGACGCGCCCCAGGAACTCCTCCCACTTGAGCGGGCGGTTGTCCATCGCGGACGGCAGCCGGAAGCCGTGGTCGACGAGGGTGCGCTTGCGGGAGGCGTCGCCCTCGTACATCGCGCCGATCTGCGGCACGGTGACGTGCGACTCGTCGATGACGAGGAGGAAGTCCTCGGGGAAGTAGTCGATGAGCGTGTTGGGGGCGGTGCCGGGCGCGCGGCCGTCGAAGTGCATCGAGTAGTTCTCGACGCCCGAGCAGGTGCCGATCTGGCGGAGCATCTCGATGTCGTACGTGGTGCGCATGCGGAGCCGCTGGGCCTCCAGCAGCTTGCCCTGCTTCTCCAGGACGGCGAGGCGGTCCCCGAGCTCCTTCTCGATGTCGTTGACGGCGCGTGCCATCCGCTCCGGGCCGGCCACGTAGTGGGAGGCGGGGAAGACGTAGATCAGGTCGTCCTGGCTGATGATCTCGCCGGTGAGCGGGTGCAGCGTGTACAGCGCCTCGATCTCGTCGCCGAACATCTCGATCCGGACGGCGAGCTCCTCGTAGACCGGGAAGATCTCGATCGTGTCGCCGCGCACCCGGAAGGTGCCCCGGGAGAAGGCCAGGTCGTTGCGGGTGTACTGGATGTCGACGAAACGGCGGAGCAGTGCGTCCCGGTCGATCTCCTCGCCGACCTTGAGGGGGACCATCCGGTCGACGTACTCCTGCGGGGTGCCGAGGCCGTAGATGCAGGAGACCGAGGCGACGACGACGACGTCGCGGCGGGTGAGCAGCGAGTTGGTGGCGGAGTGGCGGAGCCGCTCGACCTCCTCGTTGATCGAGGAGTCCTTCTCGATGTAGGTGTCCGTCTGCGGGACGTACGCCTCGGGCTGGTAGTAGTCGTAGTACGAGACGAAGTACTCGACGGCGTTGTTGGGCAGGAGCTCGCGGAACTCGTTGGCGAGCTGGGCGGCGAGCGTCTTGTTGGGCGCCATCACCAGGGTGGGCCGCTGGAGCTTCTCGATCATCCAGGCGGTGGTCGCCGACTTGCCGGTGCCGGTGGCGCCGAGCAGGACGACGTCGTTCTCGCCGGCACGGATGCGGCGCTCCAGCTCGGCGATGGCCGCCGGCTGGTCGCCGTTGGGCTGGTAGGGGCTGACGACCTCGAAGGGCGTCGTGGACCGCTCGATACTCGTGATGGGGCGCACCGTTCCACCGTACGGCCCCGCACCGACAGTGCAGGGCCGTACGGGCAGCCGGGGCCGGACGCGCGCGAACGGGACGGGCGCGCCGCCGCCCGGGGCGGGGCCGGCGCGGCTCAGCGGCTCAGCAGGTCGGCGGGCGCGCCGCTCAGGGCTTGGAGCTGTCCCGGGCGAGGGCGACCAGCCGGGAGACGGCCCGCAGGTACTTCTTGCGGTAGCCGCCGCGCAGCATCTCCTCGGGGAAGACCTGGTCGAAGGGGACGCCGGAGGCGGTGACGGGCAGTTCGCGGTCGTACATGCGGTCGGCGAGGACGACCAGGCGCAGCGCGGTGGACTGGTCGTCGACCGGGCGCACGCCGCGCAGGAAGACCGCGTGGACGTCGTCGAGCAGGGCGCCGTAGCGGCTGGGGTGGACGGCCGTGAGGTGCGCGAGGAGGGTGTCGAAGTCGTCGAGGGAGGCGCCGGGGGCGGCGGCCGCCCGCTCGGTGACCTCCGCGTCGGTGTACGGCGGCGGGGCGGCGGGCAGGCCGCGGTGCCGGTAGTCCTGGCCGTCGATCCGCACCGGGCGGAAGTGGGCGGACAGCCCCTGGATCTCGCGCAGGAAGTCGGCGGCGGCGAAGCGGCCCTCGCCGAGCTTGTCGGGCAGGGTGTTGGAGGTGGCGGCGAGCTTCACGCCGTTCTCGACGAGGCGGCCGAGGAGGGTGGAGACGAGCACGGTGTCGCCCGGGTCGTCGAGTTCGAACTCGTCGATGCAGAGCAGGCGGTGCGAGGAGAGCGTCTCGACGGCGCCCTTGAAGGTGAGCGCGCCGACGAGGTTGGTCAGCTCGACGAAGGTGCCGAAGGCCTTGGGGCCGGGGGTGGCGTGCCAGAGGGAGGCCAGCAGGTGGGTCTTGCCGACGCCGTAGCCGCCGTCGAGGTAGACGCCGGCCGGGCCGGCGGGGGCCGGGGCGGAGCGGCGGAACCACGCGCGCCTGGGGGCCCCGGTGCCGCCGTTGAGCGAGGCGGCGAACTGCTCCAGCACCTGCACGGCCTCGTACTGGCTGGGCTGCGACGTGTCCGGCAGGTAACTGCCGAAGCTGACCCCGGCGAACCGTGGCGGCGGGATCATCTCGGCCACCAGGCGCTCGGCCGGGACGACCGGGCGGCGGTCGGTGAGCGCTGTCACGGTGGCGGCACCTGGGGTGGTGAGGTCGGACTGCGGGGCTGCGGGCACGGTAGTAGAGGGTACGCCCCGTGGAAGACTCGGATCCATGCAGTTGTTGATGAATCCGCTCACAGTGCCGGTCGGCGACCCGGCGTCGCTGGAGTCGCTGGCCGCCGTCTACGCCTACCCGGAGCAGGTCACGGCCGGGCAGCCGTGGCTGCGCGCGAACATGGTGGCCGCGCTGGACGGCTCGGCCCGGCTGGAGGGCCTGTCGGAGGGGCTGTCGGGCGAGGCCGACAAGCGCATCTTCGGGGTGCTGCGGGCGCTCGCGGACGCGGTGCTGGTGGGCGCGGAGACCGTGCGGGCCGAGGGCTACCGGCCGGCCCGGGCGCGTACGGAGTTCGCCGGGGCGCGGCGGGCGGCGGGCCAGGAGGCCGCCTCGGCGATCGCGATCGTCAGCCGGGGGCTGGAGCTGGACCTGTCGGCCCCGCTGTTCACCGGGCCGCTGGTGCGCACGGTGGTGATCACCACCGAGGACTCCCCCGCCGCGGCCCGGCGGGCGGTGGCGGAGGTCGCCGACGTGGTGGTCGCGGGCGAGCGGTCGGTGGACCTGCGGGAGGCGGTCGCGGCCCTGGTGGCCCGGGGCTGGACGCGGCTGCTGACCGAGGGCGGTCCGCGGCTGCTGGGCGGTCTGGCCGGGGCGGGCCTGCTGGACGAGCTGTGCCTGTCGGTGGCGCCGCTGCTGACGGGGGGCGACGGTCCGGGCATCGTGCGGGGCGCGGGAATCCCCGGTGCGCAGCACATGCGGCTGGTCTCGTTGATCGAGGAGAAAGGTTTCCTCTTCACCCGGTACGTGCGCCCGGCGTCCGCCGGGTAGCAGTACCGTCGGTGACCCCGTGTGGCGCATGTGGTGCGTGTGCAGCGTGAGGAAAGCTTCCGCCGGGCAGGATGTGGTCAGGCGGACCCGGGGGCCTGCAACGTCGAAGGGACTCACGTGTTCAAGACCGTACTGATGATCGAGAAGGCACTCTCCGACGCCGACGTGGAGCTCGTGACCACGCTCCACGGTGAGGAGAAGGTGTCGTTCGTCGTCCTGATGCAGCCGCGCGGCAGACAGGACGAACTGCTCCGGGCCCTCGACGACGTGGCCCTCGGCCATCTCGACAGAGCGGTGCACGAGCACGAGGAACCCGGCGGCCCCACCGTCGCCGGGGAATCGCTGGAGCACAGCCTGCGCCACCTGCGCACGGCCGGCGCCGAGGCCACCGGCCGCGTCGTCGAGGACAACCCGCTCGACAACCTGCGCGCCGTCGTCGAGGAGCACGCCGCCGACGAGGTGCTCGTGCTGACCTCGCCGCACTTCGTCGAGGAGTTCTTCCACCGCGACTGGGCCTCCCGCGCCCGGCACACGGTCGGCGTACCCGTGCTCAAGCTGTTCGCCAGCGACTCCTGAGCCGCACCTCCTGCCCGCCGCCGGGCAGGGGGAGCGCCCGCCTCCCCGCCCGCCGCCGGGCAGGAGGGGCCCGTCTCCGGTAGGGCAGAATCGTCCTTGCGGAACCACCGCGAGGACGGTTCTCGTCCTCCCAGTCCCCGGCTGTACGGAGCATCCCTTGAACGACGCCGCGCACGACCTGCACGCCCCGCACTTCATCGGCATCGGCGGCGCCGGCATGTCCGGTCTGGCGAAGATCCTCGCGGTCCGCGGCGCGAAGGTCTCGGGCAGCGACGCCAGGGAGTCCGACACGGTGCGCGCGCTGCGCGCGCTGGGCGCCGAGGTCTCCGTCGGCCACGCCGCCGAGAACCTCCCCGCCGGCACCAGCAGCGTCGTCGTCTCCAGCGCCATCCGGGCCGACAACCCCGAGCTCGCGGCCGCCCGCGAGCGCGGCATCCCGGTGGTGCACCGCTCCGACGCCCTGGCCGCGCTCATGGGCGGGCGCCGCGCGCTCGCCGTCGCCGGCACGCACGGCAAGACCACCACCACCAGCATGCTCGCGGTGAGCCTCGGCGAGCTCGGCCTCGACCCGTCGTACGCCATCGGCGGCGACCTCGACGCGCCCGGCTCCAACGCCCACCACGGCGCCGGCGACATCTTCGTCGCCGAGGCCGACGAGAGCGACCGCAGCTTCCACAAGTACGCGCCCGAGGTGGCGATCGTGCTCAACGTGGAGCTCGACCACCACGCCAACTACGCCTCGATCGAGGAGATCCACGCGTCCTTCGAGACCTTCGTCGGCCGCATCGTGCCGGGCGGCACGCTCGTCGTCTCCGCCGACCACGACGGCGCCCGCGAGCTCACCTCCCGGGTCGCCGGGCGGGCCGGGCTCACGATCGTCACCGTGGGCGCGGCCGAGGACGCGGACGTCCGGGTGCTGGAGGTCTCCGCCCGCGGCATGACCAGCGAGGTCACCGTGGCGATCGGCGGCGAGGAGCTGACCTTCACCGTCTCCGTGCCCGGCCGCCACTACGCGCACAACGCCGTCTCCGCGCTCGCCGCGGGCGTGGCCCTGGGCGTGCCCGCCGGCGACCTCGCCAAGGCGCTCGGCAGCTACACCGGCGTCCGCCGCCGGCTGCAGCTCAAGGGCGAGGCCGGGGGCGTCCAGGTGATCGACTCCTACGCGCACCACCCCACCGAGATGGTCGCCGACCTGGAGGCGATCCGGGAGGCGGCGGGCCCCGGGCGCGTCCTGGTGGTCTTCCAGCCGCACCTCTTCAGCCGCACCCAGCAGCTCGCGGAGGAGATGGGCGCGGCGCTGGCGCTCGCCGACGCCTCCGTCGTGCTCGACATCTACCCGGCCCGCGAGGACCCGGTGCCCGGCGTCACCAGCGAGCTCATCATCGACGCCGCCCGCCGCGCGGGTGCCGACGTCACCGCCGAGCACGACTTCGCCGCCGCGCCCGCACGCCTCGCCGCCCTGGCCGGGCCGGGCGACCTGGTGCTCACCATGGGCGCCGGCGACGTCACCGACCTCGGCCCGGAAATTCTCGGCAGCCTCGCGGACGTTGCATCCGAAGCCTGATGGGAGGCCCGACGTGAGCCACGAGATCCGCAACCACGAGGTCCGGAAGACCGACGCCGAATGGCGCGACCAGCTGAGCCCCGCCGAGTACCACGTCCTGCGTGAGGCGGGCACCGAGCCCGCCTTCGTCGGCGAGTACACCGACACGAAGACGGTCGGCGTGTACGGCTGCCGGGCCTGCGGCGCGGAGCTGTTCAGCAGCACCACCAAGTTCGAGAGCCACTGCGGCTGGCCCTCGTACTACGCGCCGCTCGCCGAGGACCGTGTCGAGTACATCCAGGACGTCTCGCTCGGCATGCGCCGGGTGGAGGTCCGGTGCGCCCGCTGCGGCAGCCACCTCGGTCACGTCTTCGAGGGCGAGGGCTACGACACCCCGACCGACCAGCGGTACTGCATCAACAGCATCTCGCTGACGCTGCGGCCCGCCGAAGGCACCTGAGCCCCGGCGGCACGCTCCTGCACGCCCTGCCACCACCGCCCCGCACCGTGCCAGACTGATCATCAGTTCGGTACGGCACGAGAGGACCACGGTGGCAGGGCGTCGCAGCTCCGGAGTACTGGCCATGCTGGCGGAGGCGCAGCGCCGGCAGCACCTCCGGGAGGAGGCCCAGCGCCGCGCCGCCGCCGAACAGCAGCGGCAGCAGGAACGGGCCCGGCGCGACGCCCAGCGGGCCGCCGCCCGCGGCGAACGCGAGGCACTGCGGGCCTACCAGCAGCAGCGCGAGGCGGACGCCGCCCGCCGCACCGCCGAGCTCGACGCCCGGGTCGCCGCCCTGGGCGGCGTCCTCTCCGCCGGGCTCGCGGGCCCGGCCTTCCGGCTCTCCGACCTGCGCGCCGACGTCCCGCCGTTCGACCCCGGCCCGCTCGGCGGCCCGGTGCCGATGCCGCTCCAGCAGGACTACCTGGTGGCACCGCCGACCGGGCCCGACGCCTTCGACCCCGCCGCCCGCCGGCACCGGGACGAGCAGGCGGCCCACGCCCGCGCCCGCTTCGAGCACGACTGGTACGCGGCGCAGGCCGCCGAACAGCACCGGCAGCGGGAGCTCGCCGCCTACCGCGCGCAGTACGAGGCCTGGGCCGCCGAGACCCGCGGCCTCGCCGCCCGGCAGGCCGAACGCGTGGCCGGCCTCGGCGCCGAGGTGCGGGCCGGGTCCGCGGAGGCCGCCGTCGAGCTCTTCGAGGCGGCACTGCACTGGCGCGACGACTGGCCGGAGGGCGTCCCCGTCCGCGGCGAGGTCGTCTGGGACGCCGACGCGCGGCACCTCACCGTCGGCTGGCGGCTGCCGCCGTACACCACCGTGCCCGCCGCGGCCCGGCACCGCTACGTCAAGGCCGACGACCGGGAGACGGAGGTGGCCCGCCCGGCCGCCGCCCGCAAGGCGCTCTACCGCACCCTGCTGGCCCAGTGCACGCTCCGCGTGCTGGCGGAGGTCTTCCGGGCGGACGAGTACGGCCTGCTGCACGCCGTGACCGTCGACGGGCACGTCTCCGCGGTCGACCCGGCCACCGGGCGCGAGGAGCACCGCTGCCTGGCCTCGGTCACCGCCACCCGGGAGGAGTTCCAGGCCGTCGCCCTGGACCGGGTCGACGCTGTCGACTGCCTGGTCGACGGGCTGCGCGGCCGGCTCTCGGCCCGGCCGGAGAAGGCCGAGGCGGTCCTCCCCGGCACCGGCCCGGCGCCGGTGCCCGCGCCGGTGCCCGCACCGGCCGCCGGGGTCGTCGAGGCGTCGGACGGCCCCGGCCCCGACCTCTACGCCATGGACCCGATCGCCTTCGAGGAGCTCATCGCCGAGCTGTTCCGCCGCCGCGGCCTGCGCACCCGCACCACCGCCCGCAGCGGCGACGAGGGCGTGGACGTGCTCGCCGAGGATCCGGACCCGATCACCGGCGGCCAGATCGTCATCCAGGCGAAGCGGTACCGGCACACCGTGCCGCCCGCAGCCGTCCGCGACCTCGACGCGACCATGCAGCGGCAGGGGGCCAACCGCGGCATCCTCGTCACCACCTCGGGCTTCGGACCGGGCTCGCGCCGCTGGGTGGAGGGCCGGCCGCTGACCCTGGTGGACGGGCCCATGCTGGTCGCCCTGCTCCGGGAGCACGGCCTCGCCGGCCGGCTCGGCGACGGCGGCACCCGGCGCGCGAACGGCCGCGGCGGCAGCCCCCGGCCCGCCGTCCTCGCCCCCGGGCAGAACGCGCAGCTGCCGGAGGCCGCCCTCGGCCGCCTGACCGTCCGCTTCTCCAGCACGGGGGCGGACGCCGACCTCACCGTGCTGCTGCTGACCTCCGACGGGGTGGTGCGCGGCGACGAGGACTTCGTCTTCTACCACCAGCGCACCGCCGCCGCGGGCGCCGTCACCCTGGACGCGAAGGACCGGACCGGCGAGCGGTGCACCGAGACGGCCGTGCTCCGGCTGCACGACCTGCCGCCGGACGTCCACCGGGTCGCCGTGTCGGTGAACATGGACAGCGACACCGCGCTGACCTGCGCCGCGCTGGCCGACGCCGAGCTCCTGCTGCACGCCGCGGACGGCACGGGCTGGTCGTTCCGGCCTCCGTCCGACCCGGCGGTCTCGGCGATGCTGGTCGCCGAGGTGTACCGGCACCGGCCGGGCGGCGGGCCCGCGGTGTGGAAGGTCCGCGCGGTCGGCCAGGGCTGGGCGGACGGCCTGGCGGGCCTGGCCCGGGCCCACGGCGTCGCCGTGGCGTGAACGCCCCCGTCCCCGACCCTGCCCGGCCCACCCGGCCCCGGTCCTGCCCGGCCCACCCGGCCCCGGTCCTGCCCGGCCCACCCGGCCCCGCCCCTGCGCGGGCCCTACGCGGGTCCTGCCGGGGCCGGTCGGCCGGGCAGGTCCCGCGTGTACTTCCACTCGGCGGCGCAGCGCTCGTAGCCGAGCCAGGCGTTGACCGCCAGCATCGGCGCGTTGCCGCCGTCGTTGTGCGTGAACGCCTCGGTGAACCCGGCGGCCCGCGCGCGGTGCAGGGAGTCGGCCTTCGCGAGGCGGGCCAGGCCGCGGCCGCGGTACGCGGCCCGGGTGGTGGTGAACGACGACCAGTAGCGCCCCCGGCCGTCGGTCTGCGCGGCGGAGAACGCCACCGGTCCCCCGTCGGCGACGACGACGCTGGTGAGGGTGCGGTCGAAGTCGGGGCGCTGCCAGATCTCGGCGAGCCACGAGTCGTACGCCTGGTCGGCGAGGGCGACGTCGCCCGGCTCGTCCTGGGTGCCCTCGACGTCGACCAGGTAGAGCGGGCGCGGATCGTCGAGGAAGTCCGCCGCGGTGCACAGGGCCGTGCCGGGCGGGACGGCGGGGACGGCGGGCAGCGGTGCCGCGAGGTCCCGCCGGGCGAAGTACCCGACGCGGCCGCGCGTGTAGCCGCGGGCGGCCGCGAAGGCGTGGGCCGCGGGCTCGTCGTCGGCCCAGCAGTGCAGGTGGCGGACGCCGTCCGCGGCGAGCTCCGCCTCGACGGCGCGCAGCAGGGCGGAGCCGGTGCCGCGGCCGCGCGCGCCGGGCACGACGTGGAGGCGGGCGAAGCCGTGGCCCGGGCTGTCGCTGTCCGGGTAGGCGCCGTAGCGCGCGGTGCCGGCGATCCGCCCGCCGGTCTCGGCGACGAGCATGCGCAGGTGGGGCTGGGCGACGACCTGCCACGCGACGGCTTCGGGGGTGGTGACAAGATACGGGCGGCCGTCCCGGAGGGCCGCGGTCGCGGCCTCCGCATCGGCGGGCCGGAAGGAACGGATCGTGGGCGTCATAGACGCGTCACGTTAACCACTCGGCCGACGCGGCGCCGCTGAATATCCCGTCGCGGCACCGGCTTCGGCACCGGACCGGGCAGAAAGCTCAAGTTCAGCTCTGAGTTCGGCAGTTAACGGTTGGCAGTCATGCCCGGCCGGTACACCCTCAGCAGCGAGGGAAAGGGGGAGGACCCATGGAGGAATCGTCGGTGCAGCCCCGGCTCGGGGTCGGGATCGGCTGGCGCGCGGAGATCGACACCGCGGTGGAGCAGCTGCCCGGGATCGACTGGGTCGAGGTGGTGGCGGAGAACGTCTGTCCGGGCCATCTGCCGCGCTCGCTGGAGGTGCTGCGGGAACGGGGGGTGACCGTGGTGCCGCACGGGGTGTCGCTCGGCATCGGCGGCGCGGAGCCGCCGGAGCTGCCGCGGCTGGCGCGGCTCGCGGAGGTGGCCGCGGCGGTGGGTGCGCCGCTGGTGACCGAGCACCTGGCGTTCGTGCGGGCGGGGGGCATGGAGGCCGGGCACCTGCTGCCGGTGCCGCGTTCGTGGGACGCGCTGCGGGTGGTCGCGGAGAACGTCCGGATCGCCCAGGCCGAACTGCCCGTGCCGCTCGCGCTGGAGAACATCGCGGCGCACCTGGCCTGGCCCGACGACGAGCTGACCGAGGGCGAGTTCCTGGCCGAGCTCGTGGAGCGCACCGGCGTGCGGCTCCTCGTGGACGTGGCCAACCTGCACACCAACCGCGTCAACCTCGGCCTGGACGTCACCGCCGAGCTGGCCCGGCTGCCGCTGGAGGCCCTCGCGTACGTGCACGTGGCGGGCGGCGTCGAGCGGGACGGGGTGTGGCACGACACGCACGCCCACCCGGTCACCGGGCCCGTGCTGGACGTCCTCGCGGAGCTCTGCGGCCGGGCCGTGCCGCCCGGTGTGCTGCTGGAACGGGACGACGCCTACCCGCCGCCGTCCGAGCTGGCGGGCGAACTCGCGGCGATCCGCGGCGTGCTGGAGCGGGCCCGGCCCGGCCGGGGGGTGCTGCAGCATGTCTGAGCAGGACGAGTACCTGGTGCGCGGCGACGACGCCGAACTGGCCGTGGCCCGCGCCCGGCTGGCGCGGCGCCAGACCGAGCTGGCGGCCGCGCTGGTGGCCGGCGGCCCGGTGCCGGAGGGCTTCGACCCGGGGCAGGTCGCCGTCCAGGCGCGCGGGCTCCTCGACAAGCGGCGGGAGACCGTGGCCCGGGTCGCACCGGAGCCCGCCCGCATCCTGGGCCCGGCGTACCGCCCGCTGTTCGCGCGGTACGCCGCCGGGGGACCGCAGCGCGGCGGCTACCGCGCGGACGCGCAGGAGTTCGCCCGGTGGGCGCTGGCGGCGGAGCCGTCCGCGCCGTGGCGGGCGGAGCTGGCGCACTGGCTGGACCCGGGGGCGGCCCCGGGCCACGGCACCCGGGCCGCCCGGACGGTGCGGGCGGTGCACGGACGGCTGTTCCGGCGCGGCCGGGCGGCAGCGGGAGACCCGCACACGAAGCACGCGACGGAGCACACGACGGAGCGTTCGACCGAAGGACGGGGGACACGGGGGAGATGACGATGTGGAGCGGTGAATTCGGGGTGGCCCTCGTCCTGGTCGTACCGACCGGGGTGGCGCTGCTGGCCGCGTCCCGCAGGCTGCGGCGCGTGCCGCAGCCGCGGGGACTGTCCGGCCGCGGGCTCGGCCTGCTGGACACGGCGTTCCTCGCCGGCGGCCCGGCCCGGGCCGCGGACGCGGCCCTGATACGGATGCAGCAGCAGGGCCGCGTGATCATCTCGCGCGACGGCACGGTGACGGTGACCGACCCGCGGCCCGCGGACGCCGTGGAGGCCGCCCTGATCGACGCGGTCGGCCCCGGCCGCCGCCGTGACGGCACCGCGGTCCGCCGGGAGGTGGCGCGCAGCGCCGCCGTCCAGCAGATCGGCAACGCGCTCGCGGACCGCGGACTGATGCGCCGCCCGGACCGGCAGCGCACGGTCGTGCGGCTGCGCCGCCTCTTCGGGCTGGCGCTCCTCGCGACGCTCGTCCTCGGCGTCGTGGCGGTGGCGTCCTGGGCCGGGCACAGCCTCGGCGAGGGCTACTCCGGGGCCCCGCCGGTCTTCCCGTTCGTCGCCGTGCTGATCCTCGGGGTGATCGTGATGGTCGGCACCAAGCCGGACCGGAGCCGGATCACCCCGGCCGGACGCCGCCAGCTCTCCCTGATGCGCGAGGGCGCGCCCTGGTACCCGCACGACGTCGTCGGCGCGCCCGCCGGGCTGCTGCTGCTCGGCGCACTGGCCCTCGAAGGCGTCGACCTGCTGCCGGACGAGGACCTGCGCGCCTCGCTGCTGGCCCGCCAGCAGGCCGTCGGCACGCCCGGCTCGTCCGGTGACTCCGGTTCGTCCTGCAGCGGCTCGGTGACGTGGTGCGGGTCGTCGGGGTCGGACGGCGGCTCGTCGAGCAGCTGCGGCTCGTCGTCGAACTCGTGCGGGTCCTCCTCCGGCTCGTGCGGCTCGTCGGGCAGTTCGTGCTCGTCCGGCAGCTCCTGCTCCTCGGGGAGCTCCTGCGGGTCCAGCTGCGGCGGGGGCGGCGGCTGCGGTTCGTGAGGGCGCGGCCGGTCACAGTTCGGTATCGCGGGCCGGGGACGTGTTCCCCGGCCGCATGCCGCGGGGCTAGAACAAGCCCATGTGGGTGCTCTTCCTGATCCCGGCCTGCGCGGCTGCCGCGTACTCCTGCCTGCGGCTGGTCCAGGTGGCGACACGGGCCGACGTGCTGGAGGTCTCCGGTCCCGCGCAGCCGTCCGCCGCGGTGGGCATCGGCCTGTACGAGACGGCGTACCTCGCGGGCGGCCCCGCCCGGGTGGTGGAGCTGGTGCTCGTCCTGATGGCCGGCCGCGGCCGGCTGCACCTGGCGCACACCGGCTGGACGACCGTCGTCGACCCGCGCGGGCGCACCCGGCTGGAGCGGGCGCTGATCGAGGCGATCGGGCCCGACGGCCAGTGCCGGACGGGCCCGCTGCGGGCCGAACTCGCCGCGCACCCCACGGTGCTGGAGGTGGGTGAGCGCCTCGCGCGGGCCGGGCTCGCCACGCCGGAGCCCGTCCGCGTCGGCACCTGGCGGGCGGTGCGGCAGGTGCGCCGCTCGCTGCTGCTGTGCCTGGTGCTGCTCACGGCGGCGCTGGCGCTGAGCGCGCCCGGCACGGACGACGCCCGGGCGGCCGTCGCGTGGTTCTCGCTGCCGCTGGTCCTCACCTGCGGCACCCTGCTGATGGCCCGGGTGGACGTGCACGCCTGCACGCGTTTCGCGGCGCCCGCCGGCATGGAGGTGCTGCGGACGGCCCGCCTGCCGCGGCAGGCGGACCGTGGCCGCGACCAGGAGCAGGCACTGCTGCGGGCCGTCGCGATGGCGGGTCCGGCGGCCCTGGCGGACGAGCGGCTGCGGGCCGCCCTGCGGACCTGAGGCCGGGGCCCGGGCCGGAAGCCGGGGAGCCGGAAGCCGGGGCCGCCCGGGGCCCGGTGGCGCCGCGGTGCGGCGCCCGACCGGGCGGGCGACCTGGCGGTGTCAGGCCAGGCTGGCGAGGAGCTCGGCGACGGGCTTGCGGCGGCCGGTGTAGAACGGCACCTCCTCGCGGACGTGCAGCCGGGCCCGCGAGGGACGCAGGTCGCGCATCAGGTCGACGATGCGGTGCAGCTCGTCGGCCTCGAAGGCGAGCAGCCACTCGTAGTCGCCGAGGGCGAAGGACGCGACCGTGTTGGCGCGGACGTCCGGGTAGCCGCGGGCCATCTTGCCGTGCTCGGCGAGCATGGCGCGGCGCTCCTCGTCGGGCAGCAGGTACCACTCGTAGGAGCGCACGAACGGGTAGACGCACACGTAGTCGCGGGGCTGCTCGTCGGCGAGGAACGCCGGGATGTGCGACTTGTTGAACTCGGCCGGGCGGTGCAGCGCCATGTTCGACCAGACCGGCTCCAGCACCCGGCCGAGGCCGGTGCGGCGGAAGCGGTTGTACGCCTCCTGCAGGTCGTCGGAGCTCTCGGCGTGCCACCAGACCATGACGTCGGCGTCGGCGCGCAGGCCGGAGACGTCGTAGGTGCCGCGCACGGTGACGTCCTTCGCGTCGAGCTGCGCGAAGAGGCCGTCGACCTCGGCGGCGAGCGCGGTCCGGTCCTCGGGCAGCTCGCCCCTGAGCCTGAACACCGACCACATGGTGTAGCGGATGACCTGGTTGAGGTCGCGGGCCTTCTTCTTCACGGGCTGCTGCTCGGTGCTCTCAGTCATGGGGCCATTCTCCCCTCCGCGACGGATGCTCCGGCCGCCGGGGTCAGCACCTCGCCGACGGCGCGCCGGGCGCTCGCGATGCAGGCCGGGATGCCCACGCCGTCGTACGCCGCGCCGCACACGGCCAGGGCGCCGGCCTCGGCGACGTGCCGGCGGATCCGCTCCACCCGGTCGAGGTGGCCGACCGGGTACTGCGGCAGCCCCTGCCGCCAGCGGGTCACGGCGGTGGCGTACGGCGCGGCCCGCAGGCCCGCCGCGTCCGCGAGGTCGGCGAGCGAGCGGCCGACGAGCTCCTCGTCGGCCAGGTCGAGCGCGGCCTCCTCCCGGTGCCGCCCGAGCGAGGTGCGGAGCACGAAGGTGTCGGGCGCGGACTGCTCCAGCCACCCCCACTTGTTGCTGGAGAAGGTCGAGGCCTTGATCGCGCGGCCGTCCACCGGCGGCACCAGGAAACCGCTGCCCTGCGGCAGCCGGTCGAGGTCCGCGCGGCGGAACGCCATGGTGACGAGCGCCATCCCGGCGTACTCGACGGCGGCGAGCTCGGCGGCGGCGCGGGGCGCGTCGGCCTGCAGCAGGGCGGCGGCCTGCGCGGCCGGGACGGCGAGGACGACGGCGTCGGCGTGCAGCACCTCGCCGCCGGTGACGACGCGCCAGCCGCCCGGGGTGCGCCGCAGCCCGTCGACCGGGGTGCCGGTGCGCACGTCGGCGCCGGTCCGGCGGAGGTGGGCCGCGGCGGCCGCGGGCAGCGAGCCGAGCCCGCCGCGGATGCCCTGGAAGACCGGGCCCGCACCGGCCCGCGGCCGGCCGACGAGCGCGCGCACGCCGTCGACGAGCGGCTCGCCGGACTGCACGAGGGGCAGCAGCTGGGGGACGGCGGCGCGCAGCGAGATCTCGTCGGCGTGGCCGGCGTAGACGCCGCCGAGCAGCGGCTCGACCAGCCGGTCGACGACCTCGCGGCCGAGTCGCGCGGCGACGTACGCGCCGATGGCGACGTCCGGTCCCGTCGCGGCGGGCCGCTCGTGGCGGGCGCGGTCGAGGCCCGCGTCGGAGAGCACGGTGGAGGCCGCGAGGGCGTCGAGGTCGCCGGGCACGCCCATGAGCTGTCCGCCGGGCAGCGGGCGCAGCGCGCCGCGGGTCCAGATCGAGGCCTTCGCGGTGGTGGGCGGCTCCAGGGCGTCGGCGAGGCCGACCTCCTCGGCGAGCGCCACGGCCTCGGGCCGGCGGGCGAGCATCGACTCCGCCCCGAGGTCGACGCGGACGCCGCCGACCTCACCCGTCATCAGCTTGCCGCCGACCCGGCCGGACGCCTCCAGCAGCGTGACCCGGCGCGGCCCGCCGCTCAGGAACACCGCTGCGGCGAGTCCGGCGATGCCGCCGCCGATCACCACGACATGAGGTTCTGCCATGCCTGGCAGTCTCGCACTCCTTACCTCCCGCGCCCCGCCGGGTCGGGCCGCCGACCGCCGCCGTGCGGGCCCGCTCACGGGAGCGGGCCGTCGGCTCCGTCGGGTGCGCGAGCCGGTGTACATCGGAGCGAGGCCGAGACGTGATCTTTTCGGGATGAACGCAACGGGTCCTGATCGGCGGCTTCCGCGTCCAATAGGCGAAGAACCGGACGCGACAGGGGAGGACCGGGATGAGGGCGAGAGGGAGACGGCTGCTCGCAGGCGCAGCCGTGGCGGCGGCACTGCTGCTCAGCGGATGCGGCGCGGACGGCGGGGGCAGCACGTCGGCGGACGCGGCCGTGGCACCGGCGGCCGACGGCGGCGGCGCCGCGAAGGCGGCACCGCCGGGCACCGCCCCGGCGGGCGCGGGCGGGGGCGGGGCGGAGAAGGCGGACGCCCCGGCAGCCCCGTCGGCCGGCCCCACCGCGAACGCCGCCGACCGCCGGTACATCGCGTACACCGGGCGGATCGTGCTGGAGGTGAAGACGGCCGACCTCGACCGGGTGGCGGACGCCGTCCGCGGGGTGGCGACCGGCGGCGGGGGCTTCGTCGGCGGCGAGTCGCTGAACGGCGGCCAGGGCGGCCCGTCGAGCGGCCGGATCGAGCTGAAGGTGCCGTCGGCCCGCTTCCAGCAGGCGATCGAGCAGCTGGCGGGTCTCGGCACGGTGGTGTCGCGGTCGAGCCAGGCCGACGACATGACGCAGCAGGTGGTCGACACGGAGAGCCGGCTGAAGACGCAGCAGGCCTCGGTCGACCGGGTGCGCGCCCTGCTCTCCGGTGCGAAGACGCTCTCCGAGGTGGTGTCGCTGGAGAGCGAGCTGACCCGGCGGGAGGCCGACCTGGAGTCGCTCAAGCGGCAGCAGCAGGAGCTCGCCGCGCAGACCTCGCTGTCGACGATCACCGTGGAGCTGCGCCGGCCGTCGGTGACGGCCGGCGAGGAGGAGGAGCCGGACGGCCTGTGGACGACGGTGGCCGACGCCTTCCGGGACGGCTGGCGGGTGCTGTGGGCGATCCTGCGGGGGCTGCTGATCACCCTGGCCGCGCTGTCGCCGTTCCTGCTGCTGCTCGCGCCGGTGGCGTGGCTGGTGCGCCGGTCGGTGCTGCGCCGCCGGAAGGCCGCGCCGCCGAAGCCGCCCGGGCCGGTCTGGCCGGCGCCCGCGCCGGGACCGCGGCCGCAGGGCGGCCCCGGCTCCGTGCCGGGTCAGCGGATGCCGGAGGCGCCGCAGCAGTCGGACGGTCCGGCGGCGGGCGAGTGACGTCCGCCGGGGGGTGACCGCCGGGGCGGGGGCCGGTGCGCCGGCCCCCGCCACGGTGTCAGAGGGCGCTCGTCTCGTGCACGAAGGCGACCAGGCGGCTCAGGGCGTCCGGGTCCATCGAGGGCATGACGCCGTGGCCGAGGTTGAAGATGTGGCCGCTGCCGCCGAGCGCCTGGGCGGCGTGGAGCACCTCGCGGGCCTTGGTCTCGACGACCCGGGTCGGGGCGTAGAGCACGGCGGGGTCGAGGTTGCCCTGCAGCGCCTTGCCGGGGCCGACCCGGTCGGCGGCGATGTCGAGCGGCACGCGCCAGTCGACGCCGACCACGTCCGCGCCGGCCTGGCCCATGAGGCCGAGGAGTTCGCCGGTGCCGACGCCGAAGTGGATCCGCGGGACGCCGTAGGAGGCGACCGCGTCGAAGACCCGGGTGCTCGCGGGCAGCACCGAGCGGCGGTAGTCGTCGGGGGCGAGCGCGCCGACCCAGGAGTCGAAGAGCTGGACGGCGGAGGCGCCGGCCTCGATCTGGATCTTCAGGAAGGCGGCGGTGATGTCCGCCAGCCGGTCGACCAGGCCCGCCCACAGCTCGGGGGCGCCGTACATCATGGCCTTGGTCTTCTCGTGGCTCTTCGACGGCCCGCCCTCGACCAGGTAGCTGGCCAGCGTGAACGGCGCGCCGGCGAAGCCGATCAGCGGGGTGCTGCCGAGCTCGTCGACGAGCAGGCCGACCGCCTCGGTGATGTACGGCATGTCGTCCGGCTCCAGCGGGCGCAGCCGGTCGAGGTCCTCGACGGTGCGGATGGGGTCGGCGATGACCGGGCCGACGCCCGGCTTGATGTCGACGTCGATGCCGACCGCCCGCAGCGGCACCACGATGTCGCTGAAGAAGATCGCCGCGTCCACCTTGTGCCGGCGCACGGGCTGGAGGGTGATCTCCTTCACCAGCTCGGGGCGCATGCAGGACTCCAGCATGGGGATCCCCTCGCGCACCTTGAGGTACTCGGGCAGCGAGCGGCCGGCCTGCCGCATGAACCAGACCGGGGTGTGCGGCACCGGCTCACGGCGGGCCGCGCGCAGGAACGCGGAGTCGTGCGCGGCACTGCGCCGCTCGTGGGGCTGCGGGCCGGGCTGGGCTGCGGGGGTCGCCGCGGGAGTCTCACTCACGCGTCGAATCTTCGCACGCGCGCCGGGTGCGGCCGTCGCGGGCGGCTCGTAGGTTCGTCCGAGATCCGCCTCCCGGGGCCCTACGGCACGCCGCACCGACGGAAGTTGCTCGGATTGGGGCCGCGGGCGACCTAGGCTTCCCTCCATGGCAGCGGTCGGCGGGCACCCCGCACAAGGTGGCGGAACGGACAAGGAAGCGGCGCCGATCGAGTTCCGCCGCGCGCTGGAGGCGATGGCCGGCGCCCGGCTCCGCCCCGAGGTGCAGCTCTCCCCCGCCCCGGCCCCCCGCCGGCTGGCCCCGTTCGCGTACGCCCTGACGGCCACCGTGGAGGTGGACGGCGAGGAGCTGGCCGACGGCCGGCTGGTGCTGCTGCACGACCCCGCGGGCCAGGAGGCCTGGCACGGCGACTTCCGGGTGGTCACCATGACCCGGGCCGAGCTGGAACCGGAGATGGCGGGCGACCCGATGCTCGGCGAGGTCGGCTGGGCCTGGCTGATGGACGCGCTGCAGGCGCACGGGGCCGGGTACGCCGAGCCGGGCGGCACCGTGTCGCGCTGCGCCTCGCACTACTTCGGCGCCCTGGCGGACCGGCCGGCGTCGACGGAGATCGAGGTGCGGGCGTCCTGGACGCCCGCGGACCGCCGCTTCGACCGGCACCTCGCCGCCTGGGGCGACCTGCTGGGCATCTGCGCCGGCCTGCCCCCGGTCACGGCCGGCGCGGCCGCACTGCCGGACGGCCCGCCGCTGGGCGGCGTCGTGCCGATGCCGGCCCGCCGCCGACCGCGACCGCACTGACGGCGGACCCCGGGGCGCTCCCCCGCCCCCGCCCGTCCTGACGCCCCGTCCCGGCCCGCGCCTCCCGCACCCCCTCCCGCGCCGTCCTGCGGCGCCCCGGCGCACCGCCGCGCCGTCACCCCGCCGCACCGCCGCCCGGGCCGCCGGCCCGGGCCCCGCGCGGGCCGCCGCACGTCCGGGGGACGTGCGGACCGTCACGGCGCACCGCCACCCGCAGGACTGACGGAGTGTGGCTTCCGTCCCGCTCTGCGTCAATTACCGCCACAGAGTTGATCATCTCGTTTCGGTATCGATCGAGCCTGAGCGATTCCCGAGCATGTCGCATCAGTCGACTGCGCGGTTTGTCCGTATTGTTACTCACCAGATCGTGATCTTTCGCTAAAGCCGGGCACGGATGATGCCGAAGGTGTCAGTGACCCTTTCCGAACGCGGAACACTCCGACCGCCCCATCGGGGTTCCGTCCGCCACTCCCCACAGGAGGCCTGGTGTCGGTCCTTCTCGAGCACCCCGCACACGTGGCCGCGTACCGTCCGACGAAGCCCACCGCCATGGTGGTCATCGCGGACCCGCGCGTCCGAAACACCGTCACCCGGCATCTGTGGGCCCTCGGTGTCCGCGACGTCATCGAGGTCTCCTCGATCGCCGAGGCCCGGCCGCGGGTCGCCACGCCCCGCGACATCTGCATCGCCGACGTGCACCTCCCGGACGGTTCCGGGCTGACCATCCTGGCCGAGACCAGGGCCGCGGGCTGGCCCAACGGTCTCGCCCTCTCCGCCGCCGACGACATCGGCGCCGTGCGCTCCGCCCTCGCGGGCGGCGTCAAGGGCTACGTCGTCACCGGAACGCGCACCAACCTGGCGATGCCGGGCCGACCGGGCATGCCGCTGGGCGCGGCACACCTGGCCGGCCGGATGCGCCGTCCCGGCATGCCGGGCGTGCCCGGCACCCCCGGCGCCCACGGCGCCCACGGCGCGCCCGGGGCACCCGGTGCACCCGGAGCGCCGGGGGCCCAGCCCACGGCGTACCGGGAGCTCTCCGGCCGCGAGGTCGAGGTGTTGCGGCTGGTGGCGGAGGGCCAGTCCAACAAGGCCATCGGCGTGGCCATGGGCCTGTCCGCCCTGACCGTCAAGAGCCACCTGGCCCGGATCGCCCGCAAGCTGGGCACCGGCGACCGGGCCGGCATGGTCGCGGTGGCGCTGCGCACGGGCATCATCCACTGATCCCTGCACCGTATCGGCGGAGGCCCGGAGGAACGTTTCCTCCGGGCCTCCGCCGTGCCGCGGCGGGCCGCCGTACGGGCGGCCACCCTGCTCACCGGCACCACCGCGGGCGGGCGTCCGGCGGGCCACGGCCCGGCGGCATATGTCGGAACACAGTCTGACCAGTCCGACAACACTCCCGGCCGCGGACGCCGTCGTACCCTTGGGGGGTGACCGACGCCGTAGCAGCCATCCCTGAAGAGACAGCCCCGGTCCCGCTCCTCGAACCGCGGGAGGGGCTGCCACCCGTCGTGGCCGACGAGCAGGCGCTCGCGGCGACGGTCGCAGCCTTCGCCGCAGGCAGCGGGCCGGTCGCCGTCGACGCCGAGCGCGCCTCCGGCTACCGCTACGGCCAGCGGGCGTACCTCATCCAGCTGCGGCGCGCCGGGGCCGGCACCGCGCTGATCGACCCGATCGCCTGCCCGGACCTCGCGGGCCTCGGCGAGGCGCTCGCCGACGCCGAGTGGGTCGTGCACGCCGCCACCCAGGACCTGCCCTGCCTCGCCGAGGTGGGCATGCGTCCGCGCCGGCTCTTCGACACCGAGCTCGCGGGCCGGCTGGCCGGCTTCCCCCGGGTGGGCCTGGGCCCGATGACCGAGAACGTTCTCGGCCTGTCGCTCGCCAAGGAGCACTCCGCGGTCGACTGGTCGACCCGCCCGCTGCCCGAGCCCTGGCTGCGCTACGCGGCCCTGGACGTCGAGGTGCTGGTCGAGCTGCGCGACGCGCTCGAGGAGGAGCTGGACTCCCAGGGCAAGCTCGGCTGGGCCCTGCAGGAGTTCGCGGCCCTCGCCGCGGCCCCGCCGCCCGCGCCGCGGGTCGACCCGTGGCGGCGCACCTCGCAGCTGCACAAGGTGCGCCGGCGCCGGCAGCTCGCCGCCGTGCGCGAGCTGTGGCAGGCCCGGGACAGGATCGCCCGCGAACGCGACGTCTCCCCCGGCCGGGTGCTGGCCGACGCCGCGATCGTCAACGCCGCGCTCGCCATGCCGCTGAACGCCGCCGCGCTGGTCGCCGTGCAGGGCTTCGGCCCGCGGGTGAACCGGCGTCAGCTCGACCAGTGGCTGGCAGCCCTCCAGCGGGCCCGCGAGCTGCCCGAGGCCCAGCTGCCGACCGCCACCGCACCGCACGACGGCCCGCCGCCGCCGCGCGCCTGGGCCGAGAAGGACCCGGTCGCGGCCGCCCGGCTCACCTCCGCCCGCGCCGCGGTCACGGCGCTGGCCGAGGAGAAGAACCTGCCGGCGGAGAACCTGATCACGCCGGACCTCGTGCGCCGGGTCACGTGGGAGCCGCCGGCCGGGCAGGGCGCCGCGTCGATCGCGGCCGCACTGCGGGCGCTCGGCGCCCGCGCCTGGCAGACCGAGCTGGTGGCCCCGGCCCTCGCCGGGGCGTACGCCGCCGCGGACGCCGCCGCCGCTGCGGCTGCCGCCGCCGAGGCCGCCGAGGCCGCAGGCGCCGAGAACTGACCGTCCGCGGCACGGACGCCGAGGGGCGCGGGCGACCGCGCCCCTCGGCATTTCCGCCCGGCCCGCGCCGGACGTGTCGCGCGACACACGGTGTCCGGGGGGTGTCGCCCCTGGGCAAGGTAGTTACCGACGGGTAGCATGGCCGTGAAGCAGCGCCGCTCCACCCGTGAGCTGTGCGGACTGCACTCAACGTCATGTCCCCTGGGAGGAGAGCCCCCGTGCCTCGTACCGCGAGGGACGTCGTCTTCGTCGACGGCGTCCGCACCCCGTTCGGCAAGGCCGGCCCGAAGGGCATCTACCACGAGACCCGCGCGGACGACCTGGTCGTCAAGTGCATCCGTGAGCTGGTGCGCCGCAACCCGAACCTGCCCGTCGAGCGGATCGACGAGGTCGCCATCGCGGCCACCACGCAGATCGGCGACCAGGGCCTCACCATCGGCCGCACCGCCGGTCTGCTGGCAGGCCTGCCGAAGTCCGTCCCGGGCTACGCCATCGACCGCATGTGTGCCGGCGCGATGACCGCCGTCACCGCCACCGCGGGCGGCATCGCCTTCGGCGCCTACGACATCGTCGTGGCCGGCGGCGTCGAGCACATGGGCCGCCACCCCATGGGCGAGGGCGTCGACCCGAACCCGCGTTTCGTCTCCGAGAAGCTGGTCGACGAGTCGGCCCTCTTCATGGGCATGACCGCGGAGAACCTGCACGACCGCCTCCCGCACATCACCAAGGAGCGCTGCGACGCGTACGCGGTGCGCTCGCAGGAGAAGGCCGCCAAGGCGTACGCCAACGGCGACATCCAGCCCGACCTGGTGCCGGTCGCGATCCGCAACACCAACCCCGAGATCGGCGAGACCGGCTGGGGCCTGGCGACCACGGACGAGCCGATGCGCCCGGGCACCACCATGGAGTCGCTGGCGAAGCTCAAGACCCCGTTCCGCCCGCACGGCAACATCACCGCGGGCAACGCGGCCGGCCTCAACGACGGCGCCACCGCCTCGCTGCTCGCCGCCGAGGACGTCGCCGAGGAGCTCGGCCTGCCGATCAAGATGCGCCTGGTCTCCTACGCCTTCGCCGGCGTCGAGCCCGAGGTCATGGGCATCGGCCCCGTCCCCGCGACCGAGAAGGCCCTGGCCAAGGCCGGCCTGACGATCGACGACATCGGCGCCTTCGAGATCAACGAGGCCTTCGCCGTCCAGGTGCTCTCGCTCCTCGACCACTACGGCATCGCCGACGACGACGAGCGCGTCAACCCGTACGGCGGTGCGATCGCGTTCGGCCACCCGCTGGCCTCCTCGGGCGTGCGCCTGATGACGCAGCTGGCCCGCCGCTTCGAGCAGCGCCCCGACGTCCGCTACGGCCTGACCACCATGTGCATCGGCTTCGGCATGGGCGGCACGGTCATCTGGGAGAACCCGCACTTCGAGGGTGGTAAGTGAGCATGAGCACCACTGAGCTGCTGAAGCGCGCGGCCGAGCTGTTCCCCGGCGAGGTCGTCACCACCGCGCACGTACGCCACCTCGACCTGCCGCAGCAGGCCGGCCGGCTGGCGCTGATCACCCTGGACAACGGCTTCGACCACACCAAGCCGACCACCTTCGGCCCGGGCTCGCTGGCGAAGCTCTCCGAGGCGCTCGACCAGGTCGAGGCCGAGGCCGCCGAGGGGAAGATCGCCGCCGTGGCGATCACCGGCAAGCCGTTCATCTTCGCGGTCGGCGCCGACCTCAAGGGCGTCGAGGTGCTCAAGGAGCACAGCGACGCGCTGGCCATCGGCAAGGGCGGCCACGACGTCTTCAAGCGGATCGCCGCGCTCGCCGTCCCCTCCTTCGCCTACTACAACGGTGCGGCGATGGGCGGCGGCGTCGAGGTCGGCCTGCACTGCACCTACCGCACGGTCAGCTCGGGCGTCCCGGCGTTCTCGCTGCCCGAGGTGTTCCTCGGCCTCGTCCCCGGCTGGGGCGGCTGCACCATCCTGCCGAACCTCATCGGCCCGGCGAAGGCCGTCAAGGTCATCGTCGAGAACTCGATGAGCCAGAACAAGCAGCTCAAGGGCGCCGAGGTGTTCGAGCTCGGCATCGCGGACGCGATCTTCGAGCCGGCCGACTTCCTGGAGCAGTCCCTGCACTGGACGGCCGCGGTCCTCAAGGGCCAGATCGCCGTGCAGCGCGAGGAGATCGACCGCGGCAAGGCCTGGGACGACGCCGTCGCCTGGGGCCGCCTGGTCGCCGACGCCAAGGTGCACGGCGCCGCACCGGCCGCCTACAAGGCGCTCGACATCATCCAGCAGGTCAAGGACCAGGACCTGCAGGCCGGCTTCGACGCCGAGGACGCGGCCCTGGCCGACCTCATCATGAGCGGCGAGCTGCGGGCCGGCCTGTACGCCTTCAACCTGGTGCAGCGCCGTGCCAAGCGCCCCTTCGGCGCGCCGGACAAGTCGCTGGCCCGCCCGGTCTCCAAGGTCGGCGTCGTCGGCGCGGGCCTGATGGCCTCCCAGCTGGCGCTGCTGTTCGCCCGCCGGCTGGAGGTGCCGGTCGTGCTGACCGACATCGACCAGGCGCGCATCGACAAGGGCGTCGGCTACGTCCACGGCGAGATCGACAAGCTCCTCGCCAAGGGCCGCATCGGCAAGGACAAGTCGAACAAGCTCAAGGGCCTCGTCACCGGCCACCTCGACAAGGCCGTCGCCTTCGGCGACGCGGACTTCGTCATCGAGGCCGTCTTCGAGGAGATGGGCGTCAAGCAGAACGTCTTCGCCGAGCTGGAGGCCGTGGTCTCGCCGACCACGATCCTGGCGACCAACACCTCCTCGCTGTCGGTCACCGAGATGGCCTCGAAGCTGGAGCACCCGGAGCGGGTCGTCGGCTTCCACTTCTTCAACCCGGTCGCGATCCTCCCGCTGCTGGAGATCGTCCGCGCGGAGAAGACCGACGACGCCTCGCTGGCCACCGCCTTCGGTGTGGCCCGCAAGCTCCGGAAGACGGCCGTCCTCAGCAAGGACGCCCCGGCGTTCGTGGTGAACCGGATCCTCACCCGCTTCATGGGCGAGATCCAGACCGTCATCGACGAGGGCACGCCGTTCGAGACCGTCGAGAAGGCCGTGCTCCCGCTCGGCCTGCCGATGTCGCCGATCGCCCTGCTGGAGCTGGTCGGCCCGGCCATCGCCCTGCACGTCTCGGAGACCCTGCACGGGGCCTTCCCGGAGCGGTTCGCCGTCTCCGGCAACCTCGGCAAGGTCGTCACGGCGGGCAAGCGCGGCTTCTACGTCTGGGAGGACGGCAAGCAGGTCCTCGACCCGACCGTGCTGGAGCTGCTGACCTTCGGCGACACCGTGCTGACGGAGGAGCAGGTGCGCGAGCGCACCCTCGCCGCCGTCGCGCAGGAGATCGGCCTGATGCTGGACGAGGGCGTCGTCGGCGAGGCGCAGGACATCGACCTGTGCATGATCACCGGCGCGGGCTGGCCCTTCCACCTGGGCGGCATCACGCCGTACCTGGACCGCGAGGGCGTCTCCCAGCGGGTGAACGGCAAGCCGTTCCTCGCCCCGGGCGTGGCCTCCGTGCCGGCCTGACACCCGGCCCGGCACTGCCGCACGACCACCGCAGGACCCACGAAGGCCCCCCGCCGCACGGCGGGGGGCCTTCGGCCGTCCGCGGCGGCACCGGGGGCAACCGCGCGGGCCGGGCAGCGGGTGGCCGGGCAACGGGTGGTGCCAGGAGGCCCGTACCGCCGTCCGGGGCGGGCGGCGGGCCGTGGGCGGCCGGACGGGGCCGGGCGGGCGGGGAGGCGGCCGTGCAGCGGCCCTGCGGGGCCGGCCGGGGGGAGAGGCCGGGGGGCGCTACTTCTTCAGGCGGTAGATCACGGTGTCGCCGGTCACGCCGACCACCTCGTAGTGCGAGTCGAGCATGCTCTCGATCCGGGGGATCAGCAGCGGCTGGTACGGCGCGGTGCCGGAGTCGTCGACGACGATCTCGGGCAGCCCCTTGGCGGCGAGCTCCGCGTCGAACGTCTGCCAGGCCTCGCTGACGCTGTAGTCCTCGCCGACCTTCTGGCCGTCCTTGCCGCCGCTGAAGTTGGTCAGGAACCCGGCCGTCAGGTAGCGGCTGGCGGGCCGCCGGTCGGCCAGCCAGTACAGCTCCGGGTGCATGCCCCACACCAGCACGGTGTCCTTGGGCGTGGTCTGCGCGGCGACCGCGGTGGCGACCTCGGTGGTCTCGGTGAGCTTCTGGCCGGGCCAGAACACCGCCAGCGCCCAGAAGACCGTGCACGCCACCGCCGAGTACGTGAGCACCGGCCGCCAGCGCACCGCCGAGGTGGAGACGGCGCCCACGCCGAGCAGCACCAGCGGCGGCATCAGCTGCAGGTAGTAGTGGCCGAAGAAGTGGAAGCCCACGCTCACGGCGACCGCCGAGGAGAGCAGCCACACCCACAGGTCGGCGGTGGAGCCGTGCTCCTCCCCCGCCACCGGTACGGACCCGCGGCGGCGGCGCAGCCACAGCCGGTACCCGAGGGGGACGACGAAGCCGAGCCCGGCGGCCAGCAGGATCGCCGAGTTGCCGAGCGCGCGGCCGGTCATCTGGAGCCACGCGCTGCCCGGCGAGGCGTAGTCGCCGCTGCCGGTGACCACCCAGAAGAGGAAGCCCTTCGGCTTGGTCAGGATCAGGGCGACGAGCGCTATCGGCAGGGCGAAGCCGAAGCCGATGCTGCCCAGCACGGGCGGCCAGCGCACGCCGCGCCGCCGGGCGTCCTGGAGGAGCATCCACAGCACCGGCAGCATCACCGCGCCGCCGGTCTGCTTGGTGAGCGAGCAGAGCGCCACCGCGATGCCCGCCGCCAGCCAGCGGCGCCGCTCCGCGTAGCGGAAGGCGGCCACCATGGCGGGCAGCATGAAGACCTCGAAGGTCGCGGCCTGGGTGTCCTCCGGCGCGAGGCCGATGGAGAGCAGCAGGTAGAGCGCGCCGGCGGCGCCGCCCGCCCGGTTGCCCCAGCGGCCGCGCGCGATCGAGGCGAGCAGCACCGCGGTGACGAGGTGCGCGACGATCGCGAGGCTGCGCAGCGGCCAGAGCGAGCCCGAGCCGAAGAGCGCGAAGCAGGCCTGGTAGAGCCAGGGCAGCAGCGGGGGCTTGCGGTCGACCACCGTGTCGTAGAGCACGCCGCCGTCGGCGAGCATGCGGGCCTGGGTGGCGAGGTAGCCCTCGTCGGGGCTCCACACCGGGCGCAGGAACGACGGGATGTGGGTGAGCGTCGCGAGGAGCGCCAGCACCGGGACGAGCCTGGTCCAGTAGCCCGTGCGGACCTGCGCGCGGACGCGGGCGGTCACGGGCGGGCGGCTGGCGGTCTCGGTGGGCACGGGTCACAACCTACCCGGCGTCCGCGACAGCAGTACCGGTGGTCCCGATATCCGTACGGGGGCGCCCTGGTTCCGGGCATGCCGCGGCCCCGGTCGCACGGGTGCGTCCGGGGCCGCGGGGTACGCCGCCGGCGGGCCGGTCAGGCCTGGACGGGCTGCGCGTCGAGGCGCGCCACCAGGGCGGTCACCTGGCGGGCGACGTCCGGGGCGGTGAGGCCGATCTCGGCGAGGATCTCCTCGCGCTTGGCGTGGTCGAGGAACTCCTGCGGGATGCCGAAGTCGCGCAGCGGGAGGTCGACGTCGGCGTCGCGCAGTGCCTGGGCGATCGCGGAGCCGACGCCGCCGGCGCGGCCGTTGTCCTCGACGGTGACGACGACGCGGTGCTCGGCGGCGAGGCCGGGCAGGGCCTTGTCGACCGGCTTGACCCAGCGCGGGTCGACGACGGTGGAGGTGATGCCCTGGGCGTCGAGCAGTTCGGCGGCCTCCAGGCAGAGCGGGGCCATGGCGCCGACCGAGACGATCAGCACGTCGGCGCGGCGGTCCCCGTGCTCGTGCGAGGTGTTCTCGCGGAGCACGTCCATGCCGCCGACGCGGCCGAGGGCGGGGACGGCCGGGCCGACGGAGCCCTTGGAGTAGCGGACGACGGTGGGGGCGTCGCCGACCTCGACGGCCTCGCGGAGCTGCGCGCGGACCTGGTCGGCGTCGCGCGGGGCGGCGAGCCGCAGGCCGGGCACGACCTGCAGGATCGACATGTCCCACATGCCGTTGTGGGAGGCGCCGTCGGTGCCGGTGACGCCGGCCCGGTCGAGCACGAAGGTGACGCCGAGGCGGTGCAGGGCGACGTCCATCAGCACCTGGTCGAAGGCGCGGTTGAGGAACGTCGCGTAGACCGCGACGACGGGGTGCAGGCCGTTGGTGGCCAGGCCCGCGGCGGAGACGGCGGCGTGCTGCTCGGCGATGCCGACGTCGAAGGTGCGGTCGGGGAAGGCCTTGGCGAACGGCGCGAGGCCGACCGGGTGGAGCATGGCGGCGGTGATCGCCACGATGTCCTTGCGCTCGCGGCCGAGCGCGACCATCTCCTCGCCGAAGACGGACGTCCAGTCCTTGCCGGAGGTCTTCACCGGCAGGCCGGTGTCGGGGTGGATGACGCCCACCGCGTGGAAGCGGTCCTCGTCGTTGTTCTCCGCGGCGTGGTAGCCGCGGCCCTTCTCGGTGATGCAGTGCACGATCACCGGGCCGCCGAAGCCGCGGGCCTTGGTGAACGCCGACTCCAGCGCCACCATGTCATGGCCGTCGATCGGGCCGATGTACTTGAGGCCGAGGTCCTCGAACATGCCCTGCGGCGCGATGAAGTCCTTGAGGCCCTTCTTGGCGCCGTGCAGGGTGTCGAAGAGCGACTGGCCGACCACGGGGGTGCGCTGGAGCGCGTCCTTGCCCCAGGAGAGGAACCGCTCGTAGCCCTGGGTGGTGCGCAGGGTCGAGAGGTGGTTCGCGAGGCCGCCGATGGTCGGGGAGTACGAGCGCTCGTTGTCGTTGACGACGATGACGACCGGCAGGTCCTTGCCGTCGGCGATGTTGTTGAGCGCCTCCCAGGCCATGCCGCCGGTGAGGGCGCCGTCGCCGATCACGGCGACGACCGGGCGGTCCTTGTGGCCCTGGATCTTGTTGGCCTTGGCGAGGCCGTCGGCGTAGCCGAGCACCGTGGAGGCGTGCGAGTTCTCGATGACGTCGTGCTCGGACTCGGCACGGCTCGGGTAGCCGGAGAGGCCGCCCTTCATCTTGAGCCGGGAGAAGTCCTGGCGGCCGGTGAGCAGCTTGTGCACGTAGCTCTGGTGGCCGGTGTCGAAGAGGATCCGGTCGCGCGGGGAGTCGAAGACCCGGTGCATGGCGATCGTGAGTTCGACCACACCGAGGTTGGGGCCGAGGTGGCCGCCCGTCTTCGAGACCTCTTCGACCAGGAAGCCGCGGATCTCCTCGGCCAGGTCGGCCAGCTGCGCCGGGGTGAGCCGGTCGAGATCGCGCGGTCCCCTAATGCGGGTCAGCAGGGCCACCCGTTCCTCCTCGTTCTCGGTTCCCGGGCCCGTGACGGGCCCGCCGGGCTTCGCCGCCCTTGTCTGCGGGGCGCTCCGATCGGTCGGAGTACCCCGGCTGGTCGAGTCTAATGTCCGACAGACGGACACCCTGCGCCGCAGGGGGCTTCGAAGGACATGACGAGGCCCGGCACCCGATCGGTTCGGGTGCCGGGCCTCACACCGTGCCGGGCGTGTCGTCAGCCGCGCCCGGAGGACTTCTGGGTCCGGCGGGAGACGGAGTCGAGCACGACGGCGCCGAGGAGCACCGCGCCGGTGATCATGTACTGGATCGCCTGGTTGACGTGCACCAGGTCGAGGCCGGTGATGATCGACTGGATGACCAGGATGCCGAGCAGCGCCGACCAGGTCTTGCCACGGCCGCCGAAGAGGCTGGTGCCGCCGATGACGGCCGCCGCGATGGAGTTCATGAGCACGCTGCCGCCGCCGAGGAGCTTGTCGGCGGAACCCTGCTGGGAGGCGATGAACAGACCGCCGAGGGAGGCCATGCCGGCCGAGATCATGAAGACCGAGATACGCACCCAGGCGACGTTGATGCCGGAGCGGCGGGCCGCCTCGACGCTGCCGCCGACCGCGAAGATCTGGCGGCCGTAGGAGGTGCGGCGGAGCACGAAGTCCGTGATGACGACGATGCCGAAGAAGACGACCAGCGGCATCGGGAGACCGCGGTCCTGGTTGAGCATGTAGGCCGCGACCAGCGCGATGACCGCGATGACGCCGGTGCGCAGGGCGATCTCGCCGATCGGGCGGGCGGGGAGGCCCGCGGCGGAGCGGCGGCGGCTGTCGATCAGCTGGCCGGCGGCGAAGAGGGCGATGCCGAGGATCGCGAACGCCCAGGTGAAGAAGACGTCGCCGTCGCCCAGGAAGTACGTGTCCATCTTGGCGATCACGCCGTCGTTGATCACGTTGACGGTGCCCTTGTCGCCGAGCACCGAGTTCTGCAGGCCCATCCAGGCGAGCATGCCGGCCAGGGTGACGACGAAGGCCGGGACGCCGATCTTCGCGAAGAAGAAGCCGTGCAGGGCGCCCATGCCGATGCCGACCGCCATCGCGATCAGCACGGCGAGCCACTCGTTGAGGCCCGAACGCACCGACAGCACGGAGGCGATCGCCGCGGAGACACCCGCGACGGAGCCCAGGGAGAGGTCGATCTCACCGAGCAGCAGCACGAAGACGATGCCGACGGCGATGAGGCCCGGGCCGGCGATCCACTTGGTGATGTTGGTGATGTTGTCGGCGTTGAGGAAGTCGCCGGTGATGCCCTGGAAGATGGCGCCGATGAGGATCAGGCCGAGCACGACGGGGACGGAGCCCAGGTCGCCGCTCTTCATCTTGCGGCGGAACTCCGCGATGTAGCCGGCGAAGCCGGCCTCGCGGACGAGGAGGCGCGGGTCGACCGCGGGCGCCAGCGGGGTCTCGGCCGCCGTGGCGTCGGTCGTGGTCTGGTCGGTGGTCACTTCGCGTCCTCCGCGATACGTGCCTGACGCCGGGTGACGGCGTTCTCGGTGGCGCCGGTGATGGCGGAGATGATCTCCTCGTGCGAGGTGCTGGCCACCTCGAAGACGCCGTTGTTGCGGCCCAGGCGGAGCACCGCGACGGTGTCCGCGACAGCCTTGACGTCGGCCATGTTGTGGCTGATCAGGATGACGCCGAGGCCGCGGTCGCGCAGGCGCTCGACCAGGTCGAGGACCTGGGCGGTCTGCTCGACGCCGAGGGCGGCGGTGGGCTCGTCGAGGATGACGATCTTGGGGTCGCCGACCAGGGCGCGCGCGATGGCGACGACCTGGCGCTGACCGCCGGAGAGCGCGGCGATCGGGATGCGGACGCTGGGGATGCGGATCGACAGCGTGTCGAGCAGCTCCTTGGCGCGCTTCTCCATCGCGACCTCGTCGAGCGCGCCGAAGCGGCGCAGCTCGCGGCCGAGGAAGAGGTTGCCGACCACGTCGAGGTTGTCGCAGAGCGCGAGGTCCTGGTAGACGGTGGCGACACCGAGGGCCTGGGCGTCGTGCGGCCGGTTGATCGCGACCTTGGCACCCTCCCACTCGATGGCGCCCTCGTCGATCGGGTGGACGCCGGCGATGGTCTTCACCAGCGTCGACTTGCCCGCTCCGTTGTCGCCGACCAGGGCGACCACCTCGCCGGCGTGGACCTCCAGGTGCACATCGGTGAGCGCCTGAACGGCACCGAAGCGCTTGGAGACACCGCGCAACGCCAGTACGGGTGCGCCTGTCACGTGAACCATCTCCTTCATTCCGCGCCGCCCTCACGAGGGCATGGCACGGCCTGCCGTGCACCGGCGGGGGCACGGGAGGGTAGTGCGAGAAAGGATTGTGTCGGCGCAGCGGTTGCGGTCACGCGGCGCCGAGGGGGCGGCCGCACCCCGGTGGTGCAGGGAGCGGCCGCCCGTCGGTGTTACTTCAGGCCCGCGGTGGCGCACGCGGCGGCGTAGCTGCCGGTGCAGATGTCGGCGACGGTGTAGAGCTTGTCGGCGATCACGGTGTCCTGGATGTTGGCCTTGGTGACGACCTTGGGGTCGAGCAGCTTGGCCGGGATGGCCTTGTCGGTGTCGCTGTCGATGGTCGACGAGGCGATGGCCTTGACGTCCTTGCCCTGCAGCAGGGCGACGGCGAGCTCGGCGGCCGAGTCGGCGAGCGGCTTGTACGCCTTGTAGATGGTGTACGACTGCTCACCGGTGACGAGGCGCTGGATGGCGTCGAGACCGGCGTCCTGGCCACCGACCGGGACGTTGATGCCCGCGGACTTCAGCTGGGTGATGATCGCGGCGGCCATGCCGTCGTTGGCGGAGTAGACGGCCTGGAAGCCGTCCTTGCCGAGCTGGGTGATCGCGGCGCCGATCTTCTGGCCGGCGACGGTGGGCTTCCACTCACCCGACTGCTCGTAGACGACGCCCTTGACCTTGCCGTCGAGGACCTTGTGGGCGCCCGACTTGAACTTGCCGGCGTTCGGGTCGGCCTCGTCACCGTTGATCATGACGATGTTCGACTCGGCGGCCTTGGCACCCAGGGCGTCGAGCAGGGCCTGGCCCTGGAGCTCGCCGACCTTCTCGTTGTCGAAGGAGACGTACGCGGAGACCGGGCCGGTGGCGAGGCGGTCGTACGCGATGACCTTGACGCCCTTCTCGGCCGCTTCCTTGACCCAGGACTGGGTCGAGGCGGCGTCGAACGCGTCCAGGATGATGACCTTGACGCCCTGGGTGATCAGGGTGTCGAACTGCTGCTTCTGCTTCGCGGCCGAGCCCTCGGCGTTGCTGTACTTGACGTTGCAGTCGCCGCACAGCTCCTTGACCTTGGCCTCGATGAACGGCTTGTCGAAGGACTCGTAGCGGACGGAGGACGCGTTCTCCGGAAGGAGCAGACCGATCGACTTGGTGTCGCCGGCCGAAGCGCTGTCCTTCTTGTCGTCGCCGGCCTTGCCACAGGCGGCCATGGAGAGGGCCATCGAAACAGCGGCGGTACCGATGACAGCGCGACGCATCATTGCGTTCATGGTGGGGGTGCCTCCCTGACAGAGCCGCAACATTGCGGCGAGGTTGGTGGGAGTCAACCCGGCCCGCCCGTTTGCCGTCAATAAGTAAAACCGCAACTGCGCTGATCCGAACCTTTTCGTTATCTTCCTGAAGGCGAAGCCGAGATCAAACGACCTCGGCCACCCCCGTCCGCCCAGCTCAGGCCGTGGATGCGGACGCCAGTCCGGTATGCCGGATAGCACCCGATTCGCCCATTTCGCTCATCACCAGGGCCAGCGCGCCCAGCACCTCCGCACGGCCACCGAGCGTGCCCGGCACGATCGACAACTGACGCGCCGCACTCGGGATCGCGTACCGCGCCACCGAGTCCCGGATCGGGGAAAGCACCAGCTCACCGGCCTCGGCGAGCTCCCCGCCGAGGATCACCCGGCGCGGGTTGAGCAGGTTGCACAGGGTCGCCACACCACTGCCGATCTGCCGGCCCGCGTCCGCGATCACCCGGCGACAGCCCAGATCGCCCTGCTGCGCCAGCTGCACGACCTTGGTCAGGGTCAGCTCACCGGGATGGCTAGCGTTCAAGAGGTTGAGCAGGTAGCGGGAGCCCACGAACGTCTCCAGGCACCCGCGGTTGCCGCAGCGGCAGACCGGACCGGCCTCGTCGAGCGTGATGTGCCCGATCTCGCCGGCCGTGCCCCCGGGGCCCCGGTAGATCTGCCCGTTGATGACCAGGCCGGAGCCCACACCGCTGGCCACCTTGATGTACGCGAGGTCGCTCAGCCCCCGCCCGGCGCCCCACACCAGCTCGCCGAGCGCACCCAGGTTGGCGTCGTTGTCGACGTACACCTGCATGCTCAGGCGCTGCGAGAGCTCCCGGCCCGGGTTGACGCCCGTCCAGCCCGGCAGGATCGCCGTCGAGCCGAGCGCCCCGGTCTCCACGTCGATCGGCCCGGGCACGCCCAGCCCCACCCCGATCACCTTGTCCGAGCGGAACCCCGCCTGCGACAGCAGCCGCTCCACCAGGGCCTCGGCCCGGTCGAAGCCCTGCTGCGCGGAGACGTCGGTGTCGATCGGCTCGCTCTCCTCGGCCAGCACCCGGTGCGCCAGGTTGCCGACGGCGACCCGCAGGTGGGTGTGGCCGAAGTCGACGCCCACCACGATCCCGGCGTCGCCGCTGAGCGAGACGCTGCGGGCCCGTCTGCCGCCCGAGGAGGTGTCGGCCACCACGACGGTGCCGGTCTCCTTCAGCTCGCGGACGATGTTGGACACCGTCGCCGCCGACAGTCCGGTGGACCTGGCGATCTCGGCCTGGGTCAGCGAGCCGGCCATCCTGACGGCCCGCAACACCCGTTCGAGGTTCGCCCGGTGCAGCGACGACTGCGATCCCGGCGTGTCCATCGGCATGATTCACCCTCCCAGGGCACGGGAACCCGACCGCTCCCGCCCCTGCCGCGCCCTTGCGGCGGAGCTCGTTGTGACCGGCGGTCCGTCACCCTGCGGTGTCGGATCCTCAACCGGGCGTTCATCTTCAACTTATGAACTCTAAGCTCAGCCAGGCCCGCAAGACAGAGTCAAGGGCGAAGACAGATCGTTGCGAAACCTCAGCCACAGCCCTACGTCGAGTGTCGTAGGCATGCGGCCGCACCGCCCGGCGACCCGGAAATCGCAGGTCCGCGCGGGTCACGCGCGTGGGAGGATGCCCCTACCCAAGCCTGACGAAGGAGTCCTGCGAGTGCCTGGCACCAACTTGACCCGTGAGGAGGCCCGCACCCGGGCCGCGCTCCTGCATGTGGAGTCGTACGACATCGAGCTCGACCTGGGCTCCGCCCGCGACGGCGGGACCTTCCGGTCCACCACCGTGGTCCGTTTCTCCGCCACCACCCCGGGCGCCTCGACCTTCGTCGACCTGGTCGCGCCGAGCGTCGCGGAGATCGTGCTGAACGGCGAGTCGCTCGACCTCGCCCACTTCGCCGACAGCCGGATCACCCTGCCCGGTCTCCAGGCCGACAACGAACTCAGAGTGGTCGCCGACTGCGCCTACACCAACACCGGTGAGGGCCTGCACCGCTTCGTCGACCCGGTCGACGGCGAGACCTACCTGTACACGCAGTTCGAGGTGCCGGACGCCCGCCGCGTCTTCGCGAACTTCGAGCAGCCCGACCTCAAGGCGGCGTTCCGGTTCACCGTGACCGCCCCCGCCGGCTGGGTCGTCGTCTCCAACTCGCCCACCCCCGAACCGGCCGGCGAGGGCGACACCCGCGTCTGGGCGTTCGAGCCCACCCCGCGGATGTCCACCTACATCACCGCGCTGGTCGCCGGCCCGTACGTCGGCGTCTTCGACGAGTACGCCGCCGGTGCGCAGCGCGTGCCGCTCGGCGTCTACTGCCGTCCGTCGCTGCGTGAGTTCCTGGACGCCGACGCGATCTTCGCCGTGACGAAGCAGGGTTTCGACTACTTCCAGGAGAAGTTCGACTTCGCCTACCCGTTCGCCAAGTACGACCAGCTGTTCGTGCCGGAGTTCAACGCCGGTGCCATGGAGAACGCGGGTGCGGTCACCCTGCGCGACCAGTACGTCTTCCGCTCCAAGGTCACCGACGCCTCCTACGAGATGCGCGCCGCGACGATCCTCCACGAGCTCGCCCACATGTGGTTCGGCGACCTCGTCACCATGGAGTGGTGGAACGACCTCTGGCTGAACGAGTCGTTCGCGACCTTCGCCGAGGCGGTCTGCCAGGCGGAGGCCCCCGGCTCCAAGTGGCCGCACTCCTGGACGACCTTCGCCAACCAGATGAAGACCTGGGCGTACCGGCAGGACCAGCTGCCGTCCACGCACCCGATCATGGCGGAGATCAACGACCTGGAGGACGTCCAGGTCAACTTCGACGGCATCACCTACGCCAAGGGCGCCTCGGTGCTCAAGCAGCTGGTGGCCTACGTCGGCCAGGACGCGTTCTTCCAGGGCGTGCAGGCGTACTTCAAGCGCCACGCCTGGGGCAACACCACCCTCCCCGACCTGCTCGGCGCCCTGGAGGAGGCCAGCGGCCGCGACCTGAAGACCTGGTCGAAGGCCTGGCTGGAGACCGCCGGCATCAACGTGCTCCGCCCCGAGCTGCACATCGACGGCAACGGCGACATCGAGTCCTTCGCCGTGCTGCAGGAGGCCCCCGCCCTCCCGGCCGGCGCCCGCGGCGAGGCCGTCCTGCGCCCGCACCGGATCGCGGTCGGCCTCTACGAGCTCGTCGACGGCGCCCTGGTGCGCACCGACCGGATCGAGCTCGACGTCGACGGCCCGCGCACCGAGGTGCCCGAGCTCGTCGGCCGGCACCGGCCCGCCGTGCTGCTGCTCAACGACGACGACCTGTCCTACGCCAAGGTCCGCCTCGACGAGGACTCGATGGCCGTCGTCACCGAGCACCTCGGCGCCTTCACCGACTCCCTCCCCCGCGCCCTGTGCTGGTCCTCCGCCTGGGACATGACCCGCGACGGCGAGCTGGCCACCCGCGACTACCTGTCGCTCGCGCTGTCCGGTCTGCAGGGCGAGAGCGACATCGGCGTCGTCCAGTCGGTGCAGCGCCAGACCAAGCTCGCGCTGGAGATGTACGCCGACCCGGCGTGGCGCGAGGAGGGCCTGCAGCGCTGGGCCGCCGCCGCCGAGGAGCAGCTGCGCGCCGCCGCCCCCGGCAGCGACCACCAGCTGGCCTGGGCCCGCACCCTGGCCGCCGCCGCCCGCACCGACGGGCAGCTCGGCCTGCTCGCCGCCCTGCTGGACGGCTCCGGGACGATCGAGGGCCTCGCCGTCGACACCGACCTGCGGTGGACCCTGCTCGCCCGGCTCGTCGCCGCCGGCCGCGCCGACGACACAGCCGTCGACGCCGAGCTGGCCCGCGACAACACCTCGTCCGGCCAGGAGCACGCCGCCAGCTGCCGGGCCGCCCGGCCGACCGCGGACGCCAAGGCCCAGGCGTGGGAGTCCGTGGTCGAGTCCGACACCCTGACCAACTACGTGCAGGAGGCCGTCATCGGCGGCTTCCAGCAGGCCGACCAGCGCGAGCTGCTCGCCCCGTACGCGGCGAAGTACTTCGCCGCGGTCAAGGGCATCTGGGAGACCCGCAGCCACGAGATCTCGCAGCAGATCATCGTCGGCCTGTACCCGGCCTACCAGGTCGAGCAGGCCACCGTGGACGCCACGGACGCCTGGCTGGCCTCCGCCGACCCGGCGCCCGCACTGCGCCGCCAGGTCGTCGAGGCGCGGGCCGGCATCGAGCGTTCCCTGCGGGCGCAGGCCGCCGACCGGGCCGCGGGCGCCCAGGGCTGACGCCCCCCGCCGCCGCACCGGCCGCCCCGGGCCACCCGCCCGGGGCGGCCGTCGTGCTCCTCGGGGGGGGTCGAGGGGCACGGGGGCTGTCGTTCCGACCGGGTGCGATGAGAAAGCGGTGAGATCCCTGCGCCCGCCCCGGCCGCCCGGAACCACCCCTGACCTGCGGTGATGATGCCTCGACCGGCTCCGGGAGGGCTCGGCACCCATAGGCGCCTCAGAGCTTCCGGTGCCATCGTGGGCGACCTCGGCGGCACCCCGGCCGCCGACGGCAGGAAGGAGGAGCCGATGGCTGCCGTCGCCCCGCCCCGGCCCGCCCGGCCCGTGCACCGCCCGGTGCCCCGTCGGCCGGCCGGCACCGTCCCGGCCGCGGTGCTCGCCCTGATCGGTGCGGGCGCGCTCGCGGTGCTCACCGTGTGGTGGCAGGACACCGCGTCGGTGTCCGGCGCGGCCGGATGGCTCACCGGCGCCGGCCGGATCACCGGCCTGCTGGCCGGGTACGCGGCGCCCGTCCTGCTGCTGCTCATGGCGCGGATCCCCCTGCTGGAGCGGGAGGTCGGCGCCGACCGGCTGGCGCGCTGGCACGCGTCCGGCGGCCGCTGGACGGTCCTGCTGGTCCTTGCGCACGTGCTGACGATCGTCTGGGGCTACGCCCTGACGGACGGCCGCGGGGTGCTCTCCGAGGGGGTCGAGATCGTCTTCCACTTCCCGGAGATGATCAAGGCCTCGCTCGGCACCCTGGCGCTGCTCGGCACCGGCCTCGTCTCCGCGCGGGCGGCCCGCCGCCGGCTCTCGTACGAGACCTGGTACTACCTGCACCTGGTGACGTACCTCGCGGTGGCGCTCGGCTTCGGCCACCAGCTCGCCACCGGCGCCGACCTCGGCGACGGCCCCGCCCGGGCCGGCTGGTACGTCCTCTACCTCGGCACCGCCGCCCTGATCGGCTGGTACCGCCTCGCCGTGCCGTGGCTGCGCGACCGCCGGCACCGGCTGGAGGTCGCCGAGGTGCGCACCGAGGCGCCCGGCGTGGTCTCGGTCTTCCTGACCGGCCGCCGGCTTCCCGAACTCCGCGCCGAGCCCGGACAGTTCTTCCGGCTGCAGTTCCAGGCGCCCGGCCTGCGCTGGGCCGCCAACCCGTACTCGCTCTCCGCGCCGCCGCACCCGCGGTTCCTGCGGTTCACCGTGAAGGACCTCGGCGCGCACAGCCGTGCCGTGGCGGCACTGCGGCCGGGCACCCGGGTGCGCGCCGAGGGCCCGTACGGGGCGTTCACCGCCCGGCTGCACCGGGAGCGCCGGGTGCTGCTGCTCGGGGCGGGCGTGGGGATCACCCCGCTGCGGGCGCTGTTCGAGACGCTGCCCGGCGAGCTGACGCTCGTCCAGCGCGCGCGGCGGGCCGAGGACGTGATGTTCGGGGCCGAGCTGGACGCCGTGGCCGCGCGCCGGGGCGCCGCGGTGCACACCCTGCTGGGCTCGCGCGAGCAGGTCGGCGACCTCGGGGTCGCGCTGGCCCGGCTCGTGCCGCACCTCGCCGAGCACGAGGTGTACCTGTGCGGCCCGGAGGCCCTGGCGGAGGAGGCCGTCCGCGCGCTGCGGGCCGCCGGGGTGCGGCCGGGCCGTATCCACCGCGAGTCCTTCGTCCTCTGAACCCCGCTCTTCTGAACCCCCGTCTCTTCTGAACCCGCCTCCCGGAGGAGTCCGTCCCATGCGCAGAGCCGTCGTCAGCAGCACCGCCACCGTGGCGGGGATCCTGCTGCTGCTCTCCCTCAAGCCCCACGACGCCACCGGGCCGGCGGCGGTCATCAGCTCCGGCGGGTCCTCGGGCTCGTCCGGCACGTCCGGCACGTCCGGGTCCTCGGGCTCGGACGGCTCGACCGGCTCGACCGGCTCGGCCGCCGACGCGGGCTCGGCGTCGGCCCGCTCGGTCACCGGTGACGCCGCGGACACCCGGTACGGCCCCGTCCAGGTGAAGGTCACCCTCTCCGGCATCCGGATCACCAGCATCGACGTGGTGCAGTACCCCTCCCAGGACCACCGCGACCAGGAGATCAACAGCTACGCCCTGCCGGTGCTCAACCAGGAGGCGATCGCGGCCCAGAGCGCCGACATCGACGTCGTCAGCGGCGCCACCTACACCAGCGACGGCTACACCGCCTCGCTGCAGAGCGCCCTCGACAAGGCCGGGCTGTGACGGGGCGGACCGCGCCGCCGGCGCCCGCCACGCCCGTCCTCCGGCACGCCGAGCACGTGATGGGCACCGTGTTCTCGTTCGTCGTCCGCGACCCGGGGCCGGGCACGGAGGAGACCCTGCAGCGGATCGCCGCCCGGCTGCACCGCATCGACGCCGTCCTCTCCCCCTACCGGCCCGGCAGCGACATCAGCCGGCTCGACCGCGGCGAACTCGCCCTCGACGCCTGCCATCCGGACGTGCCCGCGGCGCTCGCCCGCTGCCGTGCCCTCACCGAGGAGACCGGCGGATACTTCAGCGCACGCCCCGCCGGGCGGCTCGACCCGAGCGGCTGGGTGAAGGGCTGGGCCGTCGAGGAGGCCTCCCGGATGCTCACCGCCGCGGGCTCCCGGCAGCACTGCGTGAGCGGCGGCGGCGACGTGCAGACCGCGGGCGGTCCCTGGCGGATCGGCATCGCCGACCCGCTGCGGCCCGGCCGCGTCGCCGCCGTCCTCGCCGGGCACGACCTGGCCGTCGCCACCTCCGGCACGGCGGAGCGCGGCGCGCACGTCGTCGACCCGCACACCGGCCGCCCGGCCGAGGGGCTCGCCTCGCTCACCCTGGTCGGCTCCGCGGGCACCGGCATCGCCCGCACCGACGCGTGGACGACCGCGGCGTTCGCCATGGGACCGGAACGCGGCCTCGCCTGGGCGGGCCGCCACCCGGAGGTGGAGGCTCTCACACTCCTGCCGGACGGCGCCCGGCGGTGGACCGCCGGGTTCGCCCGCCACCTGCCGCCCGCAGGACCTGCGGACTGGCGCCTGCCCCCGGCCGCCCCCGCGGCAGCGACCGCACCCGCCCCTGCACCCGCCCCCGGACACGTACCCGGACACGCCTGAGCGCCGCCGGGGCGACGGCCCCGACGGCGCTCGGACGGTGCCGCTACTTCTTCTTGCCCTTGCCCATCGAGGGCAGCATGACCAGACCGGAGATGATCAGGAACAGCGCGATCGGCAGGAGCACGTACAGGCCGATCACCTCGCCGAGGCCGATCCCCGCACCCGGCTGGTCACCGTCGTCGGGGGTCGCTGCCATCACGGGCGACGTCATCAGCATCATCAGCGTGGCCGCCGCGGTGACCGCACCGGCGCGCATTGCGTTCCTCTTGTCCACGTCACCCACGGTACCGGCCGCTCACACCGTGCCGCTCGGCGGGGTGCGCCTTCCGAGGGCGTCCGCGAGCGCCCCCGCGAGGCGGGCCGTGGACGGCTCCGCGGCCAGCCGGTCGAGCGTCACCGGATGGCCGCCGCCGTCCGCGACGGGCAGCCGCCAGTTCGGGTACTGGTCCCAGGTGCCGGGGAGGTTCTGCGGCCGGGGGTCGCCCACCGCGTCGGGCAGCCACACACCGACCAGCGACGCCGGGGTCGCCAGCAGGAAGGCGTACAGCGCCTCCGGCGTCAGGTCGGCGCCCTCGGGGAGCAGCCCACGGGCGGTCAGTTCGGTCCGCCACTCGGCGAGTTCGGTGCGGGCCGCGTCCTGCTCCTCGCCGAGCGGGTGCACCAGCAGGCCCAGGCGGTGCCGCAGCTCCACGTGCTCCCCGGTGAGGCGGGCCGCCGTCGGCGGCAGGTCGTGCGTGGTGAGGGTGGCGAGGCAGCCGGAGCGCCAGCGGTCGGGCGGCAGGATCTCGCCCTTGCGCTGCCAGTCCCGTTCGAACCACAGCACCGACGTGCCGAGGATCCCCCGCTCCGTCAACTGCTCGCGCACCCCGCGCTCCACCGTGCCGAGGTCCTCGCCGATCACGTACGCGCCCGCGCGGTGCGCCTCCAGCGCCAGCACGCCGAGCATCGCCTCCGCGTCGTAGCGCACGTACGCGCCGCGGGTCGGCGGATGCCCCGCCGGCACCCACCACAGCCGGAACAGGCCCATCACGTGGTCGATCCGGACCGCCCCGGCGTGCCGGGCCGCGGCACGCAACAGCTCGGCGAACGGCTCGTAGCCGGCTGCGGCGAGCGCGTCCGGGCGCCACGGCGGTAGACCCCAGTCCTGGCCGTGCGCGTTGAAGGCGTCCGGCGGCGCGCCGACCGAGATGCCCTCCGCGAGGACGTCCTGCAGCGCCCAGGCGTCCGCACCGTCCGGGTGCACGCCCACCGCGAGGTCGTGGATCAGACCGACCGCCATGCCCGCCTCCTCGGCGGCCCGCTGCGCGGAGCCGAGCTGCTCGTCGACCAGCCACGCCAGCCAGCGGTGGAAGTCGACCCGCTCCGCGAGCTCCGCCCTCGCCGCGGCCACGTGCGGGCTGTCGGGGCGGCGCAGGCCCTTCGGCCACTCGTGCCGGTTCGGCCCGTGCACCTCGGCGAGCGCGCAGTACGTCGCGTACCGCTCCAGCCACTCGCCCTCACGCGTGGTGAACGCCCGGAACGCCGCCGCCCGGCCGACCGTCCGCGGCACCGCGTACAACTCCTGAAGGGCCTCGCGCTTCAGCGCCCACACGGCGTCCCGGTCGATCAGGCCGTCGTGCTCCAGCACCTCCGCGCGCAGCCGCTGCGCCCGCGGCCCGTACCCGTCGAGCGGCGCGTAGGCGTACTCGGGGACGGCCTCGACGCGCAGGTGCACCGGGTCGGCGAAGCGCCGCGACGACGGGCGGTACGGCGACGGGTCGGAGGGGACGCCGGGCATGCCCGCGTGCAGCGGGTTGATCTGCAGGAAGCCCGCACCCAGCTCGTGGCCCGCCCACCGCGCCAGCTCCGCGAGGTCGCCCAGGTCGCCCATGCCCCAGGAGCGGTCCGACAGCACCGAGTACAGCTGCGCCAGGAAGCCCCAGCTGCGGCCCTGCGGCTCCGGCAGCCGGGCCGGTGCCACGATCAGGGCCGCGGACGCCTCCCGCGGGCCCGCCTTCGCCGTCAGCCGGTGCCGGCCGAGCGGCAGATCGGCGGGAAGCCAGTGCGAGTGCCCCTTCGGCAGCGCCCACCGGCCGCCGTCCTCCAGCTCGACCGCGAGCTCCGCCCCGGCGGGCACGTCCAGTGCCGTGCGCCGGCCCTGACGGACCACCACGCACGGCGGCAGCAGCCGGGCGGCCACCGTACGGCGGTGCTCCGCCAGCTCCGCCCGGACGGCCTCCGGCGTCGACGCGTCCACCCCGAGCGAGGCCAGCACCGCCACCAGGGTGTCCGGCCCCACCGGCACCGGCCCGCTGCCGGGGTCGTACGTGTCGTCCACCCCGTGCGCGTGCGCCAGCGCCACCAACTCCGGCGGCGGGGGCGGCGCGTCCTCGGCGGGCACCTGCGCGCTCCCGGTCTGGTCACGGTCGAGGTATGCGGCCACTCTGCGGCTCCCTGCGGTCAGCCCGACACAGTCAGCACAGTCCTACCCGCCGCACGGCCCCGCGAGACCGAACGACACGGACGCGGCCGGGAGCAGGAGCGGGCGGGGACGGCCGCCGGCAGGCTGTGGCGGGAGGGGCGGCCGCGCCGTGACCCTCGACGGCTCCTGCACCGCCTACGTCGTCCCCGACTCCGCGCACACCGGCGACGGGGCGACAATGCCGTCGCGGCACCGTCGAGACCGCCCCCGACAGGTTCCGGTCCGTCACCCTGCAGACGGCCCCGTCGGACGGGACCCGAAGATCGCCGACCACGGCCCGGTCACCCGCACAGCAGTCGTCACGTTCTCGGGCTACGGCATCCCGGTCAGCGTCGACCGCCCAGTGGCGATCGCGTCCGCCTCCGAGGTGACGGCGGCGGGCCGACGGCCGGTGTCGATACCGGCCCGGATCGGTTCAGGACCCCGCACCCCGCTCGTGGACATACACGCACCATCGGCGGCACGACCGGCTCGGAGAGTTCGCCCAACAGCCGGCCGAACTCTCCGCCCTCCATCCACCCAATGAACTCTAATCCCCTAGATCCACCGGTGGCACGCCACCGACGAGCCTGTCGAGAAAATCATGGATTCCCCTTCCGCAAAATCCAAGAAACGGGCTGAACCCGCAGTAGAATGCCCCTTCGCCGCTCATCGAGAAAAATAGCCCATAATCGGTCTGAGCCAGGGGGAAAATGGGACCCGACCCAGCCCGGGAGCTCCATCCCGAAAGGGTTTTCGAGCCAATGTTACGAGAGGCTCGGCCAGCATCGAAGAATATCTGGTCGATAAATCCCGACCCCCCATGATGGGGATATCTCAGGGATATTCCGTCCAGCGATTCGATGACGCTCACGACAGACGCCGGAAGGGGCAAACCCATCTCTTCGGCCAACGCCGAACAGGCGGGAGGGACCCGCACCAGACGCTGCGGAAACCATCCGGCAGCCAACAAGGCCGTACGCACCTCGGTGCTCAGATCCTCATTGCTTATCATGCGGGCCCCTCCCTCCAAATTACGACCCTACCCTACACGCGTCGCACCACCTCCGATGAGGATCGGGAAGCAGGACAGCGGGCACGGGGCCACCGAGTCACCTGACTGTCGATAAACGGTCCCGAATTCCAGGTTGCTGAGCTGAGCCAACTCGTCGGTAGGGGCCGTGGAAAGAGCGGTATTACATGCCCGAATCTCGGCACAGTTGTTCCAGGCCCACGGGTGGCCTCCGCCGAGGCCCGCTCGCTCGGTGAGCGCGTCCTCGTAGAACGGGTGCCCGTGGTTGGGGCCGCTGTAGGCGGTCTGCCACTCTCCGGGCGTTCCGTCACCGGAATCCCTGAGCCGCGCCGCGGCCACCTTCTCGACGTCTGCCGGAGCCTTCTTGGCCGCGTTCCTGGCCGCGAGGAGGCATTCCTCGCCGGTGTTGTTGTGAACCAGCACCGGACGGTATCCGGCCAGCACGTAGTACGTGTGCAGGTCGGCGACGGTGAGGTTGTAGGCGGTCTGCGGCGCGGTGGTGTAGGAGCGGACGGTCAGCACCGTGCTGGTGGTGCCGTCCAGGTTGCGCAGCTCGTCGCCGGTCCTGAGGTCCTCGGCGTCGGTCCACCGCTGGGTGGTGATGTCCCAGTACGGGTGGTGCGCCGTGGAGGTGATGGACTCCTTCTCTGCCGGAGGCCCGCGGGGCCCTGCCGAGGTGAGGACGAGGTCGGTGTACTCCGTGTCGTGGTGACCGACGATGAGCGCCGTCACGGCGCGGGCGGCGGTGGCACCGGTCTGCGGGTCGGTGGCGGCGAGCTGGTCGCCGACCTGGACCTTGTCGATGGCCTTGGTGCTGCCGTCGGCGAGCTGGACCTGCGTGCCGGCCGGGAAGCTGTTGCAGCCGCCCCCGCCGGAACCCGTGCTGGGCCGGGCGGCCTTGCTGCCCTCCGTGGCTTCCTTCGCCGCAGTCTGGCCGGCACGTCCACTGACGCCGGCGGCCGACTGCTCCGCCTTCTGGGCGGTCTTGGCCGCGACCGCGGCACCGACGCCCAGGGCCGCCAGTGCGGTGGCTCCGACGGCAATGCCCGCCTCCACGGTCACCGCCGTTGCCGCACCCGCGACCATGGCGGCCGCGCCGAACTCGGCGGCGGCGAGGGCACCGTTGGCTGCTGCGGGCACGATGATCGCGGCGCAGGCCGCGGCCGTCATGATGATGCAGGCAGCTGCGCCCACCACCACCGCGGTGATGACCATCGCGGCGATGACCGGGTGTTCCTCGACGACCTTGACGACGGCGTGCGCCGCGCTCTTGGCCTTGCACTTGAGCCAGCCGCCGAAGCCGCCGCACTTCTTCTTGTTGTCCTTCTTGCCGCCGCCGTTGTCGCCGGTGTCACCGTTGCCGGCGTTGCCGCTGCCGTTGGTGGGGGTGGTCGGAGGGGCGCACGGCGGGTGCCAGTTGGAGGCGCAGTCGTTGCCACCGCCACCGCCGCAGTTGACGACGAACATGCCGCAGCCGCTGCTGCTGCTGTTCTTCTCCATGGTGTCCTGCATGAGACCCGACGGGTCGCTGGCGTTGACCGGGTCGTTGCCGCTGTACGCGTAGCCGTTCCACTGCTGGGGGCTGGAGACCGCCAGGAGCGGGTCGGGGTTGAGGAAGCGGCCGTGGACGGGGTCGTACTCGCGGGCGCCGAGATTGGTGAGTCCGGTGGCGGTGTCGAGCGTGCCGCCGACGAAGCCCTTGTCGCCGGCCCAGGCACCGGCCGCGGGCTGGGTGCCGCGGGTGTTGCCGAACGGGTCGGTGGGGCGTCGGCTCACGGTCTGCTGGGCGTCGGTCTCGATCTGGACGCCGTTGGTGCCGTGCGGGTCGGAGGCCTGGTAGACGAGCTTGCCGCCTCCGGTGGCCGCGGTGACCCGGGTGATGGTGATGCCGCCGGGGGCGGAGTAGTAGCGGACGTCGGACATGGACCCGGAGGCGGTGTCGAGCGTCAGCTCGTCCGACCCGAGGTTGAGCGTCGTCTTCACGGGGTTGCGGCGGATCAGCTGGTTGCCGTCCGCGTCGTAGAGGTAGGTCGTGCCCGCGGGGTCGCCGGTCTTGGCGATGCCGTCGAGCTTGTCCTCGCCGTTCCACGTCAGGTTGGTGGTGCCGGCGGTCTCGGTGACGGCCGTGGTGTTGCCGAGGACGTCGTACTGGTACGTGGTGTCCTTGGTGGTGCCGGCCGCCGTGACCGAGGACTTCAGCAGGGCGTGCGGGCCGCCGGTGCCGCCGCCGGTGTTCGGCAGGGAGGTGGCGGTGTTCACGGTGGTGCCGAAGGTCTGGGCCGTGGTGACGTCCTTGGTGGTGTCACCGGTGACGTCGTGCTGGACCAGCGAGGTGCGGTTGCCGGTCTTGTCGTAGGCGTACGTCTGCCAGTACGGCGCCGGGCCGCCGACGCTGGGCTTGGCGGGCGAGCCGCTCATGGCCGGGCCGTTGGCGTTGGTGCAGCCGCCGACGCCGGGGACGGACGGTGCCGCCGCCGTGGTGACGGTGCCGGTGTCGGTCCAGGCGTTGGTGAGGCGGCCCAGGTAGTCGTAGGTGAAGCACTGCCGGTCGGTCGCCGTGGCGCTCTGGAGGTCGCTGACCGAGGTGAGCCGGCCGACCTGGTTGTAGGTGTAGCTGGTCTGGTCGAGCGAGGTGGTGCCGACCTGGCGGTCCAGGTTGTTCTGGATCAGCCGCCCGGTCGCCCAGTCGTACTGCTGGGTGGAGACGACCTGGGTGCCCCAGTCGCCGACGGTGGTGCGGACGGCGCGGCCGGCCGCGTCGTACTGGACGTCGGTGACGAGGGTGCTGTTGCCGCCGGAGGCGAGCAGCAGGCCGGTGTCGCTGTAGAGGTAGTCGACGCCCTCGGCGGGCAGGCCGCCCATCGCGGGCATGTCGGTGTGGACGAGCGAGCCGAGGATCGGCGAGTAGTCGTTGTGCGAGGTGTAGGTGCCGGTCAGGGCGCCCTCACCGGCCGGGATCGTCACCTTCGAGTCGGTCGGCCGGTACATGGTGTCGTACGCGGTCACCTCCGAGGTGTAGGCCTTGCCGGTGGCGCCGCCCACGTAGCGGGTGGAGCTCGCCGGCTGGCCCTTGGCACCGGCCACGGTGTCGTACGTCCAGCTCGCGAGCAGGTTGGCCGGGGCCGCGCTGCTCCTGTACATCGCGGTCTTGCGGCCGAGCAGGTCGTACGCGTACGCGAGCTTGTTGCCCTTGGCGTCCGTGGTGGAGGCGATCCGGGAGTCGGCGTCGTACGCGGTGGTGGTCGTGCCGGTGTCCGGGTCGGTGACGGCGGTCTGCCGCCCCCGCAGGTCGTACTGGTACGACCAGACGTTGCCGGACGCATCGGTCCGCCTGTCCGGCTGGCCGGCCGCCGTGAACGTGTACGAGGCCACGTCGGCGTCGAGGGCGTTGCCGGTCGCGGTGGCGGTGCGGTACTGCCACAGCTGGGTGGTGCGGCCGCGGGCGTCCGTGACGGTCGTCGTGGGCCTGGCACCCTGCGGCGGGGTCGAGTCGGTGCGGTCGACGCCCGGGTAGGCGGTGGACGACGTCCACTGCTGCTGCCCGTAGGAGACGAACGCACTGCTGGTGACCCGGCCCTGGCCGTCGTAGGTGGCCCAGGTCTGGGCGGGCACCTGCGAGTCCTGCGGGGTGAAGATGCTGCCGTTCGGCTGGGTGGTGCTCTCGTAGTAGGGCGCGGAGGTCTTGATCGCCCAGCCGTGCGAGTCGTACACGGTGTCGGCGATCAGCCGGCCGGCGCCGCCGGTCGGCAGGCTGGTCTGCGTCTGGCGCGGGCGGCCGAGGCCGTCGTACAGCTCGGTCCTGACCGAGTAGGTCTCGCTCTCGGTCAGCGACTTGGAGGTGACCACGGACGGCGCCGTGACACCGTTCACCGCGTAGGCGAACGTGTAGTTCGGCGTCAGGCTGGTGGCGCGGTCGGCCGTCCAGACGTCGGTGAGCCGGCCGAGCGCATCGTACTTCCGCGTGGTGTGGCGGGCGTTGGCGTCCGTCGACTCCAGCGGCAGGTTGCGGCCGGGGTCGAAGGTCTGCGAGGTCGCCCAGGTGGCGCCCATCGGCGTGGTGAGCGTGACCTTCGTCGGAATCGTGCCGGTGGCCGGCGAGAGGTCCGTCGTGGTCGCCCTGCCGTCCGGGCCCGCCGAGGTCCTGACCCGGCCGTAGGCGTCGAACGTGGCCGTGGTCAGCGTGGTGTACACCGCGTTGCCGGAGCCGTCGTAGGAGTCGATCGTGTCGGACGACGTCGGGTCGCCCGTGCCGCCGCCCTGGCCGAAGGGCTTGCCGTCGTAGAAGGTCCGGGTGTCCTTCTGCGTGTTGGCCGCGGTCGGCGTGGTGCCGCAGGGGCCGGTGACGACCAGCTCGCGGGAGACGAGCACGAGCAGCATCGGGTCGGTGCTGGTCGCGTAGCTGTTGGTCGAGCAGATCTCCGGTGCGGCGGCGGTGCCGTCGCCCTTGTCGTCGATCTGCAGCGGCCGGTTGCCGTTGGCCGGGTCGGTCGTCATGACGGTGCCGGTGGACCGCCAGGTGCCGTCCGCCTTGCGGGCCCAGGAGGTCGACGTGGACCTGGTGCTGCCGAAGCGGGCCACCAGGTCCGGCATGCCGTTCTTCTGCTTGTGCGTGGCCGTCACGAGGTCGTTGCCGGTGACCGTGGCGGAGGCGCCGATGATCGCTCCGCCGGCCTGGTCGTAGCTCTGGCTGCCGAGCACGCCGCCCGCGCGCCAGGTGTCGTCCGTGACGGAGACGGCGGTCGCACCCGGGTACGGGGTGAAGGAGACGCCGACCGCCCGCTTGGAGCCGTCGGCCTTGTAGTCGCCGTCCATGCCCCGCAGGTAGGTGCTGACCTGCTGGGTCTTCGGCGCCTCGCCCGGGTAGGCGCTGCCCGAGGTGGAGGTGACCGTGGCGTAACCGCGGAACTCGTCCCAGGTACGGGACTTGGGGTCGGTGTACTCACCGTCGTTGCGGTGCCAGGCCGCGCCGCCGCCGTAGGTGTAGTCGGTGGACTTCACCAGGGCGCCGGTGACCGCGTCCTGCTCGGTCACGGAGGACACCAGGTACTTCTGGAACCAGTCCTTCACCGGGTCCTCCGAGGACGAGCCCGGGAGGTACCAGTTGACCGGCATGCAGGCCATGGTGTTGGAGTCGGCCGCGGCCGGCATGTGGTTCGCGGTCCGGGAGCACTCGGTGTCCCGGTAGTTCACGTTGATCTTCCCACCGGTCTCGGTGGTGATCTGCTGCATGCGCGGCCGGTTGAACGCCGGCTGGGCCGGGACGAGCCCGTCCACCCGGTTGGCCAGCTCGCGCGGGGTGAAGGTCACCGCCGGCAGGGCCAGTTCGGCCTGGCCGTTGGTGCCGGAACGGGTGATCGAGTCGAGCCACAGCGACGGCTTGGTGCCGTCACCCGGGTTCGGGAAGGAGTGCTTCAGCTTCCACAGGTCGACCGGGCGGTAGTCGGTGCCGACCAGCACCTGCGTCTCGATCTTCGAGAGCATCAGCGGGGACCAGAAGGACGGCCCGTAGTTGGTGCAGGCGCCGGTGGAGGCGCAGTTGAGGTCGAGCGGGGTGTCCGGCCAGTTGTTCTGGTTGGCCACGGTCCGCTGCGCCGTGGTGCAGGTGATGCTGCCGGACTGGAAGCACCGCTCCTCGGTGGTGAAGAGGACCCTGGACGCCGCCTTGAGCGCGCCCTTCGCCGTGACCTGCGCGCCCAGCTGCTGACCGTAGGCGATCTGCTTGAGCTCGGTGGCACGGACGTAGGAGGTGAGGGTGCCGGTGCCGTTGTTCTGGCCACCGCCCCGGCTGTAGTGGTTGAGGTCCTGCTGGTAGCCGAAGGTGACCAGGTTCTGGTGCGGGTCGACGACGTAGTCGAGGTTCCAGCGCCAGCCCTCCTGGCACCAGGAGGCGGTGCCCTTGGCGGAGTCGTAGCAGTCGTCGCCGCTCTTCGGCGAGTAGACCGGCTCGTAGGCCACCGAGTTGGCGGCCGGGTCGGAGTGGTCGCCGCCCGGCAGGTGGTTCTGGCCGAAGTAGTACTGGGTGCCGTCCGTGGTGGTGACGCGCCAGAACTCGCCGTTGCGGGCCTCGTTGGCGGCACCGGTCAGCTGCTCGATCCTGGAGCCGTCGTCGCCCTGCAGGCGCCATGTGCCGGTGGTGTCGTCCTTCACCAGGACGCCGGAGTGGCCGCCGAGGTTGAGCACGGCGTTCTGCCCGGACCAGCACATGTCGCTGGAGTGGGCGAGGCCGTCCTTGTCGCAGCTCTGGTAGGAGCGCTCGACGAAGCCGGGCTGGTAGTCCCAGCCCTCACCCGCCCAGGAGGACTGGGAGTTCTGCGCCGACGTCTTGCCGTCGACCGCGGAGGAGTCGTAGCCCAGGGAGACCGAGGGCGCCGCCCCGCCCAGCGTGGGGGGCGTGGAGACCGGGTACGAGTACGTGAAGTTGCCGACGTTCGTGCCGGAGCCCCAGGCCGCCGACGGCGACAGCGGGGTCGCGGCGTAGGTGCCGGACGGGCCGCCGGCCGTCGTCTCGGTGGCCAGCACCGCGGACGGGGCCGCAGCCGCGGCCTGCACGAAGTCCGCCTGGACGGTGCCGCTGCCGCTGCTCTTCGCGGCCTTCGGCGCGCTCGCGGCGGAGAGCGGGACCTCGGCGGTCAGCACGCCCGTCTTCGGGTCGACGGAGGACGCCACCGGCGTCCTCGTGCGGCAGTCCGCGGCGTCCGGCGTGAGCGCCGCACAGGCGGGCAGCGCCACCAGTCGGGTGCGGTCGGTGAACGCCGCGCCCTGCAGGGCCTTCAGGTCGAGCGCGACCTTCACGCTCTTCGCCTGGCCGGCCCCACCGGGGGCGGCGTCGGTCAGGGTGACCCGGCGGCCGGTCGCGGACTTCCCCTCGGAGTCCGCGACCTTCACCTCGACGGAGTGCACCGGGCCCCGGGTGCCCGGGGCGACCTTGACGGGCAGCTGCCCTGCCTGGACGGCCTTCCCGGCCTCCAGGGCGACGGTGGCCGATCCGGCGGCCGCGGCCGCCGCTGCGGCCGGCTTCCACGTCGCCGGCACCGGGTACGCCGGCGCCTTCGGCGTGGACGGCACGAGGTTCTTGCCGTTGACGGACTTCATGCCCGCCCCGGGGGCGGCCCCCGGCGGCGTCCACACCTTGCCGTGCGGCCGGCGGGCCGCGAGCGCCTCGGCGGAGGGCGCCCCGAGCAGGGTCGTGAGGACGGCAAGAAGGCTTATCAGGCCCAGCCAACGAGACCGCGTATGCAGCCATCGTGCGACCGGCCCTGGAGCTGGTATCGCTCTCAAGGAACAGGCTCCCATGGTTAAGCCCGAATGGGCTTGTCGACATAGTGATCCGAGGATCAGGCAGACCCTACGGGGACGACCGGATCTGACGTTCGAACAATTCGCCCTGTGCAGAAGGCGTTTGCCAAGTTTTTACGACCGGTGTTCTGCCTGATCAGGACATATGGCGACATGCCGAGCCGTCGATTCCGGAGCCCGCGGAGAGGAGCACTTCGTTCCGCTCCGAACGTTCGCGGCGGGCCCGCGCGGACCGGGCCGCAGGGGCACATCGTCACGACACGGAACAGATCGGGCGCGCGCCGGAAATGCCGCCCGCCTCCCGGACGGGCCGCCCCCGGGAATCACCACCGGCACCCGCGGGCACCGCACCGGCCGCTTGCGGCCACCTCCGGCCGCCTCCGGCCCCGGGAACGACCCCGTGCACTTTCTCCGCATATCGGGCATACCTGTCAGCGGCGTTGACACCCGACCTGTCACCTGGTGGGCTGGCCCGTCGAGGCGGGTGCAGGTGGTCGACCGGGCGGCAGGGCCGGTGAGCTGCACGTTCGGGTGCGGAGGAGGTCCGGTGCAGGCACGGGTGTCGGTGGCCGCCGGGCGGCGACTGAGGCAGCAGCTCGACCAGAGCGCCTCGCTGCGCGAACTCCTCGACCATCCGGTCGCGCTGACGGCCCGTCGGACGGCGGCCCGCACCGCGCGGCAGCTGGCGCCGAAGGCCGCCGACCGCTTCATCGCCGACATCAAGGGCACCGAACCGCTGCTCGCCTCCGTGCGCGCCGAACGCCGCGCCGGCGCGCCCGGCCGCCGCCGCAGCACCCTGCAGCTCGCCGCCACCCTCTCGGCCGCCGCCGTCGTCGGCGGGCTGCTCGCCGGGCCCGCCGCGGTCGCCGCCGTGCCCGCGATCGGCGACCGCACCGTCAGCACCTCGCCCGTCACCCCGCTCGGCTCGATCACCGAGCCGCAGGTGTACCCGCGCCCGCAGCAGCTCGTGGCCGCCGGCGAGGCGGTCTCCGTGCCGGACACCGTCGGCCTGGTCACCGCCGGGCACGCCGACGCGCCCGCGGTGGCCGCCGTCCGCCGGGTGCTGGGCACCGCGGGCGCGACCGACATCATCGGGGCGGACCCGTCCGCGGCGCCCGCCGCCGGCTCGCTGGTCGTGTACGTCGGCGGCCCCTCGGAGGGCGCCGGCGGCGACACCGACCGGGTGCTGCGGCAGCTCGCCGCGGCGGGCGGCCGGGCCGCCTCGGACCTCTCGCCGGCCGGGCTCCCGTCCGGCGGCTACGTCCTGGCGGCGGGCCGCCTGCCCGCCGCGGGCGGCGGCACGTACGGCGCGGTGGTGCTGGCCGGCGTCGACGCGACCGGCACCTTCTACGCCGCGCAGAGCCTGCGGCAGCTGCTCGCCCCGATCGCGGCGGGCCAGGGCCAGGCCGCCGCCGCGGCGGGCCGGGGCCTGCCGGGCGTCCTGATGCGGGACTGGCCGACCGGTGCGCCCGTCCGCGGCACCGCCGAGTCGTTCTACGGCACGCCGTGGACGACCGCCGAGCGGCTGGACCAGCTGGACTTCCTCGGCAGCACCAAGCAGAACTTCTTCCTGTACGCGCCCGGCGCCGACCCGTACCGCACCGCCCGCTGGCGCGAGGCGTACCCGGCCCCGCAGGCCGACGCGCTGCGCCGGCTCGCCGAGCGCGCCCGCGACAACCACGTGGTGCTCGGCTACTCGATCGATCCCGGGCAGTCGTTCTGCTACAGCTCCGGCAAGGACGTCGACGCGCTCGTGGCGAAGCTCGACGGCCTGCGCCGGCTCGGTTTCGGCGCCTTCCAGCTGCAGTTCCTCGACGTCAGCTACGAGGAGTGGCACTGCCCGGGCGACCGCCGCACCTTCGGCACCGGTCCGGCCGCGGCCGCGAAGGCCCAGGGGGCACTGGCGACCGAGGTGCAGCGGCGGCTGATCGCCGCCCACCCGGAGCTGGCCCCGCTGACGGTGGTGCCCACCGAGTACCAGAAGCAGGGCGCGACGCCGTACCGCAGTGCGCTGGCGGCGGCGCTGCCCACGGGCGTGCAGGTCGTCTGGAGCGGCGGCTCGGTGATCGCCGCGGAGGTGACGGGCAGCCGGCTCGCCGAGACGGCCGGGCTGTTCGGCCGCCCGCTGGTCACCATGGACAACTACCCGGTGAACGACTCCACGCCGGACCGGCTCTTCCTCGGCGGCTACACCGGCCGCGACCCGGCGGTGGCGTCGCGGTCGGCGGCGCTGCTGACCTCGGCGATGACGCAGCCGGTCGCCTCCCGGCTGCCGCTCGCCACCGCCGCCGACTTCGGCTGGAAGCCGGACGGCTACCGCGCGGCCGACTCGGTGCGGGCCGCGGTGCACCTGGTGGCGGGCGGCGACGCGGGCGCGCAGGCGGCACTGACCGCGCTGGCGGGCAACAGCGCCTCCTCGCCGCTCGACGAGCGGGAGTCCGGCTACCTGGTGCCGCTGCTGGAGCGCTTCTGGGCGGCGCTGGAGCCGTCCTCGGGCGGGGCGCCCGACCAGGCGCGGCTGCACGAGGCGGCGGAGCCGGTGAAGGCGGCGTTCGCGACGATGGCCGGGGCCCCGGCGGCGCTGGCCGCCGAGCCGGTCGCGGAGGACGCCGGACCGTGGCTGGAGCGCCTCGCCGCGTACGGCCGCGCCGGGCAGGCCGCGCTGACGATGCTGATGGCGCAGCGCAGCGGCGACGGCAGTGCGGCCTGGCAGGCCCGGGTGGGCCTGCGGGAGCTGCGGGAGGAGCTGGCGCACGGCGCGGTGACGGTCGGCGGCGGGGTGCTGGACGCCTTCCTGGAGCGGGCGCTGCGGGATGCCGACACCTGGGCCGGGTCCGGGGCCGGTGCGCCGGTGCCCACCACGACGATCGGCACGGCGAACGACCACGTGCCGGGGCTGATGACGGACGGCGCGGCCGACACGTTCTACTGGAGCGCCGAGCCTCCGCAGACCGGCGACGCGGTCGGCTTGGACCTCGGTGCGGGCCGTCCGCTCGGCCGGGTGACCGTGCTGATGGGCTCGTGGGGCGACGGGCCGGACGCCGCGTCGGCCGCCGACGACTACCTGCGGGACGGCGTGCTGGAGTACACGACCGGCAGCGGCGGCTGGCGGCAGCTGGCGCTGGTGCACGGCCGGAAGAGCGTCTCGGTGAGCGCCCCGGCGGGCACGGTCGCGAAGGCGGTGCGGCTGCGCGCCGTGACGGGCCAGAAGACCGCGGTGGCGGTGCGGGAGTTCTCCGTGACCGCGCCGGACGACAACCCGGCCGTGGTGACGGGGCCGGCCGCGGCGCCCGGTTCCTCGGCGGACGCGGTGCTCGACGGCGACCCGGACACGGCGTTCCGGGCGGCCGACGCGCCGACGGTGGCCTCCGAGCCGCTGACGGTGGAGCTGGGCGCGGCCCGGCCGCTGGACCGGGTCACGGTGCTCACCGACCCGACGGTGCTGGCGACCGCGACGGTGTCGGTGCGCGGTGCGGACGGCGGGTGGACGCCGATCGGCGACCTGAAGCCGGGCTACAACGAGCTGGCCGCGGGCGGCCGGGCCGTCGACGCGATCCGCCTGATGTGGGCGCCCGGCCTGCAGGCGCCGGTGGTCAACCAGATCGTGCCCTGGTACGCGGACGCCCCGGCGGCGCAGCTGAACCTCTCCGACGGCAGCGTGGACGTGGTGTCCGGGCAGGCCGTGCCGGTGATCACCAAGGCGGTGCTGGTGTCGGGCCGTCCGGAAGGCGTCAGCGGGGAGCTGAAGGTCGAGGTGCCGGCGGTCGCCAGGGGCCTGACCGTCACCCAGGGCTCCGCCGTGGCGGTGCCGCGCGGCAGCCGGGTCGGGGTGCCGCTGCAGGTGGCCGCGGCGGCGGACACGCCGTCCGGCACGTACCGGGTGCCGGTGACGTTCACGGCGGGCACGCTGACCCTCCGGCAGGAGCTGGAGGTGCACGTGGTGCCGCCGACCGGCGGGCAGGACCTGGCCAGGATCGCGACGGCGACCTCCTCGGCGGACCGTACGCCGGAGTACCCGGCCGCGCGGATCAACGACGGCGACCTGCAGACCCGCTGGTCCTCGCCCCCGGTGGCCGGCTCGTGGATCCAGCTGGAGCTGCCGCAGGCCGTCCGGCTCGGGTCGGCGGTGCTGCGCTGGCACGAGGACGCGTACGCCTCGGCGTACCGGCTGGAGTCGTCGCCGGACGGCGTGACCTGGACGACCGTGGCGGCCGTGGACGACGGCCGCGGCGGGGTGGAGAAGGTGCGCTTCGACGCCCCGAACACCCGTTTCCTGCGGATGCAGGGCGTCACCCGGGGCACGCAGTACGGCTACTCGCTGTGGGGCGTCGAGGTGTACGCGGTCACGGGCTGAGCCCTGCCGCCGGGAGCAGTTCCGTGAGGGAGGTCAGGGCGCCCGGGGTGCGGCCGCTGCGGTCGAGCAGCCGGGCCTGCATCCCGGCGGCGCGGGCCGCGGCGACGTCCTCGTCGGGGTGGTCGCCGACGTGCAGCACCTGCCCGGGCGGGACGCCGAGGCGGGCGGCGGCGAGCCGGTAGATCGCCGGGTCGGGTTTGCGCAGGCCGCAGTCGACGGCGCGGACGACGACGGCGAAGTGCGGCTCCAGGCCGGTCCAGGCGAGCTCGGCGTTGCCGTTGGTGGTGAGCGCCAGCGGCAGCCGCCGGGCCAGCGCGGCCACGGTGGCGGCGACCTCCGGGTAGAGCGTGGTGGAGCGGGCGCGGGCGGCCATGAAGGCCTCGTACGCGCGCGGCCCGAGGTCGGGGCGGTCGGGGGCGCGGCGGCGGGCGGCCTCGGCGAACGCGGCCTGCCGGAGCTCGGGCAGGGAGGCCCCGGGGTGCAGCGCCCCGACCTCGGTGCGGATCCGCTGCAGCCAGGCGACCTGCACGGCCGGCCCGCCCAGCTCGGCGCCGAGGAAGGCGGCGGCGTCGGCGATGGCGGTCGCGAAGGAGGCGCCGAAGTCCCAGAGGGTGTCGTCGCCGTCGAAGGAGAGGGCGGCGATCGTCGGTGGCACGGGTCGGGCTCCCGGAGGTGGTGGCAGACGGCGGGCCGCCGACGATCCCGCTGGGGGTTCGCCGGCGGCCCATGAGGCGTACCGAAGTCTGACGGGCAGGCCCTTTGTCTGTCAGGCGGAGAGCGGTTCGGGCTCCCCGCGGCGGGTCGGGTGGGTCCTGACGGCCGGGACCGGCAGTGCACCCGCGTGGTCGAGATGGTCGTGGTGCTCGTACTCGCGGAACTGCTCCAGGCCGCCGTACGGCTCCAGGTAGGGGCGCCAGCGGGGGTCCTTGATCCCCGTGCCGATGACGCGCCAGGCCAGGCCGCTGGGCGGGGCCGGGGGGCGCTTCATCCGCCAGCCCAGCTCGGTGAGGTGGCGGTCGGCCTTGGTGTGGTTGCAGCGGCGGCAGGCCGCCACGACGTTGTCCCACCGGTGCTGGCCGCCCCGGCTGCGCGGAATGACGTGGTCGACGCTGGTCGCGGCGGCCCCGCAGTAGACGCAGCGCCCGTGGTCACGGGCGAACAGGGCGCGGCGGGTGAGCGGGACGGGCCCGCGGAAGGGAACCCGCACGAAGCGGGTCAGGCGGACGACGGACGGGGCCGTCAGGGTGTTGGTGGCGCTGTGCAGAGTGATTCCGGAGTCCTCCAGGCTGACCGCCTTGTGGTTGAGGACCAGGATGAGGGCGCGGCGGGTGGAGACCACTCCGAGTGGCTCGTACGACGCGTTGAGGACCAGGACATGCGGCACGGATGCCTCCTTGGACGCCTGCGGCGCGTGGCTCGCGCCGGGACGAGCGGGTGATCGCATTGCGGCGCGATCTCCCCCAGTGTCGCCTCACGTCTTCGTGCGGCGCCACCATTCCCGTGTAACGGACCGGATGTGGAATCCGTCATAGGCGGTATGCCCACGCACCGGGCGTGGTGCACACGTCGCCCCCGGTGAGGGCCCCTGCGGGCGGGTCGCGGACGGGTCGCCGGGGCCGCGGGACGGGTCGGGACGGCCGCTAGGGTTGGACGGGACGGTCCGCCAGCCGGGCCGCGCCGGTGCCGCGCGCCGGCCCGACCCCGCTCCACGGAAGGCCCGCACGTGTTCCGGTCCGGTCCCACCGGTCTCCTCGCCGAAGCCACCCCCTCGCCCGCCCAGCCGTCCCTCGACCTGAAGCTGCCGACCAGCGCGGGCGAGGTGTCGGCCTCCACCAAGCAGGCCGCGAGCTGGCTGGACCAGAACTGGCAGAGCTGGGTCGAGGGCGGGGTGCGGATCGTCTTCGTCGTCGTGCTGGCGCTGGTGCTGCGGGCCGTCGTCCGCAAGCTGATCACGCAGCTGATCACCCGGATGGGCCGCGCCACCGAGGAGGAGGCGGAGGTGGGCCGCCTCGGCGGGCTGCTGGCCAACAGCGGGGTGGTGAACACCGAGCGGCGCCAGCAGCGGTCCGAGGCGATCGGCTCGGTGCTGCGCAGCGTGGCGTCGTTCACGATCCTGGGGACGGCGGCGCTGATGGTGCTGTCGGCGCTGGGCGTGAACCTGGCGCCGCTGCTGGCGAGTGCCGGGGTGGCGGGTGTGGCGATCGGCTTCGGCGCGCGGAACCTCGTGACGGACTTCCTCTCCGGCGTCTTCATGATCATGGAGGACCAGTACGGCGTCGGCGACGAGATCGACACCGGCGTGGCCAGCGGCACCGTGCTGGAGGTCGGCCTGCGGGTGACGAAGCTGCGCGGCGCGGGCGGCGAGATCTGGTACATCCGCAACGGCGAGGTGAAGCGGATCGCCAACATGAGCCAGGGCTGGGGCACCGCGACCGTCGACGTGCAGGTGGGCTACAAGGAGGACCTGGCCCGGATCGAGGGGCTGATCACGGACACCGCGGAGCAGCTCTCCAAGGAGGCCCCGTACGACGAGCTGATCTGGGGCCGGGCGAAGGTGCTGGGCGTCGACTCGGTGGCCACCGACTCGCTGGTGCTGAAGATCGAGGCGCGCACCACGCCGGGCAGGTCGCTGCAGGTGGCGCGGGCGCTGCGGCAGCGGCTCAAGCTGGCCTTCGACGAGGCCGGGGTGAAGCTCAAGGACGAGGCGGTCACGGTGGCGCAGCCGGCCGGCCCGGTGGCCGGGGAGATCGCGGCGCCGTCGGCGCTGGCGGACCCGGCGTCGCCGCAGTCGGCCGCGGCGAAGCCGATACCGGCGCAGCAGCCCGTGGAGTAGTGCGCCGCCGCTCCTGCGAGGGCCCCCTGGATCCGTCGGATCCCGGGGGCCCTTCGCGTTCGCCGGTAACGCTTCGACCTCGGTCCATTGACACCCCCGGGGCGACGATCTACCGTCCTCCCAGGGATTGGAAACTTTCCTAACAGTCGCCGGGGAAGCACCCCTGACGGCACCGGCCGGCCCCGACGGAGGAGGATGCGAGACGTGACCGACACCACCCGCACCCCGCTCGCCGGGACGCCCAGCCTGCTGCGCGCCATCAACGACCGCGCCGCGCTCGAACTCCTGCTCGCCAACGGGCCGCTCTCCCGCACCCAGATCGGCACCCTCACCGGCCTGTCGAAGCCCACCGCCTCCCAGCTGCTCGCCCGGCTGGAGGCCGCCGGCCTCGTCGTGCCGGTCGGCACCACCGCCGGCGGCCCCGGCCCCAACGCGCAGCTCTACCAGGTCAACCCCGCCGCCGGGTACGTCGCCGGGCTCGACGTCAGCACCACCCACGTGCGCGTCGGCGTCGCCGACATCACCGGCACCACCCTCGCCGAGCACCAGGTCGCCACCCGCGGCTGGCCCGCCGCCGCCACCGTCGCGAACGTCGGCGCCGCCGTCGCCGAGACCGTCCGTCAGGCCGGGCTCGCACCCGGCAGCCTCCGCGAGATCGTCATCGGGGTGCCCGGCGCCCTCGACCCCGCCACCGGCCGGCTCCGCTACGCCTCCCACCTGCCCGGCTGGCACTCGCCGCGGCTCGTCGCCGAGCTGGAGGCCGGGCTCGGCGCACCCGTCGCCATCGAGAACGACGTCAACCTGGCCGCCATCGCCGAGCAGGCGTTCGGCGCCGCCGCGGGCTGCGAGGACTTCGTCCTGCTCTGGGCCGAGGAGGGCATCGGCGCCGCCATCGTCATCGCCGGCCGCCTGCACCGCGGCTTCACCGGCGGCGCCGGCGAGGTCGGCTACATGCCGGTGCCCGGCGCCCCGGTCGTCCACGACGTCCGCCGCAAGAACTCCGGCGGCTTCCAGGAGCTCGCCGGCGCCGACGCCGTCCTCGCCCTGGCCGTCGAACACGGGCTCGGCGCGGCCGGCGCCCAGGAGGCCGTGGCGCTCGCGCTCGACACCCCCGGCGCCGGCGACACCTTCCTCGGCATCCTCGCCGAACGGATCGCCGTCGGCCTCGCCTCCATCGTCTCCGTCGTCGACCCCGAACTCCTGGTGCTCTCCGGCGGCGTCCCGGCCGCGGGCGGGGAGCGGCTGCGCGCCCTCGTCCAGGAGTCGCTGGCCCGGATCGCCATCCCCCGGCCCGAGGTGCGGTGCACCGCCGTCCCGGGCTCCCCCGTCCTGCACGGCGCACTGCAACGCGCCCTCGCCACCGCCAGGGAAGCGGCCTTCACGACCCACTGACCGCCGACCCCATGCACCGCACGCCGTTCCCCCCGCACCGCACACCATCCCCCACGCACGGGCCGAAGGGCGATGACGCCTGCCCACGCACCCCCAGGAGGACCCTCCAGTGCACACCACCCCCAGCGCGGCGCGCCGCGCGATCGCCGCCCTCGCCGGCACCGCCTGCCTCGCGCTGCTCGCCACCGCCTGCACCGGCCAGCAGCAGGGCGGCGGGGACGACGGCTCCGCCCAGGGCAAGGACGTCACCATCACCTTCTGGCACGGCTGGAGCCAGGAGAGCGAGACCAGGGCGATCGAGACCAACGTCGCGGCGTTCCGGAAGCTGCACCCCAACATCCACGTCAAGGTGGTCGGCAACATCGCCGACGACAAGAGCGAGCAGGCCCTGCGGGCCGGCGGCGACGCCGCCCCCGACGTCGTCTCCTCCTTCACCACCGACAACGTGGGCAAGTTCTGCTCCGCCAAGGTCTGGGCCGACCTGGCGCCGTTCCTCAGGAAGGACGGCATCGACCCCGCCAGGACCTTCCCGTCGGCGATGCTCACCTACAGCGGCTACCAGGGCAACCAGTGCTCGCTGCCGCTGCTCGGCGACGCGTACGGCCTCTACTACAACAAGACCGCCTTCGCCGCCGCCGGGATCACCTCACCGCCGAAGACCTTCGGCGAGTTCGAGGCCGACGCGGTCAAGCTGACCGTGCCGAAGGGCGACGGCTACCAGCAGCTCGGCTTCATGCCGAACTACCACGGCTACGAGTCCACCACCACGCACTTCCTCGGCCAGTACGGCGCCTCGTACTTCGGCCCCGACGGCAGGTCCGACATCGCCACCGACCCCCGGGTCGCCGCGATGTTCACCTGGCAGAAGGACCTCGTCGGCAAGCTCGGCGGCTTCGAGAAGCTGGAGAAGTACCGCGCCGGCTTCGGCGACGAGTTCAGCGCCAAGAACCCGTTCACCACCGGGCAGGTGGCGATGGCCCTCGACGGCGAGTGGCGCACCGCCTCGCTCGCCGAGGACAAGCCGGACTTCGAGTGGGCCACCGCACCGTTCCCGGTGCCGGACGACCAGGCCGCCACCTACGGCCGCGGCTACCAGACCGGCACCGTCATCGGCATCTCGGGCACCAGCCGCAAGCAGACCGCCGCCTGGGAGCTCGTCAAGTACCTGACCACCGACACCGACGCCGTCGTGGGCTTCGCCAACGCCATCCACAACGTGCCCAGCACCCTGGCCGCCCTCGACTCCCCGAAGCTCGACGCGGACGCCGACTTCCGCACCTTCCTGGACATCGCCCGCAACCCGCACTCCTCGACCACCCCCGCCTCCGTCAACGGCGGCGCCTACCAGGTCTCCCTGCAGAACCTCGGCTACGCCTACGAGTCCGGCACGCAGCACGACCTCGCCGCCGGCCTGCGCGCCACCGCGGACGAGATCGACGCCGCCGTCGACCAGGCGAAGTGACGGACGCCCCATGGCCCTCACCGCACCCGGCGTCCCGGCGGCGCTGAAGCGCAAGCACCGCCGTGAACGCGCCCGCACCCTCGCCTTCCTCTCCCCCTGGCTGATCGGCTTCGGCGTCTTCTTCGCCTACCCGCTGCTGTCCACCGCGTACTTCTCCTTCATGAAGTACGACGGCTTCACCGCCCCCGCCTTCA
>NZ_BPRL01000047.1:0-584 GCF_045862635.1 Kitasatospora sp. NE20-6
CGATCAGTGCGACGCTCAGACCCAGCTGGGCGGCGCGGAGCGCCGCGGCGTAACCGCCGCTTCCGCCTCCGAGAATGACTACGTCGAAAACGGTGCTGGCGTCGTTCGCCACGTCACGTCCTCCATGCAAAGGGGTGCGGTTCGCCGGGCCGGTCGCGGTCCGGTGGTGCGGGAAGCCTTTGTAAGGCGCCCAGTCGTGCCGGAAATACATCTTTGCACTTGTTCGCGGCGACTGGTGTCCGGGGCTGCCCCGGCGCCGGCGGGCGACTTGCCGCGGGGTGTCCGGTTGCCCCGGTTGGGTGGGTATCGTCGCAGCTCACAGAGGTGTTCCTCGGAGCGAGAGTTGACAGGTGAGGGGCTGCACACCGGGCTGGTTCCGCTCTGCGGAACGGAGTTTCGCCCGCGGCGAACACCACCCGGAATGTGGCGAACGCCACGGGGGTGGTCGCGCGCGGTGTTCTCAACCTGGTATTACCGACCGGTAATGCGAAAAACGCGGGAGGGGTGGGGGGGGGGCCCCCCCCCGCCCCCCCCCCCCCCACCCCCCGCCCCCCCCCCCCCGCCCCGCCCCCCCCCCCCCCCCC
>NZ_BPRL01000048.1:0-81843 GCF_045862635.1 Kitasatospora sp. NE20-6
AGGGGTCCCGTGCCGACCGGCACCGGACCCCTCCCGCGAACGCCCCGGCCGTCAGGCGCCGGCGGCGACGTCCTCCGCGTACCGCACCAGGGTGCGGACCGCGCTCGCCGTGCCGCCCTTGGGGGTGTAGCCGAACGGGCCGCCCTCGTTGAAGGCCGGGCCCGCGATGTCGAGGTGCGCCCAGTCGATGCCCTCGGCGACGAACTCCTTGAGGAACAGGCCGGCCACCAGGCCGCCGCCCATCCGCTCGCCCATGTTGGCGAGGTCGGCGATGGTCGACTCCGTCATGCCCTTGCGCAGGTCCGCGGGGAGCGGCATCGGCCAGGACTGCTCGCCCACGGCGCCCGCGGTCTCGTGCAGGCGGGTGCGCAGCGCGTCGTCGTTGGACATCACGCCGAAGGTGCGGGTGCCCAGGGCCAGCACCATGGCGCCGGTGAGGGTGGCCACGTCGACGATGACGTCCGGCTTCTCCTCGCCGGCCCGGACGATCGCGTCGGCCAGCACGAGGCGGCCCTCGGCGTCGGTGTTGAGCACCTCGACGGTCTTGCCGCCGTACATCCGCAGCACGTCGCCGGGGCGGGTGGCGCTGCCGGAGGGCATGTTCTCGGCGAGGGCGAGCCACGCGGTGACGTTGACCTGCAGGCCGAGGCGCTTGGCGGCGACCACGGCGGCGAACACCGCGGCGGCGCCGGACATGTCGCACTTCATGGTCTCGTTGTGGCCGGCCGGCTTCAGCGAGATGCCGCCGGAGTCGTAGGTGATGCCCTTGCCGACGAACGCCAGCGTGGCCTTCGCCTTCGGGTGGGTGTAGGCCACCTTCACCAGCCGCGGCGGGTTGGCGGAGCCGACGCCCACGCCCAGGATGCCGCCGAAGCCGCCCTTGAGGAGCGCCTTCTCGTCCAGCACCTCGACCTTGAGGCCGTGCTCCTTGCCGGCGGCCTGGGCGATCGTCGCGAACGACTTCGGGTTCAGGTCGTTCGGCGCGGTGTTGACGAGGTCGCGGGCGCGGTTCATCTCCTCGCCGATCGCGGCGGCCCGCTCGACGGCGGCCTTCGCGTCCTTGCCGCCCTTGCGGGTCGAGGCCACGATCAGCTCGCCGACCGGCGCCTTGCCGTTCTCGCCCTTGTACGTGCCGAAGGCGTACGCGCCGAGCAGGGCGCCCAGCGCGACGGCCTCGACCTCGGCCGCCGACTCCGCGGGGAGCAGCAGCGCGGCCTTCTTGGTGCCGGCCAGCGTGCGGGCCGCGACACCGGCGGCGCGGCGCAGGGTCTCCAGGGCGTAGCCGTCCTCGGTCGCCTCGCCGAGGCCGACCGCCAGGACGAGCGGGGCCTTCAGGCCTGCGGGCGCGGGGACCTTGACCGCCTCACCCTCGGCGCCGGCGGCGCCCAGGGTGGCGAGGACGTCGGCCAGTGTGCCGTCGAACGCCTCGGCGACGGTCTCGGAGCCGGGCGCGAGCACCGGACCCTTGGGGCCCTTTGCCACGCCCACCACCAGGGCGTCCGCGCGCAGACCCGCGGCGGAGGAGGTGCTCACAGACAGTGTTGTCACGGCAATGCGTCCTGTTCTTTCGCGGTCCATGGCCGGTGACGGCTCCGGGTGTGCCGTACCGGCATAACCCCGGCATACTCCGCGGGGAAACGGGGCGCAGGGCTACGGTGCTCCCCGCATGGTAGTCCGCATGCTGGGATCACGCGGCGCCAGGTGGCCCGTCCGGCGGCCCGGTGCGGTCGGCGGGCGCGGTTCCCCGGCGGTGGCAACGCTCCGTCACTCCCGCCGGTCAGGGGCGTGCGCAGGGCGTGCGCGGGCCGGTCGGGCGGTCGGTCAGACGGGGGCGGCGACGGCCAGGGCGAGCAGGGAGCCGGTCGCCGCGGTCTCCGCCATGGCACCGAACACGTCACCGGTGACACCGCCGAACCGGCGGACGCAGCGCCGCAGCACCAGGGCCGCACCGCCCAGGCCGGCCAGCAGGGCCGCGGGGAAGGCCAACGCGCCGCGCCCGTAAGGGAGTCCGGCGGCGGTGAGCAGCAGGGCGCAGGCCGCGGTGACGGCGGCCGCGGCGGAGCCCGGCACCGTGCCCGCGACCGCCGCGCCGAGTCCGCCGGGCCGGGCGGCCGGCACACCGCGGCGGCAGCCCCAGGCGAGTGCGCAGCGCGCGGCGACGGCAGAGGTCAGCACGGCGAGCGCGCCGCGTGCGGTGGAGTGTCCGAACTGCCCGGCGAGCAGCGAGATCTGACCGAGCATCACCAGAAGGAGCGTCAGTACGCCGAACGGCCCGATGTCGGACTGCTTCATGATCCGCAGTGCGTCCTCGGCGGGTTTCCCGCTGCCGAGGCCGTCGGCGACGTCGGCCAGGCCGTCCAGGTGCAGGCCCCGGGTGAGGGCGGCGAGGGCGGCGACGGCGGCGACCGCGCCGGGCAGCGGGCCCGCCCGCCAGGCCGTCAGGGCGCCGGCCGAGGCCGCGAAGGCGCCCAGCACCAGCCCGACGACGGGCGCGGCGAGCATGGCGTGCCCGGCGGTCGGGCGGTCCCAGCGGTCGACCCGGACGCGCAGCACCGACAGGGTGCCGAAGGCGAAGCGGAGCGCGTCCGGCACGGTCAGCCCAGGCCCAGCAGCTCCGCCGCGCTCGGCAGCTTCGCGGGCGGCCGCGGTGCGGCCGGTGCGGCCGGCGCGGCGGCGGGCACCGCGGAGGGCTCGGCCAGGGCGTCGGAGGCGGCCTGCAGCAGGGGCAGCGCCAGCAGGGAGCCGATGCCCTCGCCGGTGCGCACGCCGAGCTGCTGCAGGGGGCTGAGGGTGAGCCGGTCGTAGGCCTTGGCCTGGGCGGGTTCGCCGCTGTCCTGGCCGGCCCGCCACCACTCGGGGGCGCGGAAGGCGACGCGCTGGGCGACGAGGGCGCACGCGGCGGACACCACCCCGTCGAGCACCACGGGCAGGCGGCGGACGGCGGCCTGCAGCAGGAAGCCGGTGAGGGCGGCGAAGTCGGCACCGCCGGTCGCGGCGAGCAGGGCGATCTGGTCGCCGAGGACGGGACGGGCCCGGCGCAGCGCGTCGCGGACGGTCGCGCACTTGACCATCCAGACCCGGTCGTCGACGCCGGAGCCGCGTCCGGTGACGGCGGCCGCGTCGGTGCCGCACAGGGCGCCGATCAGCACGGAGGCGACCGTGGTGGAGCCGCTGCCGAGGTCGCCGAGCAGCACCAGGTCGGTGCCGGCGTCGGCCTCCTCGTCGGCGATCGCCGTGCCGGCGCGGAAGGCCGCCGCGGCCTCCGCCGCGGTGAGCGCGTCCTCGACGTCGATCCGGCCGGAGCCGCGGCGCACCCGGTGCCGGGAGACCCCGTCGGGGAAGGCGTCCGCGTCGGCGTCCACGGCGATGTCGACCACGCGGACGGCGGCGCCGTAGCGGCGGGCCAGCAGGGCGACGGGGGCGGTGCCGTCGAGGACGGCGTGGATGCGCTCCGCCGTGCTGCGGGCGCCGGGCCGGGAGACGCCGAGCGCGGCGACCCCGTGGTCGCCGGCGAACAGCAGGACCTTGGGCGCGGCGATCGGGCGCACCGGGGCGGCACCCTGGACGGAGGCGAGCCAGGCGCCGAGTTCCTCCAGCGCGCCCAGGCCGCCCGGCGGCAGGTCGAGCTCCCGCCGGTGCTCCTCGGCGGCCTTGCGGGCGCTCTCGTCGGGGCGCTCCACGAGGGAGGAGAAGATGTCGAGATCCACGGTCGTGTCCATCGTCCGGAAGGCTACACGGCGTCGGCTTTGATGGTCAGCACCTGTCCGGCGACCACCAGCAGCACGTGCGCGGAGGCGTCGGCGACGGCCATGTTGAGGCGGCCGAGGGTGTCGCGGAACCGCCGTCCGGCGGCCGTGGCCGGCACGACGCCCATGCCCACCTCGTTGCTCACCGCGACGGCCGGGCGCCGGGTGGCCCGCCAGGCCGCGGCGAGCGCGTCGCAGCGCCGCTGCACGGCCTGCTCGCCGCCCGCGAACCACGCGTCGTCGTCCCAGGCGTCGTGCTCGTCCATCACCGAGGTCAGCCACAGGGCGAGGCAGTCGATCAGGACGGGTGCGGGGTCGGCCGGGTCGGCGAGCAGCGGTTCCAGCGCGCAGGTCTCGGCGGTCCGCCAGGAGGCGGGGCGCCGTTCGCGGTGCAGCCGTACGCGGTCGGCCCACTCGCGGTCGCCGCCGCGGGTGCCGCCGGTGGCGACGTACAGCACGTCGTCGTGGGCGGCGAGGAGCCGTTCGGCGCGGGTGGACTTGCCGGACCGGGCGCCGCCGAGGAGGAGGGTGCGGGTGAGGACCATGCGGATCATCCTGCCGCAGCAGGCTTCGCGGGCACGCGGCGCGGGCACGCTAGTGTGCGCACGACAGCGAGGTCGACGGTGGGAGGAGCCCGGCATGGTGTGGACGTGGCGTTTCGAGCAGCAGGACGGCACACAGGTCGCGCAGCCCGACGGGCTGGAGGAGTTCCCCGGACAGGGCGACGCCGAGTCGTGGATCGGTGAGACCTGGAAGCAGCTGCTCGCGGACGGCGTCGACCGGGCGGTCCTGGTCGAGGACGGCCGGGAGATCTACACGATGAGCCTGCACGAGGCGTAGCCGTACGGCGGTGCGCTACTTCGCGCCGACGACGTGGAGCAGGGCCGCGATCTGCCGGTAGGGATCCTGGCGGCCGGCCCGCTCCTCGGCGTCGAGCAGCTGGGCCAGCTGCCGGCCGTCGACCGGGGCGGCGTCGTCGGGGGCGGCGTCGGTGAAGACCCGTACGCCGTACCAGTCGCGCAGCGGCACCGAGATCCCGGCGAGCGTGGTCGTCAGCTCGGCGAGCCGGTGGGCGCGGGCGGGCACGCCGTGGCGGTCGGTGTAGCGGTAGGAGTCGAAGGCGGAGAGCGCGCCGCGCCAGTCGCCGGTGAGGCCGGGGTGCATGGCCAGCGCGTCCGCGTTGCGGACCAGCAGGGACAGCACGCCGCCGAGGTCGAGCACCCGGGCGAGCGCGGCGAGCAGCGGGTCGGGGTCGGCGAGGTACGTCAGGGCGCCGTGGCACAGCACGACGTCGAAGGAGCGCGGCGGGAACCACCGGCCGCAGCTGTGCCCGTCGCCGCCGATCAGCCGGACGCGCTCCTGCACCTCGGGCGGTTCCGCGGCGACCGCGGCCTGGGCGGCGCCGAGCGTGACGGGGTCCGGGTCGACCCCGGTGACGAGGTGGCCGGCGCGGGCGAGCCGCACCGTCTGGACGCCCTGCCCGCAGCCGACGTCGAGCACCCGGAGGCCGACGCGGCCGACGAGCTGCTCACCGAGCTGCCGGGTGACGAGGTCGTCCCGGACGAGGCCGTGCAGCCCGCCCTGCCGGGAGGGCCAGGGGCCGGCCGCGTGCCGTCCGCCCCCGCCGCGGGCGGGCAGCCGGTCGTGGCCGCCGGCGCCCTGCCCGGGCAGGGCGTACAGCCCGGGCCCGTCCTGCTGCTGCAGCGGCAGGGCCCAGGGCGGCGGCACCGGCTCCGCGGTCAGGACCGCTCGCCCCGCTTCACCTGCGGCTTGGGCAGCCGCAGCCGGCGCATCTGCAGGGTGCGCATCAGGCCGTAGGGGACGGCGCCGCGGGTGTTCTGGTCGGGGAACCGCACCCGCAGCGACTTGCGCAGGCCGAGGCCCAGGCGCAGGAAGTCGAGGACGACCAGGACGAAGAAGACGACGAACAGCAGGGTGGAGAGCACCTGCAGCGCGGGCACGCGGACGATGCTGAGGACCAGCACGACCACGGCGTACGGCAGGAAGAACTCGGCCAGCGACCAGCGGGAGTCCACGTAGTCGCGGACGAAGCGCCGCACGGGGCCCTTGTCGCGGGCCGGCAGGTAGCGCTCGTCGCCCTCCAGGAGGGCGGTGCGCTGCTTCTCCCGCTCGGAGCGCATGCGCTCGCGGGACTGCCGGGAGGCTTCCTTGCGGTCCTTGGGGACGGTCACCCGGGTGCGGCGGTGGGCCTCGGCCTCGCTGCGCTTCGGCGTGGGCCGGCCCTTCTTGGCCTGCGGGTCGCGGGGGGTCTTCTCGTCCTGCTCGGCCAGCGCGGTCGCGGTGGAGGAGGAGGCTTCATCAGAGCGGCGTCGGAACACACCCCCAGCGTACGTGCTGGCCGGACGCTTTCCGAGTGCCCTCGGACCCGAAGAGATATCGATCGCCCCGCGGACGGCCCGTGCGCCGTCCGGCGGAGGTTTCCCGTACGGGGCCGGGCCGCCCGTGCGGATCATGGTCTCAGGGTCGTGTCCACCCCAGGAACGATGCCGGACAGTGTGCCGCTGTAGCAGTCTTGTTGCAGCTCGTGCACTGCGGCGACCAGCTCGCTGCACATAGACTCGATGTGTTACGAGACGGAATCCGCAGGCCCGTAGAAGGGGGCACCCGAGGCCCATGAGCGACGGAATCATGAAGCGTATGGGGCTGATCTTCCGCTCCAAGGCGAACAAGGCCCTGGACCGTGCGGAGGACCCGCGAGAGACGCTCGACTACTCCTACCAGAAGCAGCTGGAGCTGCTGCAGAAGGTGCGCAGGGGTGTCGCCGACGTGGCCACCTCGCGCAAGCGCCTCGAACTCCAGCTCACCCAGCTCCAGCAGCAGTCCGCCAAGTACGAGGACCAGGGCCGCAAGGCGCTGTCGCTCGGCCGCGAGGACCTCGCCCGCGAGGCGCTCACCCGCAAGTCGAACCTGCAGTCGCAGATCACCGACCTGGAGGTGCAGTACCAGCAGCTCCAGGGCGAGGAGGAGAAGCTGACGCTCGCCTCCCAGCGCCTGCAGGCCAAGGTGGACGCCTTCCGGACGAAGAAGGAGACCATCAAGGCCACGTACACCGCGGCGCAGGCGCAGACGCGGATCGCGGAGTCGTTCTCCGGCATCTCGGAGGAGATGGGCGACGTCGGCCTGGCCATCCAGCGGGCCGAGGACAAGACCGCGCAGATGCAGGCGCGGGCCGGCGCGATCGACGAGCTGCTCGCCTCCGGCGCCCTGGACGACGCCAGCGGTCTCGGACGCAAGGACGACATCGAGGCGGAGCTGGAGCGGGTGGCCGGCGGCAGCGACGTCGAGCTGGAGCTGGCCCGGATGAAGGCCGAGCTGACCGGCGGATCCCCGGCGGCGGCCCCGCAGGCGATCGAGCAGGGCCAGCAGGACCAGTCGAAGATCAACTACAACAAGTGATCCGAGGCCCGCGGCGCGTGGTCTGAGACACCAGGGCAGTCCCCACCGACAGAAGGACGCAGCGGCATGATCATGAGGGTCATGGGCGAAGGGCAGTTCGAGGTGGCCGAGAGCCACCTCGACCGGCTCAACCAGCTGGACGACGACCTGCTCGGCGCGCTGGAGTCCGGCGACGAGGCCCGCTTCCGGGCCGCGCTCTCCGGACTGCTGGGCGCCGTCAAGGAGTACGGCACCCCGCTGCCGGACGATGCGCTGGAGCCGTCGGACCTCATCCTCCCCGGCCCCGACGCCACCATCGACGAGGTCAACCGGCTGCTGCGGACCGAGGGCGACGGGCTGATCCCCGGGATCCCCGGGATCCCCGGGATTCCCGGGTGACCGGTGCCCCCGGGTACCGTGCACGACCGCCGTGGGGGCGGGCACCCGCCGGGTGCCCGCCCCCACCGCCGTCCGGGCGCGGCTACGGCAGCGCCAGCATCCGGTCCAGCGCGGCCTTCGCGTACTTCTCGGTCTCCGGGTCGACCGTGATGACGTTCGGCACCCGGCCGTCCACCAGCGACTCCAGCGCCCAGACCAGGTGCGGCAGGTCGATGCGGTTCATGGTCGAGCAGAAGCAGACCGCCCGGTCGAGGAAGACGACCTCCTTGTCCGGGTGCGCCTTGGCGAGGCGCCGTACGAGGTTGAGCTCGGTGCCGATCGCCCACTTCGAGCCGGGCTCGGCGGCGTCCAGCGCCTTGATGATGTACTCGGTCGAGCCGACCATGTCGGCCGCGGTGACGACCTCGTGCCTGCACTCGGGGTGCACCAGCACGTTGACGCCGGGGATCCGCGCGCGCACCTCGTTCACGGAGTCCACCGAGAAGCGGCCGTGCACCGAGCAGTGGCCGCGCCAGAGGATCATCTTCGCGTCCCGCAGCTGCTCGGCGGTGAGGCCGCCGTTCGGCTTGTGCGGGTTGTAGAGCACGCACTCGTCGAGGGAGATGCCCATCTCCAGCACGGCGGTGTTGCGGCCGAGGTGCTGGTCGGGCAGGAACAGCACCTTCTGCCCCTGCTCGAAGGCCCACTCCAGGGCGCGCTTCGCGTTGGAGGAGGTGCAGATGGTGCCGCCGTGCCGGCCGGTGAAGGCCTTGATGTCGGCGGAGGAGTTCATGTACGACACCGGCACGGTGGTGCCGGCGACGCCGGCCTCGGTGAGGACGTCCCAGCACTCGGCGACCTGCTCGGCGGTGGCCATGTCGGCCATCGAGCAGCCGGCCGCGAGGTCCGGCAGGACGACCTGCTGGGCCTGCGTGGTCAGGATGTCGGCCGACTCGGCCATGAAGTGCACGCCGCAGAAGACGATGTACTCGGCCTCCGGGCGGGCGGCGGCGTCACGGGCCAGCTTGAAGGAGTCGCCGGTGACGTCGGCGAACTCGATGACCTCGTCGCGCTGGTAGTGGTGGCCCAGGATGAAGACGCGCTCGCCCAGCTTCTCCTTCGCGGCGCGGGCGCGCGCGACGAGGCCGGGGTCGGAGGCGGCGGGCAGGTCGCCGGGGCACTCGACGCCGCGCTCGCTCGCCGGGTCGGCCTCGCGGCCGAGCAGGAGCAGCGCAAGCGGCGTCGGAGCGGGGTCGACGCCGTAGGTCTCGGTGGTCGTGGTCACGGGCGGGTGCCCTCCTGTGCGGCCGTTCTGTCCGGCCCCTACCGGTATGCGGCGTCGCCGCGGGGCCTTTTCGTCTATCTGACGCTATCTATGATAACCCGTTGGCGTCACATCGACGATGGCCGAGCTGTCGATGTGACGAGAACCGCTCGCCGAATCGGCGCCTTCCCGGCGTGGCCACACCGCCCCGGACCCCGCCATCGCGTTGGCTTGCCCCATGAAGGCCATGGTGATCAGGGAGTACGGCGGCCCCGAGGTCGTCGAGCACACGGAGGTGCCCGACCCCAGGGTCGGCCCCGACTCCGTCCTCGTCCGCGTCCGCGCGGTGGGCGTGAACCCCGTCGACCGGAAGATCCGCGAGGGCCTGCTCGACGGCATCCTCGACGTCCGCTTCCCGCTGATCATGGGCTGGGACGTCGCGGGCGTCGTCCAGGCCGTCGGCGGCGGCGTCACCGAGTTCCGGCCCGGCGACGAGGTCATCGGGTACGTCCGCAAGGACACCGTCGAGCACGGCACCTACGCCGAACTCGTCGCCGCACCCGTCCGCACCCTCGCCCGCAAACCCGCCGCCCTCGACTGGGCCCAGGCCGGCGGCCTCCCGCTGGCCGGCCTCACCGCCTACCAGGCACTCGTGCGGACCCTGCGCATCGGGCCCGGGCAGACCGTCCTCGTGCACGCCGCGGCCGGCGGCGTCGGCAGCCTCGCCGTCCAGATCGCCACCGCCCACGGCGCCCGCGTCATCGGCACCGCGAGCGAGCGCAACCACGCCTACCTCCGCGGCCTCGGAGCCGAACCCGTCGCCCACGGCGACGGCCTCGTCGACCGCGTCCGCGCCCTCGCCCCCGACGGCGTCGACGCCGTGCTCGACCTCGTCGGCGGCGACGCGCTCGACGCCTCCGCCCAGCTCGTCCGCGACCCGGCCGCCGTCGCCTCCGCCGCCGACTACGGCGTCGCCGCCCGCGGAGGCCACTACGTCTGGGCCCGCCCGGACACCACCGACCTCACCGAACTCGCCCGGCTCGCCGACGAGGGCCGCCTCCGGGTGCCCGTCGCCTCCACCTTCCCGCTCGCCCAGGCCGCGTCCGCGCAGGCCCTCAACGCCGAGGGCCGCACCCGCGGCAAGATCGTGCTGCTGGTGGACTGACGTCCGGCGTCCGCCAGAATGGGACGGTGTGCCGCCGCATCCCGGCGGCACCACCACCCTCACACGCACCACCCGTGGAGCCCGCAGCATGAGCACGCACCGACCCCCGGACCCGGTCGGGGCACCCCTGGACGACACCGACCGGCACCTGCTCGCCCACCTCAGCAGGGACGGCCGCGCCTCCTACGCCGAGATCGGCCTGCTCGCCAACCTCTCCGCCACCGCCGTCCGCCGCCGCATCGACCGGCTGCGCGCCCGCGGCATCGTCCGGGGCTTCACCGTCGTCCTCGACCCCGCTCTGCTCGGCTGGCAGACCGAGGCCTTCGTCGAGGTCTACTGCCGCGCACGCACCAGCCCCGAGGAGCTCCTCGCCAGCCTCCGGCAGTTCCCCGAGGTCGTCGCCGCCTGGACGGTCACCGGCGACCCCGACGCCCTCGTCCACCTGCGGGCCGCCGACACCCGCCACCTCGAAGCCGTCATCGAGCGCATCCGCAAGGAGCCCGGCGTCCAGCGCAGCCGCAGCTCCGTCGTGCTCTCCCGGCTCATCGGCTGAGACGCCGCGGCGGGCCCCGCCGCACCCCGCGCAGGAAACCTGCGCCACCCCCGTCGAACACGCCGGAAACCTGCCCCGGCGGCCCCGTTCCGACGCGCGCCCGGCGGACGCCGCTGCCTAGGCTGATCGTGTCCGGTGCACCCCTCCAGCCCCACCCGCACCGGCCGTACACGCTTCCGGCAGAACGAGAGGGACTCCCGTGTCCGCAGCCGCCGACCGCATGCACCAGCCCGACAACGGGCTGGTCGACCTCGTCTTCGACTACATGCGCGAGCGGCTGCAGTACGACCCCGTCCCGCTCGACCACCCCGGCGACGGCGACCACCTGCGCACCCACCTCGCCGGCCTGCTCAACGAGCACGGCAACGCCCCCGCCGACGTCCTCAAGCTCTACGACCACGAGCTCTCCCGGGCCGTCATCTCCGCCGACAGCCCGCGCTACCTCTCCTTCATCCCCTGCGCCCCCACCAAGGCCGCCCTCCTCTTCGACATGGTCGTCTCCTGCGCCTCCCTCCAGGGCATCTCCTGGCTGGAGGCGGCCGGCGCCATCGCCGCCGAGAACCAGGTGCTGCGCCTCATGGCTGACCGCGCCGGACTCCCCGCCTCGGCCGGCGGCACCTTCGTCTCCGGCGGCTCCGCCGGCAACCTCTCCGCCCTGGTCGTCGCCCGCGACACCGCCCGCCGCGCACTCGGCGCAGGCCCGGAGACCCGGCTGCGGATCGCCGTCGCCGACCAGGTGCACTCCTCGGTCAAGAACACCTTCAACATCATCGGCGTCGAGGCGTTCGTCGTCCCCACCGTCGACCGCCGCTTCACCGGCGAGGCCCTGCGCGCCGCCCTCGACGCCGACCCCCACCCGGAGACGGTCATCGCCGTCGTCGGCACGGCCGGCACGACCAACGAGGGCATCGTCGACGACCTCCAGGGGCTCTCCGAGGTCACCCGCGAGCGCGGCCTCTGGTTCCACGTCGACGGCGCGTACGGCGGCGCGGGCCTCTTCGCCCCCTCCGTGCGCGAGCGGTACAACGGCATCGAGCACGCCGACTCCTTCGTCGTCGACCCGCACAAGTGGCTGTTCGCACCGTTCGACTGCGCCGCGCTGATCTACCGCAACCCGCAGCTCGCCCGCGCCGTCCACACCCAGGACGCCTCCTACCTCGACGTCCTGCACACCGACGGCGACGAGTGGAACCCCACCGACTACGCCTACCACCTCACCCGGCGCGCCCGCGGCCTGCCGCTCTGGTTCTCCCTCGCCGTGCACGGCACCCAGGCGTACACCGACGCCATCGAGGCCGGCATCACCCTCGCCCGCGACACCGCGCAGCTCGTCCGCGACACCGACTACCTCGAACTGCTGCACGACCCGCAGCTGTCCGCCGTCTGCTTCCGCCGCACCGGCTGGACCTCCGACGACTACTACCGCTGGTCCCGGCAGCTCCTCGCCGACCAGACCGGCTTCGTCACCCCCACCGGCTGGGACGGCGAGACCGTCGCCCGCTTCGCCTTCCTCCACCCCGGCACCACCCCGGAGATGGTCCGGGAGATCCTCGCCACCATGGCGTGACCCCAGGGTGGGGCGGCCACCCGGCCGTCCCGCCTACAGGAACCCGCCGCTCGGCACGTACGGCACCGGCGGCCGCATCCCGCGCAGCCCCAGGTAGCCGCGGGTGCCCACCGACAACCCCACCTCCAGGCCGACGTCCACCGCCCACTCCTGCTCCGCCGTCAGGAACTCCACCGACGCCTCCGTCCCGTCCGGCACCCGCGCCAGCGCCTCCCGCAGCAGCCGCGTCGCGATCCGCCGCGACGTCGCCGCCAGCAGCTTCACCGCCCCGCCGTCCCGGTAGCAGTACCCGCTGCCCGCCAGCGAGTCCGCGACCAGCAGCTCGTCGTGGTGCGCCAGCAGGAACGCGTGGTCCACCCCGTGCGCCGCACCCCGCAGCCGGCGGTCCACCGAGTCCAGCAGGTGCAGCTGCGCCGTCCCGCCCGGATGCACCGGGATGTCGCCCGGATCCAGCAGCCCCGAGCGGTCGACCGCGCCCCGCAGCACCATCGTCGGATGCAGCGTGAACCCGGCCCGGCGGTAGCTGCGCACCGCCGCCTGCGAGGACGAGGCGCACAGCATGCCCCGCAGGCACCCCCGCCCGTGCACGACGGCCCGCTCCAGCAGCATCCGGCCCACCCCCCGGCCCTGGGCGTCCGGGTGCACCGCGAACAGCGCCAGCACCCACACCCCCTCGCGCCGCAGCGACAGGGCGGCGCCCACCACCCGGCCGTCCAGCTCGGCGAGCCAGCAGCCCTCCGGGTCCGTCCCCACCAGATGGCGGGTCCGCGCCTCGTGCAGCACGGCCCTCCGCGGGCCGTCCGGCGGGCCGGACGGTGCTCCGTGGGCCGCCCACGCGACCTCGCGGACGGCCGAGGCATCCGCTGACGTGTCCTGGACCCGGCGAACGATCACGCCTGCCATCCTGGCCTGCCGTCGCGGGCCGTGCGGCCGCTTTGCCCGGATCGGGCACCGGGCACCGGGCGCCGGTGTGCGAGCATGGATGACGTGGGGGACCGGGCGACCGAAACGTCCCCCGAAAAGAACACCGACCGGAATGAATCCGGGAGGCCGCCGGTTGGCACTGGCGGCACACAGTCGTCACAGACCGGGAGTAAGCATGACCGTCCAGGACGAGACCACCGTCGAAAGTGGCATTCTCCTCACCGACGCCGCCGCGGCCAAGGTCAAGGGCCTGCTCGAGCAGGAAGGCCGCGAGGACCTCGCGCTGCGCGTCGCGGTGCAGCCCGGCGGCTGCTCCGGCCTGCGTTACCAGCTCTTCTTCGACGAGCGCTCGCTCGACGGCGACGTCGTCAAGGACTTCGGCGGCGTCAAGGTCGTCACCGACCGCATGAGCGCCCCCTACCTCGGCGGTGCCAGTGTCGACTTCGTCGACACCATCGAGAAGCAGGGCTTCACGATCGACAACCCGAACGCCACCGGGTCCTGCGCCTGCGGCGACTCCTTCAGCTGAGTCCCGCCCGCACGCACGACGCCCGGGGGGCGGTCCCGTTCCGACGGGGCCGCCCCCCGGGCGTTTCCGTGTCCTCCACCCGGCGCGGCCCCGGCTAGCGCGGCCCGCCCGGCACGTCGCCCTGCGGGGTGAGCGTGGTGCCGGAGGCCATGTCGACCACCTTGCGGTCGCCCAGCGGCGCGGCCAGCTGCGCCCCCACCGACTGCGTCTCCACCACCGCCGTGCACGCCGTGCCGCGCGGCGCCGGCTGCGTGACCACCACCCGCACCCGCACCAGCCCGGGCGCCTGCTCGTCCGCCCGCAGGCCGTACTTCTCGCACACCCCGGCCTGGAAGACCACCGTCAGATGCGTGCCGTCCTTCAGCGCGTACCCGGTCGCCGGGAGGCTCGCCGCCGTCGGCGCCGGCTCCCCGACGGCTATGCCGGGACCGGTCGGCCGCCCCGGCTGCGGGCTCGCCGTCGGCACGGCCGACGACGGGACGGGCGTCGCCGCCGGGTCCGAGGGCGAGGCCGACGGCGCGGCCGACACGGTGCCGGCCGCCGGGGACGGCACCCCCGTGCCGGGCGCCGCACCCGTGGTGGCGGCCGACCCGCACCCGGCCAGCGCCAACGCCGCGATCACCAGCCCGGCCGGTCCGGCCGTCCGCCGACGGCGGGCCCGATGCGGTACGACTGCGGTCCTTGCGTCCATGGTGGGCTTCCTCCCGAGGGTCCGGCACCGCCACCCGGCGGATGCCGCACCGCTCTGACGTGTCCCGGAGGAATCCGGTTCCACCCCGCGGTCGGCGCCCGGTCAGTGCCTGCTCAGCCCCCGTACTCGGCCATCGACGCCACGAGCCGCTGGACGCCCGGCGGCACCGAGACACCGACCGGTACGGACGACGCGGGCTGCGGGCCGGCGGCCAGCAGCGGCCAGAAACGCCCGAGCCGCCGGGAGGAGTGCACCAGGGCGTCGAGGGTGTCCGGATCCGCGTCACCCTTCAGGTGGCTCGGGATCCGTACGGAGGGCTGGGTGGGCATCATCGGTCCATCGCTCCGATCGCCGGGCCGCGGCCTCGTCGCCGCGGCGCCTCGCCGGGGCCGGGCACCGGCCCCATGCCTGCGACCCTAGGCCCCCGCACGGGCCCCCACCAGGTCTACCGCGCGGTAGCGACGTGTCCGGGTCGGCCCGGCCGGAGGGCGCCGTGGCTGTACCGTGGACAGGTCCGTCACTGCTTCCGGCCGCCAGCAGGCCACCCGAGGAGACCCCCGTGCGCATCGCCGTCGCCGGCTCGATCGCCACCGACCACCTGACGACCTTCCCCGGCCGCTTCGCCGACCAGCTCGTCGCCGAGCAGCTGCACACCGTCTCGCTCTCCTTCCTCGTCGACACCCTCGACATCCGCCGCGGCGGCGTCGGCCCGAACATCGCCTTCGGCATGGGCGTGCTCGGCCTGCGCCCGGTCCTGGTCGGCGCGGCCGGCGCGGACTTCGACGAGTACCGCAGCTGGCTGGAGCGCAACGGCGTGGACACCGACTCCGTGCACATCTCGGAGACCCGCCACACCGCCCGCTTCATGTGCACCACCGACCTGGACCACAACCAGATCGCCTCCTTCTACACCGGCGCCATGGCCGAGGCCCGCAACATCGAGCTCAAGCCGATCGCCGACCGCGTCGGCGGCCTCGACCTCGTGCTCATCGGCGCCGACGACCCGCAGGCGATGGTCCGCCACACCCAGGAGTGCCGCAGCCGCGGCTACGCCTTCGCCGCCGACCCCTCCCAGCAGCTGGCCCGCCTGGAGGGCGACGACATCCGCGAGATCGTGGACGGCGCCGCGTACCTCTTCACCAACGAGTACGAGGCCGCGCTCATCGAGTCGAAGACCGGCTGGAGCGCCGAGGAGCTGCTGGGCCGGGTCGGCACCCGCGTCACCACCCTCGGCCCCAAGGGCGTGCGCATCGAGCGCAAGGGCGAGCCTGCCATCACCGTCGGCTGCGCCGCCGAGGAGCGCAAGGCCGACCCCACCGGCGTCGGCGACGGCTTCCGCGCGGGCTTCCTCGCGGGCCTGTCCTGGGGCCTCGGCCTGGAGCGCGCCGCCCAGATCGGCTGCATGCTGGCCACCCTGGTGATCGAGACCGTCGGCACCCAGGAGTACGAGCTGCGCCGCGGCCACTTCACCGACCGCTTCGCGGCCGCGTACGGCGACGAGGCCGCGGCGGAGGTCCGCGCGAAGCTCAGCTGAGCCTGCGCACGACGTAGGCGAGGCCCCGGTCACCCCCGTAGGCGGCGGCCGGGGCCTCGCCCATGTACTCCTGCTCGCGCATCTGGCACCAGGCGGGGATGTCGAGCCGGGCGGCCTCGTCGTCGGCCAGCACGGCCACGGTGCCGCCGGGCGGCACCTCGCCGATCCGCTTCGCCAGCTCGATCACCGGCAGCGGGCAGCGCTTGCCCAGCGCGTCGACGACCAGCGCGTCGACCACCGGTGCGTCGCCGGCCGGCACGTCGACGACCGGCGTGCCCGCACCGGGCCGCGGCCGTACGGGCTCCTGCCGCGCGGGCTGCGGGAGGCCGAGCCCGAGCGGCTCCCTGACACCGGCGACCAGGCCGGGCAGCACCGCGAGGAACCGCTCGACGTCGGCCCCGGCCGTGCCGTACGGCAGCGAGACCCGGACGTTGCCCTCGGTCAGGACGCCCATCGCCGCGAGCACATGGCTGGGGGTCAGGGTGGAGGAGCTGCAGGAGGAGCCGGAGGAGACGGCGAACCCGGCCCGGTCCAGCTCGCCGAGCAGCACCTCGCCGTCGACGTACAGGCAGGAGAAGGTGACGAGGTGCGGCAGGCGGCGCACCGGGTCGCCGACCACCTCGACCTCCGGCACCAGCTGCGGCACCCGGGCGCGGATCCGCTCCACGAGGGCGTGCAGCCGGGCGTTCTCCCGCTCGGCCCCGGCCCGGACGGCGCGCAGCGAGGCCGCGGCGGCGACGATCGCCGGCACGTTGACGTACCCGGGCACCCGTCCGCGCTCGCGTTCGTCGGCGGGCAGCGGCGACGCGTACCGCACGCCCTTGCGGACGCCGAGCACGCCGACCCCGGCGGGGCCGCCCCACTTGTGCGCACTGGCCGTCAGCAGCGACCAGCCCGTGGGGACGTCGAGCCGGCCGGCGCTCTGCGCCGCGTCGACCAGCAGCGGGACGCCGGCGTCCCGGCACAGGCCGGCGACCTCGTCGACCGGCTGGAGGGTGCCGACCTCGTGGTTGGCGTGCTGCAGCACGGCCAGCGCGGTGGTGTCGCGGAGGCGGGCGGCGAACTGCGCCGCCTCCACCCGGCCGAGCCGGTCGACGGGGGCGACGGAGACCTCGCCGCCCGACGCCTCGTGCAGGTCGGCGGCGTGCAGCACGGAGGAGTGCTCGACCGCCGAGTGCAGCAGGTGGCTGCCGCGGCGGCGGTTGCCCCGCAGCGCGCCGAGGACGCCGAGGTGCACGGCCTGGGTGCCGCTCGCGGTGAAGGAGATCTCGTCGGGGCGGGCACCGAGCACCCCGGCGACGGTTTCGCGGGCCGCGTCGAGCAGCATCGCGGCCTGACGGCCCGACCGGTACAGTCGCGCGGGGTCCGCCCAGCCCTCGTCGAGCGCGGCGGTCAGGGCCTGCCGGGCGACGGGATGCAGGGGCGCGGTGGAGGCCACATCGAAGTACGACACGCATCCACGCTATCCCGGTGCCGCGGGGCCGCCCGGAAGCCGTCCGGTCTGTCCCCTTTCGTCCCATCCGACGCTCCGTCACCCGCGTGTCGCAATCAGGTCCCCCGATCGGGTGTGCGAGCCCCGGATGTCCGCCATGACCTGCACGTCCGTGCCTGCGGCGGCTGATCGGGTAGCCGGGGGGCGTGTTACCGGGGGCTGCTCGTGAGTGCCGCATAAGGATGGAGTAGCGTTTGGCCCGCATAAGCATTCAAACCGTGCCCGTGGCCGGGTCGCCGGGGAGGCGCACAGCACTCCCGGGGGCGACGCGATCGCGGGCGAGACTTCGGGAAGGCGCTACGTGAGTCCCAACGGCTCCGACCGCTCGCCGCGGCGCACGATGCGGCGGAAGCTGCCTCAGGCGCTGGCACTGGGCCTCGTCATCGCGACCGCCACCGGCTGCTCGGCCAACGACCTCCCCAGGCTTGGCCTCCCGTCGCCCGTCACCGAGGAAGGCCCCCTGGTCCTCCACATGTGGCAGGGCTCGTGGATCGCGGCGCTGGCAGTGGGCGCACTGATGTGGGGTCTGATCATCTGGAGCGTGATCTTCCACCGGCGTAGCCGCACCAAGGTGGAGATTCCCGCTCAGACCCGGTACAACGTGCCCATCGAGGCGCTGTACACCGCGGTCCCCCTTGTCATCGTCTCGGTGCTCTTCTACTTCGTCGCCCGCGACGAGGCGCGCCTGACCCAGGTCAGCGCCAAGCCGCAGCACGTGGTGAACGTGGTCGGCTTCCAGTGGAACTGGGCGTTCAACTACGAGAACACCGAGATCGCGGACCCGGCCAACACCGCCGCCGCGTACGACGTCGGCACGCCGAACAACCCGCCCACGCTGTACCTGCCGATCAACGAGTCGGTGCAGTTCGTGCTGACCTCGACCGACGTCATCCACGACTTCTGGCCCGTCAACTTCCTCATGAAGATGGACGTCGTGCCGGGCGTGGTGAACACGTTCGAGGTCACCCCGACCTCCTTCGGCACCTTCGCCGGCAAGTGTGCCGAGCTTTGCGGCCAGGACCACTCCCGGATGCTGTTCAACGTCAAGGTCGTGACCCACGACGAGTACGAGAAGCACCTGAAGGACCTGCAGGCCAAGGGCCAGAGCGGTGCGGTGCCCTCCGGCATCACGAGCACGGGAAGTGAAGAAGAGTGACCATCCTCAACGAGCCCGCCGCGGCCGGAGGGGGCGCCGGGGCCGTCACGGTCGGCAGTAGCGCCCGCCGGGCCAAGCGCGGCAGCCAGATCATCAAGTGGCTGACCACCACCGACCACAAGACGATCGGCACCATGTACCTGGCGACGTCGTTCGCCTTCTTCCTGATCGGTGGCATCCTCGCCCTGGTCATGCGCGCCGAGCTCGCCCGTCCGGGGACGCAGATCCTCTCGAACGAGCAGTTCAACCAGGCGTTCACCATGCACGGCACGATCATGCTGCTGATGTTCGCGACGCCGCTCTTCGCCGGCTTCGCGAACTGGATCATGCCGCTGCAGATCGGTGCGCCCGACGTCGCGTTCCCGCGGCTGAACATGTTCGCCTACTGGCTCTACCTGTTCGGCTCGGTCATCGCGGTGGCCGGCTTCATCACCCCGCAGGGTGCCGCGGACTTCGGCTGGTTCGCGTACTCGCCGCTCTCCGACGCCGTCCGCTCGCCGGGCATCGGCGCCGACATGTGGATCATGGGCCTGGCCTTCTCCGGCTTCGGCACGATCCTCGGTGCGGTCAACTTCATCACCACGATCATCTGCATGCGCGCGCCCGGCATGACGATGTTCCGGATGTCGATCTTCGTCTGGAACGTCCTGCTCACCGCGGTGCTCGTCCTGCTGGCCTTCCCGGTGCTGGCCGCCGCGCTGTTCGCCCTGGAGGCGGACCGCAAGTTCGGCGCCCACGTCTTCGATCCGGCCAACGGCGGCGCCCTGCTGTGGCAGCACCTCTTCTGGTTCTTCGGCCACCCCGAGGTGTACATCATCGCGCTGCCGTTCTTCGGCATCGTGTCCGAGATCATCCCGGTCTTCAGCCGCAAGCCGATGTTCGGCTACTCCGGCCTCATCGCGGCCACCATCGCGATCGCCGGCCTCTCGGTGACGGTGTGGGCCCACCACATGTACGTCACCGGCCAGGTGCTGCTGCCGTTCTTCTCCTTCATGACCTTCCTGATCGCGGTGCCCACCGGTGTGAAGTTCTTCAACTGGGTCGGCACCATGTGGAAGGGCTCGCTCAGCTTCGAGACCCCGATGCTGTGGACGGTCGGCTTCCTCGTCACCTTCCTCTTCGGCGGTCTGACGGGCGTGCTGCTCGCGGCCCCGCCGATCGACTTCAGCGTCTCCGACTCGTACTTCGTCGTCGCCCACTTCCACTACGTCGTCTTCGGCACCGTGGTCTTCGCGATGTTCGCCGGCTTCCACTTCTGGTGGCCGAAGATGAGCGGCAAGATGCTCGACGAGCGCCTCGGCAAGGTCACCTTCTGGACGCTGTTCATCGGCTTCCACCTGACCTTCCTCGTGCAGCACTGGCTCGGCGCGGAGGGCATGCCCCGCCGCTACGCCGACTACCTGGCCTCGGACGGCTTCACCACGCTGAACAGCATCTCGACCATCGGCTCGTTCCTGCTCGGCCTGTCGATCCTGCCGTTCCTGTACAACGTCTGGAAGACGGCCAAGTACGGCGAGAAGGTCGAGGTCGACGACCCGTGGGGCTACGGCCGCTCGCTGGAGTGGGCGACCTCCTGCCCGCCGCCGCGGCACAACTTCCTCACGCTGCCGCGCATCCGGTCGGAGTCCCCGGCGTTCGACCTCCACCACCCGGAGATCGCCGCGCTGGACTACCTGGAGAACCACGGCGAGGCCGCGAAGCACTTCGCCGGTGTGACCCCGGCCCAGTACGACCGTCCGCAGCTGGACAAGCCCAAGAAGGAGGGCGATGTCTGATGAAGGAGCAGGGCAAGATCTTCGGCGGGTTCGCCGCCTTCATCCTGATCATGGCCATCGTGTACGGCCTGTGGTCCAAGGAGCCGGCCGGCACCACCGCGCTGTTCCTGGCCTTCGGCCTGTGCGCGTTCATCGGCTACTACCTCGCGTTCACCGCGCGCCGGGTCGACAGCGGCGCGGGTGACAACCCCGAGGCCGAGGTCGCCGACGACGCGGGCGAGGTGGGCTTCTTCGCCCCGCACAGCTGGCAGCCGCTCGCGCTCGCCTGCGGCGGCGCGCTCGCCTTCCTCGGCGTGATCTTCGGCTGGTGGCTGCTGTACTGGTCGCTCCCGATCATCCTGGTCGGCCTGTTCGGCTGGGTCTTCGAGTTCTACCGCGGCGAGGACCAGAACCAGTAGGTTCCGGCACGTCCGCACCAGGGCCGGCCATCCCCACGGGGGTGGCCGGCCCTGGTGCGTGTCCGACCCGGACCGGCCACGGGATCTCACCCGGGTGGGGCAACCGGAGCACCTCCCGGGGTGCTGACGGCTCCGCCGCGTTCCTAGGCTCTGGTACATCGTCGGGAGACCTCGGAGGCACCGGTGAACGGTTGTCGGAGACTCGCACACGGCCGGGCCGGTATGGCGGCCCTCATATTCCTCGCCCCGCTGGGGGCCTGCTCGTCCGGATCGGCGGACACCACGGTGCCCGTCACCCGCACCGTCGACGCCGCACCCCTGGTGCACACGTCGGCGGCCGGCCGGGTCGACCCGGCCAAGCCCTTCACGGTGACCGCCCAGGCCGGCAGCACCCTCACGGACGTCACCGTGACAGGACCGGACGGCAAGCTCGTGGCGGGCCGTCTCGCGGACGACGGGCGCAGCTGGCGGACCACCGCCCACCTGCGGGCCGGGACGGCGTACACCGCACGAATAGCCGCCGACGACGGCAAGGGCGGCCGGGGGGAGACCGTCACCCCGTTCACCACGGCGGACGCGACGAACCTGCTCACCGCCCAGCTCGGCCCGGACTCGGCGGGCAGCGGCGTCTACGGCGTCGGCCAGCCGCTCACGGTGAAGCTCTCGGCCCCGGTGAAGGACGCGGCGGCCCGCCGGGAGGTCGAACGCGGTCTGACCGTCACCTCCCGGCCCGCCGTCACCGGCGCCTGGTACTGGGTCGACGACAGCAACCTGCACTTCCGTCCGCAGGAGTACTGGCCGGCGGACGCCAGCGTGAAGCTCGCCTTCGACATCGCGGGCACCCCCGTCTCGGACGGCCTCTACGGCGGCGCACCGAGCACCCTCTCGTTCCGCACCGGCGACCGTGTCGAGGCCGTCGTGGACGCGGCCGCGCACGAACTGACGTACCGCCGCAACGGCGAGGTGGTCAGGACGATACCGGTGACCACCGGCAAGCCCGGGTTCGACACCCGCAACGGCATCAAGGTCGTGCTCGGCCAGGAGGCCGCCGTCCGGATGAGCGGCGAGACGGTGGGCATCGCGGCGGGCAGCGCCGACTCGTACGACCTGAACGTCGAGTGGGCGACCCGGGTGACGTGGAGCGGCGAGTACGTCCACGCCGCGCCCTGGTCGGTGGGCTCGCAGGGCCGGGCGAACGTCAGCCACGGCTGCACCGGGATGAGCACCGCCGACGCCAAGTGGTTCTTCGACAACACCCGGATCGGCGACGTCGTCCAGGTGGTCAACAGCCTCGGCCACGAGATGGAGCCGTTCGGCAACGGCTTCGGCGACTGGAACATCACCTGGACGGACTGGGTGAAGCACTCGGCGGCGGGCGGTCAGATCTCCACCGTCGGGGCCGCGGAGGGCGCGGCCCAGGCGTCCGGGGCGATGAAGCCCCTGCTCTGACCGGAGCCGGCTGAGCCGACGGAGCCGGCGGGACCGCGGCCGGCCCGGCGGGTGGAGGACTCCCCACCCGCCGGGCCGGCCCACGGGTGTTCAGGACCCGTAGGCGACCTGCACGGCCGTGCTGACGGCCGCCAGCGCCTCGTCCCGCGAGACGCCCAGCCGGAGGGCCCGCTCGGCGTACTCGGCGGCCGCGGCGGCCGCGAAGCGGTGGGCGGAGTCGCCGGCCGCGGCGACCGTGGTGCCGCGGCGCCCGTGGGTCTCCACCACGCCGTCGGCCTCCAGCTCCCGGTAGGCACGCGCGACGGTGTTGGCGGCCAGCCCCAGCTCCTCGGCGAGGGCCCGCACGGTGGGGAGCTTCAGGCCCACCGGCAGGGCCCCGCTGCGGGCCTGCTCGGCGATCTGGGCCCGCACCTGCTCGTACGGGGGAGTGGCGGCGGTGTGATCGATGGTCAGCTGCACGCGGCCCATTCTGGCAGGCCGCAGGGCCTGTCAGGACGGCCTGTGGACGGCGCCGGAACGCCCGAGGGCCCCTGCCGTGCGGCAGGGGCCCTCGGGGTGTGCTGTGACGCCGGCGCGGGATCAGTGGTGGCCGTGGCCGCTGGTGATCTCGTGGTGCTCCTCGGAGGTCGGCTTGGCGACCTGGGAGCCGTCGCCGTAGAACGACTCGGAGAGCTTGGCGCGGGTCCGCTCGACCGGGCCGACCTTGCGGGCCACCCCGTTCTCGTCGACCGCGGCCGGGAGCTCGGCCGGCTGCGGCTGCTCGTGGGCGGTGAGCGTGTACAGCCGCTCCTGCGGGAGCTGCTGGTGGACCTCGATGAACTCACCGTGCGGCAGGCGCTTGATGACGCCGCTCTCGCGGCCGTGCAGCACCTTGTCCTTGTCGCGCCGCTGCAGGCCCATGCACCACCGCTTGGTGATGAAGAAGACCAGCACCGGGACGACGAAGAAGCCGACCCGCACGAAGTACGTGATCGAGTTGATCGACAGGTGCAGGTGCGTCGCGATCAGGTCGTTGCCACCGCCGATGAGCAGCAGCAGGTACTCGCTGATCCAGGCCGCACCGAAGGCGGTGCGGACCGGGGCGTTGCGCGGGCGGTCGGCGATGTGGTGCTCGCGCTTGTCGTTGGTGACCCAGGCCTCGACGAACGGGTACAGCCAGATGACGGCCAGCACCAGCGGGAAGACCATCAGCGGGACGAACACGCCCATGTTGAGGGTGTGGCCCCAGGCGCGGATCTCCCAGCCGGGCATGACGCGGATCAGGCCCTCGGAGAAGCCCATGTACCAGTCGGGCTGCGCGTCGGTGGAGACCTGGTCCGGGCGGTACGGGCCGTACGCCCAGATCGGGTTGACCGTGGCGACCGCGGACATCACCGAGATGACGCCGAACACCAGGAAGAAGAAGCCACCGGCCTTGGCCATGTAGACCGGCATGAGCGGCATGCCCACGACGTTCTTCTCGGTGCGGCCGGGGCCCGCGAACTGGGTGTGCTTGTGGTAGAAGACCAGGATCAGGTGCGCCACCAGCAGGCCCAGCATGATGCCCGGGATGAGCAGCACGTGGATGGTGAAGAACCGCGGCACGATGTCGGTGCCGGGGAACTGACCGCCGTACAGGAAGAACTGCAGGTACGTGCCGACCAGCGGCACCGCCAGGATCGCGCCCTCCATGAACCGGATGCCGGTGCCCGACAGCAGGTCGTCGGGGAGGGAGTAGCCCATGAAGCCGTCGAACATGCCGAGGAAGAGCAGGCCGGCGCCGAAGAGCCAGTTGATCTCGCGCGGCTTGCGGAACGCGCCGGTGAAGAACACGCGCATCATGTGCACGAGCATCGCGGCGACGAAGACGATCGCGGCCCAGTGGTGGATCTGGCGGATCAGCAGACCGCCGCGCACCTCGAAGCTGATGTCCATGGTCGAGGCGTACGCCTCGGACATCCGGATGCCGTCGAGCGGGGCGTACGGGCCGTGGTAGACGACCTCGGCCATGCTCGGCTTGAAGAACAGCGTCAGGTAGACGCCGGTCAGGATGATGATGATGAAGGTGTAGAGGCAGATCTCGCCGAGCATGAAGGACCAGTGGTCCGGGAAGATCTTGCGCAGGTTGGACTTGGCGAGGGTGTAGATCCCCAGCCGTCCGTCCGTCCAGTCAGCGGCAGCCTCGAACTTGTTCGCAGGCTTGGCGCGGGTGCTGGCCGGCTTGGAGGCGCCGGTGGCGGCGCTCTTCGCGGTACTCACGCGCGCTCCCAGAAGCTCGGGCCGACGGGCTCCTGGAAGTCGCCGGTGGCGACCAGGAAGCCCTTCTCGTCAGTGGTGATCTTCAGCTGCGGCAGGGGGTGGCCGGCCGGGCCGAAGATGACGCGCGCGCCGTCCGCCAGGTCGAAGGTCGACTGGTGGCAGGGGCAGAGCGCGTGGTGGGTCTGCTGCTCGTACAGGCTGATCGGGCAGCCGACGTGGGTGCAGATCTTCGAGTAGGCGAGGATGCCCTCGAAGCCCAGCCCGGCGGAGGTCTTGTCCTTCAGGTCCTCCGGAGCGATCCGGACGAGCATCAGCGCGTCCTTGGCGATCTGCTGCTGGAAGTCCTCCTGGTCCTCCTCCAGGCCCTCGGGCTTGGCGAACGTCAGCGAGCCGACCACGATGTCCTCGGGCTTCATGGGCTCGTTGGTGTTCATGTTGATCAGGGGGAGGGGCTTGGCCGGGGTGGCCGCGATCCAGCCGGTGTGCTGCAGCTTGTCCTCGGGCAGCGGGCCCAGGTCGCGCAGCAGCACGACGCCGGACAGCGGCACCAGGGCCATCGAACCGATCAGGGTGTTGCGCAGCATCTTGCGCCGGCCGAAGCCGGACTCCGCCGCACCCGTCCTGAACTGCTCGATGACGTCGGCACGCAGCTCGTCGTCCGCCTCGATCGCGTGGCGCTCGGCCGGGATCTCGTGGTCGGACATCAGGGTGCGCGCCCAGTGGACGGCGCCCGCGCCGATGCAGAACAGCGCCACGCCGAGGGTCATGCCGAGCGCGAAGTTCAGCGCGCTGATGTGGCCCAGCGGGAAGACGTAGATGATCTTGTCGATGTCGAAGACCACGTACGAGGCGATGAACCCGATCGTGGCGAGCATCGACACGACGAACAGCAGGGAGACCTGCCGCTCCGCGCGCTTGGCGGCGCGCTCGTCGATGTCCGTGCGGCGGGGCTCGTGGGCCGGCAGCCCGGGGTCGGCGAAGGGGTCGCCGTGCGTGGCGACCTCGTGCCCTTCGGAGCCGTGGGACTCCGGCAACTTCTCGTCAGACATCTCGTGGCTCATGACTTCTTGGCCTTGGTGGTGTGGGCGGCGACCCAGATCGCGACGAAGATGAGCAGGCCGAGGCCGAAGATCCAGCCGAACAGGCCCTCGGTCACCGGACCGAGGCTGCCCAGCGCGAGACCGCCCGGGTTGGGCTCATCGTTGGTGTGGCGGACGAACGCCACGATCTGCTTCTTCTGCTCCTCCGGCATCGTCGTGTCGGGGAACGACGGCATGTTCTGCGGGCCGGTCTGCATGGCCTCGTAGATGTGCTTGGCGTCGACACCCTCCAGCGACGGGGCGTACTTGCCCTGCGTCAGGGCACCGCCCTTGCCGGCGAAGTTGTGGCACTGGGCGCAGTTGGTGCGGAAGAGCTCGCCGCCGGCGGACACGTCCTTCGGGTCGGCCGAGGTGTACTGCTCCTTGGTCGGTGCGACCGGGCCGGGGCCGAGCGAGGCCACGAACGCGGCCAGCTGATCGATCTGGGCCTGGGAGTAGATGACCTTCTTCTTGGGCACCTGGGCGCCGGACTGCTGCGCGGGCATGCGGCCCGTGCCGACCTGGAAGTCGACCGAGGCCGAGCCGACGCCGACCAGGCTCGGACCGTCGGAGCTGCCCTGGCCGTCGAGGCCGTGGCAGGAGGAGCAGCCCACGGCGAAGAGCTTCTTGCCCTCGTCGATCGCGAGCGACTGCGAGGAAGTGTCGGCCTGCGCCCGCTCGGCGGGCGCGAACGCGGCGTACAGCCCCCCGGTGGCCGCCAGGGCGAGAAGTAGGACGACCAGCGCCGCCAGTGGGTGGCGCCGTCGTGCGGAGAGCTTTTTCACGGATTACCCCGGTGTCAGGATCTGGTCGGCTGGTGGCTGCGCCCGAGGGACACCGGTCTGCTCGGGGCCGGTGCCCGGGTGGGGCGCGGACCGGTCGGCGGGGCGTCCGCGTGAGGGCGGGCGCTGTCTCCGGCCGCGGCCAGCGACCTGATCAGCCTTTACTTGATCAGGTAGATGGTCGCGAACAGGCCGATCCACACGACGTCGACGAAGTGCCAGTAGTACGACACCACGATCGCGGCGGTGGCCTGCTCGTGCGTGAACCGCCTGGCGGCGTACGTCCGCCCCAGGACCAGCAGGAAGGCGATCAGACCACCCGTCACGTGAAGGCCGTGGAAGCCGGTGGTCAGGTAGAACACCGTCCCGTACGGGTCGGAGGACAGCGACAGGCCGTCCACCTTCACGAGCTCGGTGTACTCGAAGATCTGACCGCCGATGAAGATCGCGCCCATCACGAAGGTGATGACGAACCACGAGCGGAGCTTCTTGACGTCACCGCGCTCGGCGGCGAAGACGCCGAGCTGGCAGGTGAGGGAGGAGAGCACCAGGATCGTGGTGTTCACCGAGGAGAACGGCACGTTGAGGGCTTCCGCCTTCTCGTGCCAGAACTCCTGCCCCATGACCGAGCGGAGCGTGAAGTACATCGCGAACAGGGCCGCGAAGAACATCAGCTCGGAGCTCAGCCAGACGATGGTTCCGACGCTGACCAGGTTCGGCCTGTTGACCGCTCCGTGCGCGTGTCCGGTTTCTGTTGCTGTTGCTGTCGCCACGACGGACATTATGTCGGTCCCTTATTCCGTCTTCACGCCGGGGGGTGCTCCTCGGAGTGTCCGGTGCGTGCGGTATGCCCCCCTGGGCTCCGGGGCGGGGGAACCGGGCCGGTGGGTCTGCGCACTGTCCGTTTTCTGACGGTTGTTCGAGACGGGTGAGCGGATGTCCCCCGATCGAGTGAGATCCGCGCGCGGCGGCTTGAGAGAGATCGTGCCAGGGGCTCACCGGGAGGGGTGCACGGGAGTAGCATCCGAGGGAGAACGTGGTCCGGATCACACTGGGCCGTTCGGAACGCGGCACATATTAAGAGGACGAGCACCCGGGAGCAGGGCCCATGGCGCACACGACCGACGAGACGCTCACCGTTCTCGTCTACAGCGACGACCGCAACACCCGCGAGCAGGTCACCCTGGCGCTCGGCCGCCGGCCCGCCGCCGACCTGCCGGAGGTCGGGTACCTGGAGTGCGCGACCACCCCCGCCGTGCTCCGCGCCCTGGAGAAGGGCGGCATCGACCTCTGCGTGCTCGACGGCGAGGCCGTCCCCGCCGGCGGGCTCGGCCTCACCCGCCAGCTGAAGGACGAGATCTACGGCTGCCCGCCGGTGCTCGTCCTCATCGGCCGCCCGCAGGACGCCTGGCTCGCCGCCTGGAGCCGGGCCGACGCCGCCATCGCCCAGCCGGTCGACCCGATGGCCCTCGCCGAGGCCGCAGCCACCCTCCTGCGCGCCCGGATCGCCCGGCGGACCCCCGCCCACCACTGACCGCTCCCGGCCGGCCGGAGGGCCGTCTCACCAGGAGAGAAGGGGCGGCCGGATCGGCCCGGCCGCCCGCCCGTGCTCGCTAGGCTGGCTCCATCCCTGTTTCGGTACCACCGGATGAGAGCTGGAGTCGGCCATGGTGAACGTGAACCCTGCGAACGGCGGCAAGGACCCCGTGCAGGTGGTCCGCACCTGGCCGGATCTGCTGACCTCGCTGCTCGCCGGCCAGGACCTCACCCGGGCCGACACCGCCTGGGCGATGGACCGGATCATGGCCGGCGAGGCCGTGCCCGTCCAGGTCGCCGGCTTCATGGTCGCGCTGCGGGCCAAGGGCGAGACGGTCGAGGAGATCGGCGGCCTCGTCGACGCCATGTACGCGCACGCCGAACCGCTCGACATCCCCGGCCCGGCGGTCGACATCGTCGGCACCGGCGGCGACCGGGCGAAGACGGTCAACATCTCCACGATGTCCGCGATCGTCGCCGCCGCGGCCGGGGCCAAGGTCGTCAAGCACGGCAACCGGGCCGCCTCCTCCGCGAGCGGCTCCTCCGACGTGCTGGAGAAGCTGGGCATCAGCCTCGACCTCGACGCCCGGCAGGTCGCCGCGGTCGCCGAGGAGGTCGGCCTCACCTTCTGCTTCGCCGCGAAGTTCCACCCCGCGATGCGGCACGCCGCCCCGGCCCGCCGCGACCTCGGCGTGCCCACGGCCTTCAACATCCTCGGCCCGCTCACCAACCCGGCCAAGGTCACCGCCCACGCCATCGGCTGCTTCGACACCCGGCTCGCCGGGCTGATCGCCGGCGTGCTCGCCCGGCGCGGCGCCCGCGCCCTCGTCTTCCGCGGCGACGACGGCCTCGACGAGCTCACCGTCTCCACCACCTCGCACGTGTGGATCGTCAAGGACGGTGCCGTCACGGAGACCGCCTTCGACCCGCGGGACGTCGGCATCGAGCTGGTCGGCATCGAGGCGCTGCGCGGCGCGGACGCCGAGTACAACGCCGCCGTCGCCCGGCGCCTCTTCGCCGGCGAGCGCGGGCCCGTCCGGGACGCCGTCCTGCTCAACACGGCCGCCGCCCTCGTCGCGCTCGACCTCACCGACGCGCCGCTCACCGGGCAGCTCGCGGCCGGCATCGAGCGGGCCGCCGCGGCGATCGACTCCGGAGCCGCCGAGGCCACGCTCAAGCGCTGGGCCGACGCCACCGCGCGCCGCTGACGGAGCCGGCAGGTGCGGGGGCGGCCGCCCCCGCACCTGCCCGGCCTTGACCGCTCCTCAGCTCTCGCCTAGAGTCCTCCACAGGTCATGAGTGGCAGCAACAAGCCCCAGCTTGCTGTCCGGCAACCCTCCGTCCGTGGCGGGGTGCCCTGGGTGAGGACCGGGCCGTGCGGCAAGTCGTCCGCGCGGCAAGCGCGGACCACCGGCGATGCATCCCCGGGGTCCCCACCTCGTGAGGAGCACCGCCATGTCGCTTTCCACCGAACTCTGCGCCCCGCTCGCCGTCCTCGGCCACGACGTCCAGGTGCCGCTCGCCTCCGGCGAGAAGGTCACCTACGCCGCCCTCGACTACGCCGCCAGCGCCCCCGCCCTCCAGCAGGTCTGGGACGACATCGCCGCGTACGCCCCCTACTACGGCAGCGTGCACCGCGGCGCCGGCTACCTCTCGCAGCTCTCCACCGACCTCTTCGAGCAGAGCCGCCGCACCGTCGCCGACTTCCTCGACCTGCGCGACGGCGACCAGGTCGTCTTCACCCGCGCCACCACCGACTCGCTCAACCTGCTCGCCGGGGCGCTGCCCGCCGGCACCCGCGTCTACGCCTTCGAGACCGAGCACCACGCCTCGCTGCTGCCCTGGCGCCACGCCGGCCTGACGGTCGAGTACCTGCGGGCCCCGCGCTCCCGCGCCGAGGCCGTCGCCGCCCTCGACGCCGCGCTCGCCGCGGGCGACCCCGCCGGACCGCGCCTGCTCTGCGTCACCGGCGCCTCCAACGTCACCGGCGAGCTGTGGCCGATCGCCGAGCTCACCGAGACCGCCCACCGGCACGGCGCGCGCGTCGTCCTGGACGCCGCCCAGCTCGCCCCGCACCACCGGCTGTCCGTGCGCGACCTCGGCGTCGACTGGGTCGCCTTCTCCGGCCACAAGCTGTACGCGCCGTTCGGATCGGGCGTGCTCGCCGGGCGCAGCGACTGGCTGGACGCCGCGGAGCCGTACCTCGCCGGCGGCGGCGCCAGCCGGACCGTGGCCCGCGAGGAGGACGGCTCCGTCGCCGTCGAGTGGCACCGGGGCCCGGCCCGGCACGAGGCCGGCTCGCCCAACGTCATCGGCGCCTACGCCATCGCCTCGGCCTGCCGCGCGCTGACCGCGGCCGGCTTCGACGCGCTGGAGGCCCGGGAGCAGGCGCTCGTCGAGCGGCTCACCGCCGGACTCGCCGGGATCCCGGAGGTGAAGGTGCTCAACCTCTTCGGCGAGGGCTCGGCCCGCGTCGGGGTGCTGTCCTTCGTGGTCCGCGGCTGGAACAGCTCGCACTTCTCGGCGGCGCTCTCCGCCGAGTACGGCATCGGCGTGCGCGACGGCCTGTTCTGCGCGCACCCGCTGGTGCGCACCCTGCTCGGCGGGGAGGACACGGCGCCGTCCGCGTGCGGTGCGCCCGAGCCCTCGCTGCCCGGCGAGCGCAGCCTCAACGCGATCCGGGTGAGCTTCGGCGCCGGCACGCCCGACGAGCACATCGACCGCTTCCTCGCCGCCGTCCGCGCGCTCGTCACCGACGGCGCCCGCTGGACCTACCGCAACGAGGGCGGCCGGTGCGTCGTCGACACCGCGGCCTGACCTACTCGTCCAGGCCCAGCGCGAACGCCGCCTCCAGATCGTGCTGCGAGTAGGTGCGGAAGGCGATCTGCGTCTCGGTGTGCTCCACGCCCGGCACCTTGTTGAGCCGGCCGGGGATCACCGCGGCGAGGTCCTCGTGGCGCCGCACCCGCACCATCGCCACGAGGTCGTAGCCGCCGGTCACCGAGTAGACCTCGCTGACGCCCTCGATCGCGGCGATCGCCTCGGCGATCTCGGGGATCCGGTCGACGCTGGTCCTGATGAGGACGATCGCGGTGATCACGGTGCGCGCTCCTGTGTGCTGGGGTGAGGCCCAGCGTATCCGCCGTCAGCTCGCGCGTCTGCCCTGCCGCAGACCCGCCGCCCGCACCGCCAGCCAGCCCGCGCTGAACCCGATCACGTGCACCAGGTACGCCACGCCCGGCACCGCGGACCCGACCGGCCACCACTGCAGCGCGAACCACAGCCCCAGCACCAGCCACGCGGGGAACCGCAGCGGCAGGAACAGCAGCACCGGTACCAGCGTCGTCACCCGCGCCCGCGGGTACAGCCGCAGGTAGCCGCCGAGCACGCCCGAGATCGCCCCCGACGCGCCGACCAGCGCCCGCACCGACTCGTCCGAGCCGGCCTCGGCCAGCGCGTAGCCGTACGTCGCCAGGTAGCCGATGCCCAGGTAGAAGAGGAGGAAGCGGGCCCGGCCGAGCCGCTGCTCCACACCGGGGCCGAAGACGTACAGGAACAGCACGTTGCCGACCAGGTGCAGCCAGCCCGCGTGCACGAAGAGCGAGGTGAGCACGGACAGCACCGGGATCTTGCCCGGGTCCGGGGTCGGCGTGCAGCCCTTCACGACCGGTGGCAGCGCGGCGAGCTGTCCGGCGTCCAGCGGTGCGTGGCCGAGGAGTTCCGCCGGCACCGCACCCCAGCGCTGTGCGAAGCGCTGCTCCGCGCACACCCGGGCGTCGCCGGTGCCGTACACCGGGTTGAGGCCGAAGCTCGGGCCGGCCAGCAGGACGAGCGTGCTGACCGCGATCAGCGCGTAGGTGACGTGCGGGGCACGGGCCGGTGCCGGGGTCGCGGCCTCCGCCCGCCCGCGCACGGGGGCGGGGACGGCCATGACAGCGAGCATTCCTCCCCGGCCGCCGCCCGACACCGGCCGCTGCTGCAAGCGGGTGACCTGTACCGGTGCGCGGACCGGTGACGGCCGCCGGGCCCGTACGCAATAGGCTTGGCCGACCGGACCAGGGACCATCCGAGAGGACCGCCGATGACCATCGCCGCCCCCACTGCCGAGACCCGCTGGCGCTGCACCCTGTGCGGCAACCTGACCCGCTTCGACGTGACCCGCTCGGCCCGGGTGGTGGAGTACCTGCACTTCGACCTGAGCGGCGAGTCGAAGGTGGAGGAGACCGAGGTCCTCAGCGAGACGCTGGAGTCGGTGCGCTGCCGCTGGTGCAACGCCGTCGACCAGGTCGAGCTGGTCGCCCGTCCGGGTGCCGAGGCCGAGGCAGCCGCCCAGGCGGAGGCCGGCGAGGGCGAGCCGCAGGCCTGAGCCGGCGACGGCACGGCACACCCCGGCGGAGCACGCGCACCGCCGGGGCGTGTGGCGCGGTACCCCTCGGGGCACGGTAGACGGGACAATTGCACAGAGCGGTGCATGGGCGCAGCGCGGTGCATTCGAGGGCGGCGGCAGCAGGCCGCGCGAGCCCGGGGAGCAGGATCGGAGCCAGGGACGTGGTGGACGCAGCGAGCGGGCCGTCCGAGCCGCAGGGGCAGCAGCCCGCTGCGGACGGAGGCCTGCCGGACGCGCCCGGCGCCGGGCCGGTGGCCGAGGCCGACGGCACGCCGTCCGAGCAGCTGGACCGCCCGCTGCCCGAGGGCGTGCGCCGCCGCGTGGTCGGCATCGCCGCCGACGCGCTGGGGGCGATCCCGGCCGCCGACCTGCCGTCGGGCCTGCGCCCGTACGCGAAGTTCACCCCCGCCCGCCGCGCGAAGTACGCGGCGACCGCGCTGGCCGCGGCGCTGGACGCCGAACCGTTCTTCCGGGTGCGCATAGCCGAGCGCCTGCGCCTCGGCCAGCCGGAGCTGGCCAGGGCGCTGGAGGCCGGGACGGTGCCTGCCGCCGCCGACCCGATGGACGTCGCCGCCGCCGCCTACCTGCTGCGCCCCGAGGGCTGGAGCCGCCTCGTCGCCGACGCCGGCCACGAGGTCGAGCGGGCCGACGCCGAGGGCGCGGCCGCCGAGGCGGCCCGGATCGTGGAGAAGCTGCAGGGCGAGCTGGCCGAGGTCCGGGCGGCGGCGCGCGCCGACCTGGAGCGCCAGCGCGCGGAGTCGGAGGGCGTGCGCCGGGAGGCCGAGTCGCTGCGCAAGCGCGTCCGCTCCCTGGAGAGCGACACCCGGCGGGCCCAGGCGGAGACCCGCAAGGTGCAGGCCGAGCTGGACGGCGTCCGGACGGCGTCCGCGGCGGAGCGCAGTGCCGCGGACGGCGAGGCCCGGCGGCTGCGGCACCGCATCACCGAGCTGGAGACCGCCTCGGAGGCGGGCCGCCGTTCGGCGCGCGAGGGCCGCAGCGTGGAGGACATGCGGCTGCGGCTGCTGCTCGACACGGTGCTGCAGTCGGCGCAGGGCCTGCAGCGGGAGCTGGCGCTGCCGGTCGCCCAGCTGCGGCCGGCGGACCTGGTGGACGCGGTGGAGCCGTCCTCGGCGAACCCGCACGACGTGGCCCGCCGGGGTCTGGCCGAGGACGACCCGGCCCTGCTCGACCAGCTGCTGGCGATTCCTCAGGTGCACCTGGTGGTGGACGGCTACAACGTCACGAAGACCGGCTACCCCGCGCTGCCGCTGGAGCAGCAGCGGCTGCGGCTGCTGGGCGGGCTGGCCATGCTGGCGCAGCGCACCCACGCCGAGGTGACCTGTGTCTTCGACGGGCAGGACCTCGACGTGCCGGTGATCATGGCGCCGCCGCGGGGGGTCCGGGTGCGCTTCAGCCGTACCGGGGAGACCGCGGACGAGCTGATCCGGCGGATGGTGCGGGCCGAGCCGGAGGGGCGGCCGGTGGTGGTGGTCTCCACGGACCGCGAGGTCGCGGAGGGCGTGCGCAAGGCGGGGGCCCGCCCCGTGGCGTCGATTCTGCTGCTCAACCGGCTCTCCCGGCCCTGACGGGGCGTCGGCCCAGGTCGGAGCGGTGGTGGCGAGGTTGTGTCGGGCTGGTGAAATCCCGGTCGGGGGGCCGACTTCGCAGCGGAGGGGAGTGGCGCCGGAGGCGGATCTTCACTAGGGTCTGGCGTCAAACCTATTTTCCGGACCTCACTCGATCGAGTGAGTCCAGCAGGAAGAAGGAGCTAGACCCTTGGCCTCCCACCGCCGTCCCAAGCAGCCGAGCCGCGCGCGGGTATCCGTGCTCACCGCTGCAGCCGCGACCGCGGTCGCCCTCTCCGCCCAGGCGAGCGCCCACGCCGCCCCGGCAAAGCCCACCAAGGACGAGGTCAAGGTCCAGGTCGACAAGCTCCTCGAGGAGCAGGAGCAGGCGTCCGAGACGTACAACGGAGCCAAGGAGCGGGGCGAGCAGCTCCGCAAGCAGGCCGACCAGCTGCAGGACCAGATCGCGCGCGGTCAGCAGCAGCTGACCGAGGTCGCGTCCGGGCTGTCCGCGGTCGCCGGCGACCAGTACCGCACCGGCGGCGTCGACCCGACGGTGGCGCTCATGCTCTCGTCGGACCCCGACAACTACCTCGACAAGGCGTCGAGCAACGAGCAGGCCACCGACACCCAGGCCTCCACGCTCAAGAGCCTGAAGGAGCAGCAGCGCCGGCTCGACCAGCAGAAGCAGGAGGCCGCGGCCATCCTCGCCGAGCTGGACCGCTCCACCCAGACGCTGAACGAGGCCAAGGCCGAGGTCCAGAAGAAGCTCTCCGAGTCGCAGCGCCTGCTCAGCTCGCTGACCGCCGCCGAGCGCGCGTCCATCACGGGCCGCGCCTCCCGCGCCGGCGACCGCGTCGACATCAGCAACCTGCCGCCGGCGTCCGGCTACGCGGCCGCGGCCGTGAGCGCCGCCCTCAGCAAGCGCGGCGTGCCGTACGTGTGGGGCGCCACGGGCCCGAACTCCTTCGACTGCTCGGGCCTGATGGTGTGGGCGTACGCGAAGGCCGGCGTCTCGCTGCCGCGCACCTCGCAGTCGCAGGCGACCGTGGGCGTCAACGTCGGCACCAACATCGCCAACGCGCAGCCCGGCGACCTGATCATCTACCACTCGGACGCGCACCACGTGGCGATGTACATCGGCAACGGTCTGATGGTGCACGCCCCGCACACCGGTGACGTGGTGAAGGTGGCGTCGGCGACCGTCATGCCGATCAAGACCATCCGCCGGGTCTGACCCCGCGGTAGCAGATCGGACATATGCCTCATCCGCGGCGTTTCTGATGCCGCGTGACACGCCCGGGCTGGCGGAGATCCTCCTGTGATCTCCCCCACGTCCGGGCGTCCGATTTCCTGCTCGTCGGATGAGAAACCATCAGCTGACCATGGAAATCCGTTCAGGACCGGTCGTATTCACCGATGGGAACGGTCGTTGATCCGAGATTTTTCCGACAAGGATTTGAACGGATCACGGATCGGTTACTAAGGTCATCCCACGGACCGCCGCGGAGTCGATCACCCAACCCGGGTGACGGCGGTGGTCGCCGCCGAGTCCGCGACGCAGCTGGGCAGTGTGAACTGCCTACGGGGAGGCCCCTGAGGGGGCGCTGTCGAACGGAGCCGGGGAACCACGTTCCCCCGGGGTGAATCGGCGTCAGGCCGGCCGCGCCGGCCGGCCCGCGGGAGTCCGCGGGCCGCAGGGGCGGGCGGTGAGACGTCGTAGGGCAGCTTCCGGCCCGAACCCGTCAGCTCACCCGGTAGGCGGTGTGAGGAAGAAGGAGTCCGCCTTCGTGGCGTCCCATCGTCGTCCCAAGCCTGTCGGCCGCACGCGTGCCTCGATCCTGACCGCTGCCGCGGCCACCGCGGTCGCGCTCTCCTCCCAGACCGGTGCCCACGCCGACCCCGCGCCGACCAAGGACCAGGTCAAGACCCAGGTCGACCAGCTCAACGAGCAGGCCGAGGTCGCCAGCGAGCAGTACAACGCGGCGGCCGAGAAGCAGCAGACCCTGCAGAAGCAGGTCACCCAGCTGCAGGACCAGGTCGCCCGTCAGCAGGCCCAGGTGAGCGGGGTGCAGGGCCGCCTCGCCGGGGTCGCCGCCCAGCAGTACCGCGACGGCGGCATCTCGCCCACCGTGCAGCTGATGCTCTCCAGCGAGCCCGACCAGTTCCTGAGCCAGGCCGGGTCGGTCAGCCGGATGAACGCCACCCAGGCCGACACCCTCAAGTCCTTCAGGACCGAGCAGGCCAAGCTCGACGCCCAGAAGGCCGAGGCCGAGCACAAGCTCGCGGACCTCGACAGCACCACCCGCTCGCTCAGGACGAAGAAGGAGGAGATCCAGGGCAAGCTGGCCAAGGCCACCGCCCTGCTCGACTCCCTCACCCAGAAGGAGCGCGACGAGCTCGCCGCCGTCGAGGCCAGGGCCGCCTCCGCCGCGAAGGCGAGCGTCGACCGCGCCTCCCGCGACACCGCGCGCCCGGTCCTCGACACCGTCGACCTGCCGGCCGGCTCCCACGCCGCCGTCGCCGTCGCCGCGGCCAAGACCAAGCTCGGCGTGGCGTACGTCTACGGTGCCGCCGGGCCCGCCAACTTCGACTGCTCCGGCCTCATGCAGTGGGCCTACCGGCAGGCGGGTGTCTCCATCCCGCGCACCTCGCAGTCGCAGGCGGGGGCCGGCACCAACATCGGCACCAACATCGCCAACGCCAAGCCCGGCGACCTGATCGTCTACTACGGCGACCGGCACCACGTCGGCATGTACGTGGGCGGCGGCCAGATCATCCACGCCCCGCACACCGGCGCCAACGTGCGGTACGCCTCCGCCACCGTGATGCCGATCTCGGCGATCGTGCGGATCTGACGCGCACGCAGCACCCCGCCCGGGCCCGGTCCCTCCGACGACGGAGGGGCCGGGCCCGCGGCCGTCCGGCGCGGCCGGCGGGGCCCGCACCCGGGCTGATGTCCGATTGGAGGTCAAATATTCGGTGATGGAGGGGTTTGGACTAGATCGGTCGGACTCGCTAACGTCTGCCCCCGGACGTCCGCGAGGACGGCCGCCCGGCCCGGGCGGCGGCGGCGTCCCGCCGCAGGAACGGAGCCACCGCCGCATGCCCGCGCACCGCCGCCCCCAACTGCCCGGCGTCCACGGCCTAGCCCGGGCCCTGGTGCTCACGGCCGCGGCCACCACCGCCCTCGGCGCCACCGTCGGCGGCAGCGCGTACGGCGCACCCGAGGTGCCCGCGGACCCGTCCGCGCACACCGCCGACGTCAGGACCCGGGTCGACCGGCTGTACGACGAGGCCGAGCACGCCAGCGAGCAGGCCAACGCCGCACTCGACCAGCAGAAGCGCCTGCAGGCCGAGGCCTCGTCCCTCCAGGCGCAGGTCGCCAGGGGACAGGACGAGCTCAACCGCCTCACCGTCGACCTCGCGACCGCCGCCGCCGCGCAGTACCGGGACGGCGGCATCGACCCGGCCGTCCGGCTGATGCTGGAATCCGACCCCGACGGCTACCTGACCCGCGCCCGCGCCCTCGACCAGGCGAACACCCGGCAGAACGACACCCTCCGCCACGTCCTCGAACGACGGCGCCGGCTCGACCAGCGCCGGACCGAGGCCACCGGCAAGCTCGCCGAGCTGGAGGACGTCCGCCGCTCCCTCGCCGACAGCAAGGAGCAGATCCGGCAGCGCCTCGGCGACGCCCAGCGCCTCCTCGGCGGCCTCACCGCCGGCGAGCGGGGCCGGCTCGTCGCCGACGACGCCCGCGACGCGGCCCGCCGGGCGGCCCGCGGCACCGACCGCATCGACCTCGGCGACCAGCCCCCCTCCTCCGAGCGGGCCGCGGCCGCCCTGGCCGCCGCGGTCTCCCGGATCGGCTCCCCGTACGTCTACGGATCGACCGGGCCCGGCACCTTCGACTGCTCCGGTCTGATGTACTGGAGCTGGCGGCAGGCCGGAGTGAGCCTGCCGCGCACCTCGCAGGCACAGGCGTACGCGGGGCGGCGAGTGAGCCTCTCCGAGGCACGACCTGGAGACCTGGTGATCTTCTACAAGGACATGCACCACGTCGGCATGTACGCCGGCGGCGGGGTCGTCGTGCACGCCCCGTACCCCGGTGCCCGGGTCCGCTACGAGAGCGTCAAGGCCATGCCCGTCAGCGGGGTGGTGCGGGTCTGAGCGGCGCCTACCGGCACCCCGGCCCGGCCGGCGGGGACGCCGAACCCCTGGTCACCGACCTGCCCCGACGCTTCGGGGCGGGCCGGTCCGTCCTGTCCGGCGACGGCCGCGTGCCGCGCCGCACCGCCCTGCTGCTGGCCCTCGGCGGGCTGGCCCAGCTCTCCGGACCCACCGTCCCCTCCGCCGCCGCCCGCCGCACGGCCCTCTCGCCCGGGCGGCCCGGCGCGCCGGTGCCGGGGGTGCCCCCGCGCGTGACCGACCTGCTCGCCGCCCGCGCCCGGGCCCTGCTGCGGGCCGACCGCACGGCCCTGCTCGCCGGTACCGCCCCGGCCGCCCGGGCGGCCCAGGCCCGGCTGGCCGACCGCGCGGCCGCCGTGCCGTTCGCCGCCGTCGAGTACCGCATCAGCGAGGTCGGCGAGCCCGGCGCCGACGGCAGCCTCACCGTGACCGCGGGCCTCGCCCACCGGCTGCGCGGCATCGACGACCAGCCGGCCGTGCTGCCGCGGCGGCTCACCTTCGACCGGACCGCCGACGGATGGCTCCTCGCCGCGGACGAGCCCGCCTCCGCCGCCGCCCTGTGGGACCTCGGGAAGGTCGGTGTCGCCCGCGGGGAGCGCTCGCTGGTGCTCGGCCTCGGCGGCGCACCCGAACTGGCCGCCCTCGCCGCCGTCGCGGACGAGGCCGTGCCGGCCGTCTCGGAGCTCTGGGGCGAGGCGTGGCCCGGCCGGCTGCTGATCGTCACCCCCGCCACCGAGCCGGAGTTCGCCCGCATGCTCGACGTCGCCCCCGACGCGTACGAGGGCATCGCGGCCGTCACCGTCGCGGCCGGCGGCGCCCCGGCCGGCACCCCGGCCGACCGGGTGCTCGTCAACCCGGACGCGTTCCGCGGCCTGAGCGACCTCGGACGGAAGGTCGTCGTCACCCACGAGGCCACCCACGTGGCCACCCGGGCGTCCACCCGCAGCTGGACGCCGCTCTGGCTCTCCGAGGGCGTCGCCGACTACACCGGCTACCGCGGCGCCCGGCGCACCCCGCGCCAGATCGCACCCGAGCTCGGCCGCGACGTCACCGACGGCCGGGTGCCCGCCGCCCTGCCCGCGGACTCCGACTTCACCGCCGGCGCCGCGGGCATCGCCCAGGCCTACGAGCAGGCATGGCTGGCCTGCGACCTCATCGCCCGCACCTTCGGGCCGAAGCGGCTCGTCGCGTTCTACCGCGCGGTCGGCGAGATGGGCGACGCCGGGCGGCTGGACGCCGTCATGCGGGCCGAGCTCGGCCTCGACGTCGCCCGCTTCACCAGGACCTGGTCCGCCGACCTCGTCCGGCAGCTGCGCCGCTGAGCGGGACGGCGCGCCGCGGCCGTGGCGGCACCGCCCGGGCGTCAGGCCGTGGGCGCCGGGCGCACCGGCGGCCGGTCCAGGTCGTCCAGCAGCGCCTGCTCGTACGCGATGCCCGGGCGCACCGGGTAGCCCTGCACGGGCTGCTCCTGCGGCAGCACGACGGTGGGGGCCGGCTCCACGCTGCGGGTGGAGCGCCACAGCCGGCGGCAGGACACCACGGTCGCCGCGAGCAGCAGCAGGTTGCGCGCGGTGATCACCGCGACGCCCCACGGCTCGCTGTGCTGGACGGCGCTGAAGAGCAGCGGGAACTCCACCGTGGTGAGCACCGTCGCGGGCAGCAGCAGGATCGCGACCGGCTTCTGGCTGGTGCCGCGCACCGTCAGGCAGACCGCGGCCAGGCCCACCAGCCACACCAGGTACTGCGGGCTGATCACCCGGCTCGTCACCGTGAACACGAGCAGGGCCGCCAGCGCCGCGTCGAACGCCGTCGACGGCTGCCAGCGGGCCGCCCGCAGCCGCCAGACCAGCAGCCAGCCGAAGCCCGCCAGCGTGCCCGCCACGGACACCCGGGAGATCACCGGCACCCAGGGGCCGAGCATCTCCAGCGAGCCGTAGTTCATCGTGACCTGGCCGTCCCACGACCCGAACAGCCGGGCGAAGTGCAGCGGCAGCGCGCCCAGCGACTCCACCTCGATGCCGCGCTCCTTCTGGAACGTCAGGAACTCGAACGCCCCGTTCATGCCCGCCGTCAGCAGGAAGCCCAGGGCCGCCGCCGTCGCGCCGGCCGACACCCAGGCACGGCGTGTCCGGCGCCCGCGGGGCGTGCCGGCCAGCGCCAGCAGCGGCCACAGCTTCACCAGGCCGCCGAGACCGAGCAGCAGGCCGCCCAGCGCCGGACGGCGCAGCACGAGCAGCAGGCCGGTGACCGCGATCGCGGTCACCACGATGTCGTACCGGCAGTAGACCGTCGGGCCGAGCAGCGGCACACCGGCCACCCACATCCACGCGCCGGTGAAGCTGCGGCCCCGCCGGGTGCCGGCCCGCATCAGCAGGCCCGCGGCCAGCACGTCGAAGAGCCCGCAGACGACGAAGAACGAGACCAGGTACGACCAGGGCAGCAGCCCCGGCAGGAGGATCACGAGCGCCGCGCCCGGCGGGTACTGCCAGGTCACGTCGTCGAGGGGGAAGGTGCCGGTCTGCAGCACCTCGTACCAGCCGTGGTAGATCACCGAGATGTCGGAGCTGACGTCGGTGCCGGAGAAGCGCAGCACGCCGGTGGCCATCAGCAGGATCAGCGTGCGGGTGGCGAGCCAGGTGCCGCCGAGCGCCCAGAGGGCACCGCCGGCCGGCGACGGGGCCGGTGAACCGGTCAGGGCGAGGCGCTCGGTGCTGCTGGTGCTGCCGGTGTGCCCGGTCGGGGCCAACTCCACTGCGCTCCCTCGTTCGTCTCGCTGCCGCCGGTCTGCGGACACCCTGCGCGCGCCGGGCCCCGGAACAGAGGACCGGCCCGGAGCGGAAACGGTTGCGCTGCGACGCTTCGTTCCCGGCGGGCCATGGTGTTGACCTATGGTACGGATCACCGACCCCTGCACCGAGCACCCCCCGACCGAGCGAGCCGTTTGCATGCACAAGACCCTCATCGTCACCAACGACTTCCCGCCACGGCCGGGCGGCATCCAGGCCTTCGTCCACAACATGGCGGTCCGCCAGCCTCCCGGCTCGGTGGTCGTGTACGCCTCCACGTGGCGGGACGGCCGCGAGGTGGCCCGGTTCGACGCGGAGCAGCCGTTCCCCGTGGTCAGGGACCGCACGACGATGATGGTGCCGACGCCGCGGGTGACCCGGCGGGCCGCCGAGATCCTCCGGGCCGAGGGGTGCAGCTCGGTGTGGTTCGGGGCCGCGGCCCCGCTCGGCCTGATGGCGCCCGCCCTGCGCCGGGCCGGGGCCGGCCGGCTGCTCGGCATGACCCACGGCCACGAGGCCGCCTGGGCGCAGCTGCCGGTCTCCCGGCAGCTGCTGCGGCGGATCGGCGCGGGCACGGACACGCTCACGTACCTCGGCGAGTACACCCGCTCGCGGATCGCCGGCGCGGTCGGCCCGGACGCCGCCCGGCGCATGGTGCAGCTGCCGCCGGGCGTGGACGAGAAGACGTTCCGTCCCGACTCCGGCGGTGCGGAGGTCCGGGCCCGGCTCGGCCTCACCGACCGGCCGGTGGTGGTCTGCGTCTCCCGCCTGGTGAAGCGCAAGGGGCAGGACACCCTGATCGACGCGATGCCGCAGATCCTGGCCGCCGTGCCGGAGGCCGTGCTGCTGATCGTCGGCGACGGCCCCTACCGGGCCGACCTGGAGAAGCGCGCCGAGGCCCGTGGTGTCGCGGCCTCCGTCCGGTTCACCGGGGCCGTGCCCTGGTCGGAGCTGCCCGCGCACTACGGCGCAGGCGACGTCTTCGCCATGCCCTGCCGCACCCGGCGCGGCGGGCTGGACGTCGAGGGGCTCGGCATCGTCTACCTGGAGGCGTCCGCGACCGGCCTGCCGGTGGTCGCCGGCGACTCGGGCGGCGCGCCCGACGCCGTCCTGGAGGGGGAGACCGGGTACGTCGTGCCGGGCCGCTCCGCCGCCGCGGCGGCCGAGCGGATCGTGCGGCTGCTGCACGACGAGGAGCTGCGCCGCCGGATGGGCGAGGCCGGGCGCCGCTGGGTGGAGCGCTCCTGGCGCTGGGACCTCCTCGCGCAGCGCCTCACCGGGCTGCTCGCCTGACCCCGGCGGCGAGGGCGCTGGCGCGGCGGGTGGGGGCGGGGCCGCTGGGCGCGCGGGAGGTTCCGCGCGCCCGTGGTCCGCACCGGGCGCCCCCGGTCGCGCCAGGCGTGCGGCGCCCGGAAAGCGACGGGGCGCGGGGAGCGGAGCGCGCCGGTGCCCGCTCCTCCCCGCGCCCCGGGCGCGTACGGCTCAGCGCTTGTAGAGGCCCTCGACCTCGGCCGCGAAGTCCTTCAGCACGACGTTGCGCTTGAGCTTGAGCGACGGCGTCAGGTGGCCGCTCTCCTCGGTGAAGGCGGTGTCGAGCACCCGGAACTTCTTCACGGCCTCCGCGTGCGACACGGCCTGGTTGCCGTCGTCGACCGCCGCCTGGACGGCCGCCAGCAGGTCGGCGTCGGCCGCGAGGTCCGCCGGGGTGGCCTCCGCGGGCTTGCCGTTGGCCTGCTTCCACAGCGTGAAGAAGTCCGGGTCGATCGTCACCAGGCAGGCGATGAACGGCTTGCGGTCGCCGACCACCATGACCTCGCCGATCAGCGCGTGGGCCCGGATGCGGTCCTCGATCACGGCCGGGGCGACGTTCTTGCCGCCCGCGGTGACGATGATCTCCTTCTTGCGGCCGGTGATGGTGAGGTAGCCGTCCTCGTCGAGCGAGCCCAGGTCGCCGGTGGCGAACCAGCCGTCCTGCAGGGCCTCGGCGGTCGCCACGGGGTTGTTCCAGTAGCCGGTGAAGACCTGGGGGCCCTTGAGGAGCACCTCGCCGTCCTCGGCGATCCGCACCGACGAGCCCGGCAGCGGCTGGCCGACCGTGCCGATCTTCGGACGGTCGTGCGGGTTGAAGGCGGTCGCGGCACACGTCTCGGTCAGGCCGTAGCCCTCCAGGACGGTGAAGCCGATGCCGCGGTAGAAGTGGCCCAGCCGCTCGCCGAGCGGGGCACCGCCGGAGATCGCGTGGGTGGCCCGGCCGCCGAGCGCGGCCCGCAGCTTGCCGTAGACCAGTCTGTCGAAGACCGCGTGCTTCACTCTGAGCACCAGGCCGGCGCCGCCCGCGTCCCGGGCCCGGCTGTAGGCGACGGCCGTGTCGGCGGCCGCGTCGAAGATCCGGCCCTTGCCGTCGGCCTGCGCCTTGGCGCGGGCCGTGTTGAAGACCTTCTCGAAGACCCGCGGCACGCCCAGGATCAGCGTCGGGCGGAACGAGCCGAGCTCGGCCGTCACGTCCTTGATGTCCGAGACGTGGCCCAGCTTGATCGGGGCGATCGCGGCCGCGATCTCGGCGATCCGGCCGAGCACGTGGGCGAGCGGGAGGAAGAGCAGCACCGAGCTCTCGCCGGTGCGGAACAGCGGCTCCAGCCGGGCGGTGACGTTGCCGAGCTCGGCGAGGAAGTTGCCGTGCGTCAGCTGACAGCCCTTGGGACGGCCGGTGGTGCCCGAGGTGTAGACGATGGTGGCGACCGAGTCGGCGGTCGGCACGGAGCGCCGCTCGGCGACGGTGGCGTCCGCCACCCCGGCGCCGGCCGCGGTGAGCGCGGCGATGCCGCCGTCCTCGATCTGCCAGGTGTGCTGCAGCTGCGGCAGCCGGTCGCGGACCCCGGCCACCACGGCGGCGTGCGCGGCGGTCTCCGTGACCACGGCGACGGCGCCGGAGTCGCCGAGGATCCAGTGCACCTGCTCGGCGGAGGAGGTCTCGTACACCGGCACGGTGATGGCGCCCGCGCACCAGATCGCGAAGTCGAGCAGCGTCCACTCGTACCGCGTGCGGGACATGACCGCGACCCGGTCGCCCGGCCCGACGCCGGAGGCGATCAGGCCCTTGGCGGCGGCGTGCACCTCGGCGAGGAACTGCTCCGCGCCGATGTCCTGCCACTGCCCGGCCACCTTGCGGCCGATCACGGCCTCGCCGGGGTGCTGCTCGGCGTTCTGGTGGACGAGGTCGGAGAGGTTGCCGCCGCTCGGTACCTCGTAGCGGGCCGGAAGGCTGAACTCGAGCAAGGCTGCTCCTCGTCTGCGACTCTGCGGGACGGCAGGACGTTACTGCCCGGTAGCCACATTCGACCAGGGGGATCGGCTCCGTTGTTCGAAGCGTCACACCGCACGTGACCGGTGGGGATGGTGTCGACAGGCACACTACGGCAGCCACCCGGTGCCCCGGATGCAGGGCCCGGCCCCCCTCCCCGGGCGCGCCCGCCCCCGCCCGGCGGGCGCACCCGCCCCCTCCCGCGGACGCACCCGCGCACGGATACCCGCAGGGCGGGGCCCGGAGTGCACCCGCAGGCGCGATAGCCTGCCCTGGGCGCACATCTGAACACACGCGGAGGGCCGTGATGGCGGAGCACACCAGGTCGAGCATCATCATCGAGGCGACACCGGCCGAGGTGATGGCCGCGATCGCCGACTTCGCCACCTACCCGGACTGGACGGGCGAGGTGAAGGAGATCGAGGTGCTCTCCACCGCCCCCGACGGCCGGGCCGCCGAGGTCCGCCTCGTCCTCGACGCCGGGGCCATCCGCGACGAGCACGTGCTCGCCTACACCTGGGACGGCGACCGCGAGGTGCGCTGGACCCTCGTCAAGAGCCAGATGCTCCGCGCGCTCGACGGCTCCTACACGCTCGCCGAGGGCACCGGGAAGGACCGCACCACGGTCACCTACCAGCTCGCCGTGGACGTCAAGATCCCCATGCTCGGCATGATCAAGCGCAAGGCGGAGAAGGTCATCATCGACCGGGCCCTGGCGGGCCTGAAGAAGCGCGTCGAGGGCTGACCCCGGGTGTCGCCCCGCACCGTCCTGGTCACCGGCGACGGCTCGGCCGTCATCGCCGCCGCCACCGCCCTGCACAGCGCCCGGCAGGGCCGGCGCACCCTGCTGCTGGCCGCCGACGACCCCCACCGCACCGTCGACGACCTCCTCGGCACCCGCCTCACCACGGCGCCGGCGCCCTGCGCGGAGCGGCTGACGGCCTGCCGGATCGACGAGCAGGCCGCCCTCCGCGACGCCCTCGACGGCTTCGGCGCCCGCCTCGCCCCGGTCCTCGACCTGATCGGCGCCGAGCCCCTCGACGCGGAGGAGCTCACCCCGCTGCCCGGCACCCGGCAGCTCGCCCTGCTGCGCGCCCTGCGCACCGCCGACGCCGAGGTCGTCGTGGTCGCCGCGCCGCCGCCGGCCGACCTCCTCGCGACCCTCGCCCTGCCCGAACAGCTCGACCGCTACCTCGCCCGGCTGCTGCCCGAGCAGCGGCAGGCCGCCCGGGCGCTGCGCCCGCTGCTGGCCGCCGTGGCCGGGGTGCCGATGCCCGCCGACTGGCTGTTCGAGGCGCGGGCCACCGCCTCCGCCGCGCTCGCGGACGCCCGCGCGGCGATCGAGGCCCCCGGAACGTCCGTACGCCTCGCGGTCGACGCCGACGCGCACGGCCCGGGAGAGCTGCGCGGCATCCTCGCCGGCCTCGCGCTGCACGGCCGCCGGCTCGACGCGGTGGTCGCCCACCGGGCGCTGCCGCCCGCCGCGGCGTCGTCCCCGGACCCGTGGCTGGCCGGGCGGGCCGCCCGGCAGGCCGAGCGGCTCGCCGCGCTCGCCGCCGAGCTCGACGGGGTGCCGCTGCTCGCCGCGCCCTGGCCCGAGGTCGCCCTGGAGGAGATCGGCGACCGGCTCTACGCGGCCGGCGAACCCGCACCCGGCCGGGCGCCGGAGCCGTGGGTGGAGGACCGCCTCGCCGCGGACGGCCTGCTGGTCTGGCACCTGGCCCTGCCCGGCGCCGACCGGGCCGGGCTGGAGCTCGTGCGGCGCGGCGACGAGCTCGTCGTCGGCACCGGCGCGTACCGGCGGCTGCTGCCGCTGCCCTCGGCGCTGCGCCGCTGCACGGTGAGCGGTGCCGGGCTGGCCGGCGGAGTGCTCTCGGTGCGCTTCGCGCCGGACCCGGCCCTCTGGCCGGCGCGGGGCTGAGCCTGCGCGCCCGGGCGGTGCCACACCGCGCCGGGCGTCCCCCCGCTGCGCCGTCCGGTAGCGTCGTGGCCCTGCCCCGCCCGGTCGGACGGCGTGGCGACCGCACAGCAGGGAGACGCCGGATGGCGGACGAGCACACGGGCGCACGGACGGACGGGGCGGACGGGACGTCCCCCGGGGCGGAGTTCGGGCCGCTCGTCGACGAGGTGCGGCGGTTCGCCGTCGCCCTGGGCGGCAAGGCGCAGGAGTACGGCGGACGGCTGCGCGAGCAGAACCCGGAGGTGTACGGACATCTCGCCGCGGCGGGCGGTGAACTGCTCGCCGCGTACCGTGCCGCCGTCTCAGGTCATGAACGGCGCTGGGCCGGTGCCGGACACGCCGAGGCCGAGCGGATCGACCTCGACGGGGCCTCCGACAACTAGTGAAGCCGCAGGTCAGAGGACGTGACATCAGCGCTCCAGGGCATCACTCAAAGGCATGAAGTGTACGACTTCTGAACGCATCACCTGGGGCAATCCGAAAAATGCTTTCGGTTAATGTATGCCGCGGTGTGTACGGGAGTACTGCTCAGCGGGTACCGTTCCGCTCAGCGGGAACGAGTGAATAGCTGAGGGACACATGGCTCTGACCATCGGCGTCGACGTCGGCGGGACGAAGATCGCGGCCGGCGTGGTCGACGAGACCGGCGAGATCCTGGCGCGTACGCGGGTACCCACCCCTGCCGACCCCCAGTGGGCGGTCGACGCGATCGCCCAGGGTGTGCGCGAGCTCAAGGAGGAGTACCCGGACGTCACGGCGGTGGGCGTCGGGGCCCCCGGCTTCGTCGACCGCGAGCGCTCCACCGTGATCTTCGCTCCCAACATCGCCTGGGAGAACGAGCCGCTCAAGCAGCGCATCGAGGAGCTCACCGGCCTGGAGACGGTCGTCGAGAACGACGCCAACTGTGCGGCATGGGCCGAGTTCCGCTTCGGTGCGGCGGCCCAGCACGAGGACATGGTCCTCATCACGGTCGGCACCGGCATCGGCGGCGGCATCGTCCTCGACGGCCGCATGCACCGCGGCCGCTTCGGTGTCGCCGGCGAGATCGGCCACCTCAACATGGTGCCCGACGGCCTGCTCTGCGGCTGCGGCGGCAAGGGCTGCTGGGAGCAGTACGCCTCCGGCCGCGCCCTGCGCCGCTACGGCCGCGAGAAGGCCGCCGCCGACCAGATCGCCGGCAAGCGCATGCTGGAGCTCAACGACGGCGTCGCCGACACCATCCGCGGCATCCACATCACCGAGGCCGCGGCCGAGGGCGACCCGCTCGCCCTGGAGTGCTACAGCGAGCTCGCCGACTGGCTCGGCCGCGGCATGGCCGACCTCGCAGCGCTGTTCGACCCGGGTGTGTTCGTGCTCGGCGGCGGCGTCTCCGACTCCGGCAACCTGCTGCTCGACCCGGTCGCCGCGGCCTTCGAGACGTACCTGACCGGTGGCGTCCACCGCCCCCGCGCCGAGGTGCTGCTCGCCACCATGGGCTCCGCCGCCGGCATCGCCGGTGCCGCGGACCTCGCACGCGTCTGACGCGTCGCCACACCTGCACGGCGAGGCCGGGGTCGACTCCCCGGCCTCGCCGTTAGCATGTCGGCATGTCCGCCGAGCCGCCGCCCGCCGCCCCCGGCACCGTGCCGCCGCCCCCGCTGCCCACCTCGGGCGCGGACCCGGACGGCGCGCAGCGCGTGCGCCTGCTCAGCTACAACGTCCGCTCGCTCCGCGACGACCGCGAGGCCCTGGTGCGGGTCGTCCGCGCCTGCGCACCCGACATCGTCTGCGTGCAGGAGTCCCCCCGGTACTGGAAGCCCGAGAAGCAGGCGGCCTGGCTCGCCCGGCGCACCGGCACCGTCGTCCTCTCCGGCGGCGGGCGGATCGCCGCCGGCCCGCTCCTCCTCGGCCGGCTGCGCGTCGACGTGATCGCCACCCGCGACCTGCTGCTGCCCAAGACCCGCGGACTGCACGCCCGAGGCTTCGCCACCGCACTGCTGCGGATCGGCCGCTCGGCGCCGTTCGCCGTCACCAGCTGCCACCTCTCGCTCGACCCCGCCGAACGGCTGCGCCAGTTCGCCCTGCTGCCGGAGCAGGCCGGGCCCGGCGAGCACGGCGTGATCGCGGGCGACCTCAACGAGCACCCCGACGGCCCCGGCTGGCGGCAGCTCGCCGCCCGCCACCAGGACGCCCACGCCGTGGCGCCGTGGGGCGGCACGTTCACGTCCGTGCCGGCGAACCCGTACCAGCGGATCGACGGGGTCTTCGCCACCCCCGGCATCGAGGTGCTCGCCTGCGGGGTGCCGCACGGCCTGCCCGGGGTCCGGCCTGCCGACCTCCTCGCCGCCACCGACCACCTGCCCGTGCTGGCCGTCCTGCGGGTGCCCGCGGCCTGACCCGCGGCCGGGCCGGTCCGCCCGCACCGCCCCGCCCCGCCCGCGCGTGGGGCGGGCCGGTGCGCGGGGCGGGTCAGTGCACCGACGCGGCGACGATCACGCCCCCGCGGACGGTACAGGTGCCGCTGAAGAACCGGTGGCTGCCGTCGGTCTGCAGGGCGTCCAGGGCGATGCCGACGGTGCTGCCCCGGACACCGGTCACGGTCAGGGTGTCGGCGGCCGTACCGGCGAAGCCCGCGACGAACGTCCGGTAGTCGGGGGCGAGGTTGCGGCCGCCGAGGGCCCAGGCGCGCGGGTAGTCGCGGGCGTTGATCGCGGCGTAGTACTCCTCCACCACCTGCCGGGGGCTCCTCGCGGCGGCGGACGCGGAGCCCGGGGCCGCGGTCGCGGTCGCGGTCGCCGTCACGGTGGTGGTGGCCGCCGAGGGCGCCGGTGCGGACGGCGCCGGTGCGGACGTGGCCGGGGCGCCGCCCTGCAGCGCCCACCGGCCCGTCCGGTCGGCGAAGCCGGAGTCGGGGGTGAACTGCACGCGCGCGAGCCGTGCGGCCGCCGGGACCTCGAAGGCGATGTAACCGAGCGCGGTGTCGCCGGGGGCCACGTGCACCGCACCCGGGAAGGCGGGTCCGGCGGTGGTCCGCGTGGTGATCGCGGCGCCGAACCCCTGGCCCTGCTCGTCGATCACCGCGGCGCTGTTGTACGGACTGTCCGCGTACGTGGCGGTGCCCGTGTTGTGCAGGCGGAACTGCACGGCGACCAGCCGTTCGCCGGCCTCCGGCGCGGAGAAGCCGTCGGCGGCTTCGGCCGGGTCGGCGACGGCGGTCACCGTGACCGCCATGACGGAGCCGGGCTCCCGGCCCGCCAGCTCCAGGGTGTCCCCGACCCGGGCCTGCGCCGGGCGGGAGGAGGGCCCGGAGGCCGTTCCGGCGGCAGCGGCGGACCCGGTGACCGCCGGGGAGACGCCCGCCGGGCGGGTCACCACCTCGTGCGTGCCGCACGCCGCGGAAGCCGCCAACAGGGCCGCGGCGCAGGCCGCTCCGCCGATCCGTCGCACGGGTCGTCACCTCCCGCGGGGCCGCCCGGCGGGTCGGGCCGCCGCGCGGGCAGGTCCCCCTCCAGGCTACGGGCGGCCCCGCGGGGCCGCCTCAGACGACGGCGCCGCCCATCGGGTCGTCCGGCTCGTCCTCGTCGCGGTCCTTCATGCGGGCGACCAGGGTGACGAAGCCGCCGAGGAAGGCCGTGACCCCGGCCCAGGCCGGCCAGCCGGCGACCTCGTGCCAGACGACGGCGTCGAGGAGCAGCAGGGCCGGGCCGCCGAGCACGGCGAGCCAGGCGAACTTCGCGGTGGTGTCGGGCGTGGGCAGCGGCGGGGGCTCCGGCGGCACGAAGTGGCCCTCGTCCGGGTCCTCGGCCACCTCGAAGTCGCGCGGGCCGGCGGCCGGCGCGGCGGGCCGGACGGACGCGGACGGCCGGGGCCGCGGCTGCGGGGCGAAGTCGTCCAGGGAACCGTCTGTGCTGCGGGTCTCCTGGGCGCGGAGGTTCTCGATCTCCGGCCACTCCGGGTCGGTCAGGTCGACGGGGTCGTCGAACTGTGCGACCAGGGCGGCGAAGATCGCGTCCTGCTCGGCCTGGCTGCCCGCCGCGGGACGCCCGGCGGGGGGTGCGCCGGACCCGGTGGTCCCGCCCGTGGCATCCGGCGTGGCGGTGCCGTCCTCGGGCAGCTCCTCGCCGCCGCCCGCCCTGCTGGTCTCGTTCACTACCGGCCCTTCAGCCCAGGTGGTGCTCGGCATCGGTCGTCGCATCGTCTTCCACCGGGGCCAGGCGGCGCAGGAAGTCGAGGCTCTCCTCGAAGATCGTCCCGGCGTCGTGGTCCAGCGTCGCGACGTGGAAGCTGCGCTCGCACAGTTTCTCCGTCACATCGGTCGAGGATATCCGGGCGAGCAGCAGTTCAGAGTTGGCCGGTGAGACCACGTGGTCCTGCGGGCTGCGGAACAGCAGCAACGGCTGGTCGACGGACGGGAGTTCGGCCTGCACGGTCCGCCAGAGGCGGGCCAGCGACCAGGCGGCGTGCAGCGGGGTCCGGTCGTACCCGACCTCCCGTGCGCCCGCCAGGGCGATGTCGTTCGCCACGCCGGGCAGGCTCGGCACCAGGTGCCGCAGCACCGGCAGCAGCACGCTCGCGGGGTTGTCGGAGCGCACGGACGGGTTGACGAGGACCAGCCCGGATATCGCGTCGCCGTGCCGCGCGGCGAGGTGCAGGGCCAGGGCGCCGCCCATCGAGAGGGCGGCGACGAAGACCCGCTCGCAGCGGCCGGCGAGCTCGCGCAGGGCGCGGTCGGCCTCGGCGTACCAGTCCTCCCAGCGGGTCTGCTGCATGTCCTGCCAGCGGGTGCCGTGGCCGGGCAGCAGCGGCAGGGAGACGGTGTACCCGGCCGCGGCCAGGTGGTCGGCCCACGGGCGGAGCGACTGCGGCGAGCCGGTGAAGCCGTGGACGAGGAGCACGCCGACCGGCCCCCCGTCGTGGTGGAACGGTTCTGCACCGGGCAGCAGCGGCATCGTCGTGGGCTCCTTCGCTCACAGGCGCGGACGGAACCGGCGCCGAAGGGCCGGCACGGGCGGCCGGGCGGCCGGGCGCGCGCGGCCCGCGGGCGAACCGCGGGCCGGGACCTACCGGCCGGTACCCGGGGCGGCATCGTCCCACGCGTCCGGCGGCCCCGTACAGGGCCCGAGGCCCGCAGTCGCTGGCCTGCCGGTGCACACGGCGGGTGCGCTGGGCATTAGGATCGACCGGTCCGCACAACAGGAGGCCCGGGTTGTTCTACCGACTGATGAAGTTGATCGTCGCACCGTTGCTGCGGATCTTCTTCCGGCCGTGGATGGAAGGCGAGGAGAACATCCCGGACGAGGGTGCTGCGATCATCGCGAGCAACCACCTCTCCTTCTCGGACTCCTTCTTCTTCCCCGCGCTGATCAAGCGCCGGGTCACCTTCATCGCGAAGGCCGAGTACTTCAACACGCCCGGTCTCAAGGGCAAGCTGACCGCGGCGTTCTTCAAGGGCGTCGGCCAGCTGCCGGTGGACCGCTCCGGCGTCCGCGGCGCCGGCGAGGCCGCGATCCGCAGCGCCGTCGCGGTCATCGAGCGCGGCGAGCTGTTCGGCGTCTACCCCGAGGGCACCCGTTCGCCCGACGGCAAGCTCTACCGCGGCAAGGTCGGCGGCCTCGCCCGCGTCGCCCTCCAGACCGGTGCGCCGGTCATCCCGGTCGCGATGATCGACACCGAGAAGGTGCAGCCGCCCGGCCAGGTCGTGCCCAACTTCGGCATCCGCCCCGGCATCCGGATCGGCCGCCCGCTCGACTTCTCCCGCTACCAGGGCATGGAGAACGACCGCTTCATCCTCCGTTCGGTCACCGACGAGGTGATGTACGAGATCATGCGGCTCTCCGGCCAGGAGTACGTCGACATCTACGCGACCGCCGCCAAGCGCCAGCTCACCGACGACAAGAAGCGCGCGGACGCCGAGCGCCGGGCCGTGCAGCGGGCCGAGAAGGCCGCCGAGAAGGCCACCAAGGACGCCGAGGCCGCCGCTGCCGGGGCGGCCGCCGCCGAGGCCCCGGCCGACCTCGACAAGCCGGAGAAGGACGAGCAGGACTAGGGCCCGGGAACGGCGCCACGGGGGGAGACACGATGGCGGAGGACCACGGACCCGGGCTCGCGACCCGGCCGGCGGCCGCGGTGTCCGGCGCGCCCGCCGGGCCCCGCCCCGGTGCGGCACCGCCCGCCGCCCTGACCGCGGGCGGCATGTCCGTCGAACTCCCGCTGTGGCGGGCGATCGGCTACTTCCGGGTCCTCGCCCTGGCGTACGCGATCCTCCGCTACGCCTACTCCTACATGGACTTCCTCCACCCGGTCCCCGGCTGGATCTTCCTCGGCGCCCTCACCCTCTGGACGCTCGCCAGCACCCGCGCCTTCGCCGGCCCGCAGCGCTGCACCTGGTACGTGCTCGGCACCGACCTCGCGTTCGCCGTCACCGGCATCGTGATGAGCGGCGTGGTCGACACCCCCGCCCGTATCCACGGCGGCGCCCCGACCCTGCCGACCATCTGGGCCGCCGGCACCGTCCTCGGGTTCGCGGGCAAGGGCGGCTGGAGGCCCGCGGCGTTCGCGGCGACAGTGGTCGGGGTGGCCAACATCCTCGGCCACGGCGGCATCAGCCCCGACAACATCCACAACATCGTGCTGCTCATGGTGGCCGGCTGCGCGATCGGATACGTCATCGAACTCGCCCGCGCCAGCGAGGCCGTGCTCACCCGCGCCCTCCAGGTGGAGGCGGCGACGCGCGAACGCGAGCGGCTCTCCCGCGACATCCACGACGGCGTGCTCCAGGTGCTGGCCCTCGTGCAGCGCCGCGAGGGCGACCCGGGCGAACTGGGCCGCCTCGCCGGGGAGCAGGAGCGCGCGCTGCGCACCCTGATGTCCGGCGTCCCGGCGCTGCCCGTGCAGGGCGCCGCCGCGGGCGATCCGCCCGCCGAGCAGGACCTCCGGCAGCTCGTCGCCGTCCACGCGGACGAGCGGATCACCGTCTCCGCGCCCGGCACGCCCGTCCTGCTGCCCGCCCTGGCGGCCACCGAACTCGCCGCCGCGGTCGGTGCGGCCGTCGACAACGTCCGCCGGCACGCGGGGGAGTCCGCCCGTGCGTGGATCCTCGTCGAGGACGAACCGGAGGCGGTCACCGTCTCCGTCCGTGACGACGGCCCGGGCTTCGCGCCCGGCCGGCTCGGCGAAGCGGAGCAGGCGGGCCGGCTGGGCGTCTCGCAGTCGATCCGCGGACGGCTGCGCGACCTCGGCGGCACCGCCGAGCTGTACGCGGCGCCGGGCGAGGGCGTCGAGGTGGAGTTGCGGGTACCGAGGAAGGGACAGTGATGTCGGATCAGGTGCGGGTCATGGTCGTCGACGACCACCCGATGTGGCGGGACGCCGTCTCCCGCGACCTCGCCGAGGCGGGCTTCGCCGTGATCGCCACCGCCGGGGACGGCGAGGAGGCCGTCCGGCGGGCCCGCGCGACCTCGCCGCAGGTCGTCGTCCTCGACCTCAACCTGCCCGCGCTGTCCGGGGCCGAGGCGTGCCGGCAGATCGTCGGCCACGACCCGACCGCACGGGTGCTGGTGCTCTCCGCCAGCGGCGAGCACGCCGACGTCCTGGAGGCCGTCAAGTCCGGGGCCACCGGCTACCTCGTGAAGTCCGCGGGACGCGACGAGCTGATCGACGCGGTACGCCGCACCGCCCTCGGCGACCCGGTCTTCACCCCCGGCCTCGCCGGCCTGGTGCTCGGCGAGTTCCGCCGGCTCGCCGCCGAGCCCCCGCCCGCCGCGTCCGCCTCCTCCTCCGCGGTGCCGCAGCTGACGGCCCGCGAGACGGAGGTGCTGCGGATGGTCGCCAAGGGCCTGTCGTACCGCCAGATCGCCGACCGGCTGGTGCTCTCGCACCGCACCGTGCAGAACCACGTGCAGAACACCCTCGGCAAGCTCCAGCTGCACAACCGGGTCGAGCTCGTGCGGTACGCGATCGAGCAGGGGCTCGACGACGAACTGCAGTGAGCCGGCCGCTCCGCCGCGCGGGGCCCGGTACCGGCGGGGCGTCGGCGCCCCGGCACCCCGCCGCGCCGACCGGCCGCCGGGGCGGGCGGCCGGTCCTCCCCGGCCGCTCAGCCGCGGACGGCGCTCGCGGTGCGCAGCAGCCCGGCCACGATGTCGATCCCCTCGCGGGTGAGCACCGACTCGGGGTGGAACTGCAGGGTGGCGAAGCCGGGCCCGCGCAGGGCGTGGACGTCGCCGGTCAGCGCGTCGCGCGCCACCTCGACGCCGCGGGCGGCCAGTCGCTCGGCACCGGCGTCGTCGCACCGCGCGGTGAACGTGTTGTAGAAGCCGACGGTGCGCCGCTCGCCGAAGAGGTCCACCGACTCCTGGGCGCCCTGGTACGGCACGGCCTTGCGGACCAGCGGCAGCCCGAACGCGCCGCACACCAGCTGGTGGCTGAGGCAGACCGCGAGCAGCGGGGCCGTCCGGGTGCCGTCCTGCACGGCGGCGAGGGCGTCGGTGACGATCGGCCGCAGCACCGCCATCTTGGGGTCGGCCGGGTCGGCCGGGTCGCCCGGGCCGGGGCCGAGCACCAGCGGGCCGGTGTGCGCGGCGACGGTCTCCCGCAGGCCGGGGGCGTCGTAGCGGAGCACGTCGACGCGGTGGCCGAGCGAGGTCAGCAGGTGGGAGAGCATCGCGGTGAAGGTGTCCTCGCCGTCGACCACGAGGGTGTCGAGGCCGTCGACCGGGGCGGTCGGCTGCTGCATCCGCAGCCAGAACGGCGCGAGGTTCGCGCGGCGGGCGTCGAGGGCGGACTGCACGCGGTGGTCGTCGGCGAGCCGCGGACCGTGCCGGTCGGAGCGGCGGGCGGCCGGCGGCCGGGCGCCGATCGCGGCGAGCACGCCGGCGGCCTTGGCGTGGGTCTCGGCGACCTCCGAGTGCGGGTCGGAGTGGCGCACCAGGGTCGCGCCGACGCGGACGACCAGCTCGCCGGTGGCGGGGTCGATGTCGGCGGTGCGGATGCAGATGGGGGAGTCGAGCTGCTGGCCGCCGCCCGCGGCCCGGCCGATCAGGGCGAGCGCACCGGCGTAGTAGCCGCGGCCGGTGGGCTCGTAGCGGCGGATGACCCGGGTGGCGTTCTGCACGGGGCTGCCGGTGACGGTCGCCGCGAACATCGTCTCCTTCAGCACCTCGCGCACGTCGAGCGAGGTGCGGCCGCGCAGCTCGTACTCGGTGTGCGTGAGGTGGGACATCTCCTTGAGGCGGGGGCCCAGGACCTGGCCGCCGAGGTCGCCGACGGTACACATCATCTTGAGTTCCTCGTCGACCACCATGGTGAGCTCCTCCAGCTCCTTGGGGTCGTGCAGGAAGTCGAGCAGCGAGTCGAGGCCGGGGCCGGACGCGGGGTGCCGGTAGGTGCCGGAGATGGGGTTCATGACGACCGTCCCGCCGGACTGCCGCACGTGCACCTCGGGGGAGGCGCCGACCAGCACCCGGTCGCCGGTGTGCACGAGGAAGGTCCAGTACGCGCCGCGCTCGTGCTCCAGCAGCCGGCGGAAGAGGCTCAGCGCGAGGCCGGTGTCGAAGCCGTCGAGCCGGCCGTGGAAGTCGCGCCGGATGACGAAGTTGGCGCCCTCGCCGCGGCCGATCTCGTCGCGGATGACCCGGGTGACGATGTCGGCGTACTGCTCGTCGTCGATGTCGAAGGCGCCGTCGGCGAGGGTGACCGGCCGCTGCGGCAGCACGGGCAGCAGGTCGTCGAGGCGCAGGGTGTGGCTCTCCTCGACGGCGAGGGCCTGCAGCGGGGTGGCGTCGTCGTGCGCCTCGAAGCCCCGTTCGCGGATCTGCCGGTACGGGACGAGCGCGAGGAGGTCGTGCTGCGGACCGCCGGCCGGCACCCCGCTGCGCACGGGCAGGTCGGCGAGCGTGTCGTACGCGCCGACGGTGCCGAGCAGCACCTCGACGGTGTCGGGGGCGAGGCGGGGGGCGCGGCGCTGCAGCAGGGCGAACGCGGGGGCGCCGGGCGCGGTGAGGCGGGCGATCAGGGCGGCGGGTGTCACGGTGCGGCGGTCCTTCCGGAAGGGGGAGTGGTCGCTCCTGAAGGGGAGGCCGTCCTGTCCTCGGAAAGCACGGACGGCCGCCCCGAGGGGCGGCCGTCGTGTCGTCGCTAGGGACGCGCGAGCTGTGGGCCGCCCATCGGGCTGGCCCACCACCAGGAGCAGGTGCGCGGCGCGTTCACGGGTCGAGCGTAGCGGATGCCCCCGCGATGTGAGGTCGCTCACCGAAATGTCCACGACCCGTCTCACCCACCGGGCGGCAGTCACAATTCGCTTGTCACAACCCGTAGCCTTGACTCCGTGACCGTGACAACTGAGACCAACGGGACTGGCCACAGCTGGCAGTCCCTTCCCGCGGCGCAGCAGCCTGAATGGCCGGACCAAGAGGCTCTGCGCAAGACCCTTGCGGACCTCGCCTCGTATCCGCCCCTCGTCTTCGCCGGCGAGTGCGACCAGCTGCGCGCCCGCCTCGGTGCCGTGGCACGTGGAGAGGCCTTCCTGCTCCAGGGCGGTGACTGTGCCGAGGCGTTCGACGGCGTGTCCGCCGAGCAGATCCGCAACAAGCTGAAGACCCTGCTGCAGATGGCGGCCGTACTCACGTACGCCGCGTCCGTGCCGGTGGTCAAGGTCGGGCGGATCGCCGGCCAGTACTCCAAGCCCCGCTCCAAGTCGACCGAGACCCGGGACGGCGTGACGCTGCCCGTGTACCGGGGCGACTCGGTGAACGGCTTCGACTTCACCCCCGAGTCCCGGATCCCGGACCCGGAGCGGCTGAAGCGGATGTACAACGCCTCCGCCGCCACGCTGAACCTGGTGCGCGCCTTCACCACCGGCGGTTACGCCGACCTGCGCCAGGTGCACGCCTGGAACCAGGACTTCGTGCGCAACTCGCCCTCGGGCCAGCGGTACGAGCGGCTCGCCCGGGAGATCGACAACGCGCTGGCCTTCATGAACGCCTGCGGGGTCGCCCCGGAGGAGTTCCGTACGGTCGAGTTCTACTCGTCGCACGAGGCGCTGATCCTGGACTACGAGACGGCGCTCACCCGCACCGACTCGCGGACCGGCGACCTGTACGACGTCTCGGGCCACATGGTGTGGATCGGTGAGCGCACGCGCCAGCTGGACGGTGCGCACATCGAGTTCGCGTCGAGGATCCGCAACCCGATCGGTGTGAAGCTCGGCCCGACGACCTCGGTCGACGACGCGCTCACCCTGATCGACCGGCTCGACCCGGACCGCGAGCCCGGCCGCCTCACCTTCATCACCCGGATGGGTGCGGGCAAGATCCGCGAGCACCTGCCGTCCCTGGTGGAGAAGGTCACGGCGTCCGGCGCGCAGGTCGTGTGGATCTGCGACCCGATGCACGGCAACACCTTCGAAGCGTCCAGCGGTCACAAGACCCGGCGTTTCGACGACGTGCTCGACGAGGTCAAGGGCTTCTTCGAGGTGCACCGCGGCCTGGGCACCCACCCGGGCGGCATCCACGTCGAGCTGACGGGCGACGACGTCACCGAGTGCGTCGGCGGTGGCGACGAGGTGATGGTCGACGACCTGCACCAGCGCTACGAGACGGCCTGCGACCCGCGGCTCAACCGCAGCCAGTCGCTCGACCTGGCGTTCCTGGTGGCGGAGATGTACCGCGGCCACTGAGGCCCGCGGCGCCGCGCAGCACCGGACGCGCTTGATCGCAATGTGACACAAGCCCCTCCGCTTTTCGGGTCACCGAGGGCGGAGGGGCTTTTTGATGCCCGGACGCCCGGGTAAGGTTAGGCTCAGTAGACCGAGCCGGGGTGATCCCGGCTCCGTCGGACCGATTGGTCAGCCCCTCCGTACCGCCCTCGCACCACCCCGGGAGTCGCCGCGATGTACGTCTGCATGTGTCATGCGGTCACCGAGGCCCAGGTGAAGCAGGAGATCGACGCCGGCGCCGCCACGCCCCGCCAGATAGCGAAGGGCTGCAAGGCCGGAACGGACTGCGGCTCGTGCGTCCGCCGGATCCAGGCGCTGCTCGGGGAGCACGGGGCCCGCCCGTGCCCGACAGCCAGGCTGGCGGCCCGGCTCGGCCTCGCCGAGCCGGAGCGGACGGATGGAGCCGGGCCGGGCGTGGAATGGCCGGGCGTGGAGCGTGAGGCGGCCTGACGGGCCTGCCGGTCAGGACTCGGGCTGCTCGACGAGCTGGGCCAGGTAGAGCGCCTCGCCGAGCTTCTCCAGGAGTTCGAGCTGGGTGTCGAGGTAGTCGATGTGGTGCTCCTCGTCGGCCAGGATGCTCTCGAAGATGTTGGCCGAGGTGACGTCGTTCTTGGCGCGCATGACGACGATGCCGCGGCGCAGCCGGTCGATGGCCTCGACCTCGACCTGGCGGTCGGCCTCGAACATCTCCTTGACCGTCTGGCCGATCCGGACGTGGAAGAGCCGCTGGTAGTTGGGCAGTCCGTCCAGGAAGAGGATCCGGTCGGTCAGCGTCTCGGCGTGCTTCATCTCGTCGAAGGACTCGTGCCGGGTGTACTTCGCGAGCTTGGTCCAGCCGAAGTTCTCCTGCATCTTCGCGTGCAGGAAGTACTGGTTGATCGCGGTGAGCTCCGCGGTGAGCTGCTCGTTGAGGAACTCGATGACCTCGGGGTCGCCCTGCATGGCTCGCGCCTTCCTGTGCCGTCCGTCGCTTGACCGCATCGTGGCACCGGACGGGGCGAATTTTCCAGTAAGTTCACGCTTACCCGATCTGTGTCATATCGTCCTATTTTTCCCGGGCGTCGCCAGGGTGAAGGAGGCGTGAACACGGGGCGTGCAAGGCGTATCCCCCGCCGTCTGCGACCATGGACCCATGGGTCAGCACGAACCGGAACCGCCACAGCCGTCCGACCCGCGGCTCCCGCCGGGCCAGCGCCTCCAGCGCGGCTGGCCGGTGCTGCACTACGGACCGGTGCCCCGCTTCAAACCGCAGAGCTGGGACTTCCAGGTCTTCGGCGCCACCGCCACCGCCGAGAAGCAGACCTGGGACTTCGAGGCCTTCCGCGCACTGCCCCGGGTCACCGTCCGCGGGGACCTGCACTGCGTCACCCGCTTCTCCATGCTCGGCAGCGAGTGGGGCGGGGTCGCCGCCAAGACCGTCTTCGACCTCGTGCCGCCCGCACCCGGCGTCACCCACGTCATGGTGTGGGCCGAGTACGGCTACAGCGCCAACCTGCGGCTCGCCGACTTCACCGACCCGCAGACGGTCTTCGCCACCCACCGCAACGGCGACCCGCTCACCGTGGAGCACGGCTTCCCGGTCCGGCTGGTCGTGCCGCAGCTGTACGCCTGGAAGGGCCCCAAGTGGGTGCGCGCCGTCGAGTACATGCGGGCCGACCGGCGCGGCTTCTGGGAGGAGCGCGGCTACCACAACCTCGCCGACCCGTGGTCCGAGCAGCGGTACTCGTACCAGGAGAAGCCCGGCGACGGCCCGATCCGCTGACCCGGCCCGACCCGGCCTGCGCAGGCCCGGCCCGCCCGGACAGTGCCTAGAACAGCCCGAAGCTGATGACCACGGTCGTGCCCTGCGGGCGGGGCTTGCCCGCCGCCGGGGTCTGCGCGGTCACCTTGCCGGTGCCGAACAGGTTGAGCCCGCTGCTCTGCACGGCGAAACCGGCGTCCGTGAGCGCCTTGGCCGCCTCGTCCCTGGTCAGGCCCACGACGTCCGGCACCGGCGCCATGCCCTTGCTGACCACCAGGGCGACCGGGGTGTCCGGGCTGACCGAGGTGCCCGCCGCCGGGTCGGCGGAGATCACCGATCCGCTCGGCACCGTGTCGTCGAACTCCTCCCGGGTCGTGCCAGGGGTGAGGCGGGCGTCGGTGAGCGCCTTGCGCGCCTCCTCGACCGGCCGGCCCGCCAGCTCCGGCACCGGCACCCGGTCCGGCCCCTTGGAGACCACGACCTTCACCGGCTCGCTCTTGCGGGCCCGCGCCCCCACCCCGGGATCGGTGCCGAGCACCTGCCCGGCCTGCACGGTCTCGCTGAACTGCTGCGTGAACGCGCCGCGCAGCCCCGCCTGCTCCAGCGTCGCGACCGCCTGCGCCTCGGTCTGTCCGAGCACCGGCGGCACCGTCGTGTACAGCCCGTTGGACAGCAGGTAGGTGGCCCCGCCGACCAGCACCAGCAGCACCGCGACGACCGCCGCCCAGATCAGCGGGGTCCGCGACCGGCGCCGCGCGGCCGGGCGCTGCGGGGTGAGCGTCAGCGTCTCGTCGCCCCGGCGGGGCGGCGCCTCCAGCAGGCCGGGCGGCACCTCCAGCACGCTGGTGCGCTCCACCGGCCGGTCGACGACCGCGGTGACCTCGCCGGTCGGGAACTGCGGGGTGGGCCGGGTCGAGGCGGGCGGCTCCGCGTCCAGCTGGGACGGGGTGAGGCTGCGCCGCGCCCGCTGGAGGGCGGCGAGCAGTTCCACGGCGTCCCACGGGCGGGCCTGCGGGTCGCGGGCGGTGGCGGCGGCCACTATGGCGTCCAGCTCCCGGCCGAGGCCGGGCGCGGCGAGCGAGGGGGCGGGCACGTCCTCGTTGAGGTGCCGGTAGATCACCTGCACGGCGTTCTCACCGGTGTGCGGCTTGGCGCCGGTCAGCATCTCGTACAGCAGGATGCCGGCCGCGTAGACGTCGACCCGCTGGTCGGTCGTGCCGTCCTGGCGGATCTGCTCGGGCGCGAGGTAGGAGACCGTGCCGAGCACCGTGCCGGTGGACGTGGTGCTGGTGACCGCCTCGCCCGCGCCGTCGGTGCCGGTGAGCAGCCGGACCAGCCCGAAGTCGGCGACCTTCACCATGCCGTTGTCGGTGATCAGCACGTTCTCGGGCTTCACGTCCCGGTGCACCAGGCCGGCGCGGTGGGCGGCGCCCAGTGCGGCGAGCACCGGCTCCAGGATGTCGAGCGCGGCCCTGGGGGACAGTGCCCCGCGGTCGCGCAGCAGGTCGCGCAGCGTGCGGCCGGGGACGTACTCCATCGCCAGGAAGACCGCGCGGCCGTCAGCACCCTGGTCGAAGACGTTGACGACGTTGGGGTGCGACAGCCGGGCCACGGCCTTGGCCTCGCGGATGAACCGGCCGGTGAACTCGGCGTCCGCCGCGAGCGAGGGGTGCATCACCTTCAGCGCGACGACCCGGTCGAGCCGGGTGTCGGTGCCCCGGTAGACGGTGGCCATCCCCCCGACGGCGATCCGGCGGTCCACCCGGTACCGGCCGTCGAGCAGGGCGCCGATCAGGGGGTCGTCGAGCGTCATGTCCACCCGAGGAGTCTAGGGGCGGGGGACGGCCCCCCGCCCCGCGCGCCGCGGCGCCGGCGCCGGTTGTGCCGATGTTGAGACATCCCGTCCGCGAACGGCCGGTGCGGGGCCCGGGCCCGTCCTCAGAACGCCGGGTGCTCCCGGGTGTCCCGCGCGCCGGGTTCCAGGTCGGCGCGGCCGGCCATCTGCGAGGACGCCTCCGCGTGGAAGCGCCGCGGGATGCGCCCGGCGCGGTACGCGAGCCGGCCCGCCTCGGCGGCGCGCCGCATCGCGTCGGCCATCAGCACCGGATCCTGGGCGCGGGTCACCGCGGAGGCCAGCATCACCGCGGAGCAGCCGAGCTCCATGGCGAGGGCCACGTCGGAGGCGGTGCCGGCCCCGGCGTCCAGGATCACCGGCACGCCCGCGCCCTCCACGATCAGCTGGAAGTTGTGCGGGTTGCGGATGCCCAGCCCGGAGCCGATCGGCGAGCCCAGCGGCATGATCGCCGCGCAGCCCACGTCCTCCAGCTTCCGCGCCAGCACCGGGTCGTCGTTGGTGTACGGCAGCACGGTGAAGCCGTCGTCGACGAGCGTCTCGGCGGCGTCCAGCAGCTCGATCGGGTCGGGCAGCAGGGTGCGCTCGTCGGCGATCACCTCCAGCTTCACCCAGTCGGTGCCGAGCGCCTCCCTGGCCAGCCGGGCCGTCAGGACGGCCTCCCCGGCGGTGAAGCAGCCGGCCGTGTTGGGCAGCACCCGGATCGCGTTGCGGGTCAGCACCTCCAGCACCGAGCCCTGGGTGGCGGCGTTGACCCGCCGCATCGCGACGGTGGTGAGCTCGGTGCCGGAGACGCGCAGCGCCTGCTCCAGCACCTCCAGGCTGGGCGCACCGCCGGTGCCCATGATCAGGCGCGAGGTGAAGGCGGTGCCCGCGATGGTGAGAACGTCGTCGGCCATGCGGTCAGCCTCCCTGGACGGCGGTGAGGATCTCGACCCGGTCACCCGTGCCGAGCACGGTGACGTCCCACGAACTGCGCGGCACCACCGCCTCGTTGACGGCGGCCGCGACCCCGGTGGGTGCGGCGCAGGCCTGCGCCACCACCTCGGCCAGCGTGGTGGCGGCGGGCAGCTCGCGCGCCTCGCCGTTCACGGTCAGTGCGATGTCGGTCATACGGCGGCCTTCGGACGGAAGCGGTCGGGGGAGAAGGGGGCGGCGAGGTCCGGCACGCGGCCGGTCGCCAGGTACGTGCCGACCAGGTCGGCGGTGACGGGCGTGAGCAGCACCCCGTTGCGGTAGTGGCCGGTCGCGGCGACCAGGCCGGGCAGCGCGGTGGGGCCGAGCAGCGGCGCGTTGTCGGGCGAGCCCGGACGCAGCCCGGCGCCCGTCTCGACCAGCGGCAGCTCGGTCAGCCCGGGCACGAGCGCGTGCGCGTCGCGCAGCAGCTCGTAGACGCCGCCCGCGGTGACGGTGGTGTCGTGGCCCTGCTCCTCGGTCGTCGCACCGATGACCAGCTCGCCGTCGGCGCGCGGCACCAGGTAGACGTGCTGCCCGCGCACCACCGCGCGGACGTTGCGGGCCAGGAACGGCCGGTACGCGGGCGGCACGTGCAGCCGCAGCACCTGCCCCTTCACCGGCCGCACCGGCGGCAGCACGCCAGGCGGCAGCCCGGGCAGCAGGTGGCTGCGGGAACCGGCCGCGAGCACGACCCGGCCGGCCGGGCACACGGTGCCCGCGTCGGTGCGCGCCCCCGCCGCCCGGTCGCCCTCCAGCAGGAGCTCGGCGGCGAGGGCCCGTTCGAAGGCGACACCGGCCCGGGTGCAGGCCTCGACGAGGGCGCGGGCGAGCCGGCGGCCGTCCACCTGGTGGTCGCCGGTGACGTGCAGGCCGCCGCGGACGCCCGGGGCGAGCATCGGCTCCAGGCGCCGGCACTCGCGGCCGGTCAGCCAGTGCGAGGTCAGTCCGAGCCGGGCCTGGAAGGCGTGCAGCTCGCGCAGTTCCTCGCGGTCGTCGGAGTCCAGCGCGACGGCGAGGGTGCCGGTCTCCCGGTAGCCGGTGTCCAGGCCGGTCACCTCCGTGAGCTCGGCGGCGAACGCCGCGTACCGCTCGTTGGAGGCCATGCCCAGGCGCAGCAGCGGCTCCTCGCCGTACTGCAGTTCGGTGACCGGGGCGAGCATGCCGGCGGCGACCTGCGCCGCGCCGCCGCCCGGGGCCGGGTCGACGACGGTCACCGACAGGCCGTGCTGGGCCGCCCGCCAGGCGACCCCCAGGCCGATGATGCCGCCGCCGATCACCAGCACGTCGGAGTGAGGCCGTGCCACGTCGCTTCTGCTCCCTTCGCCGGCATGACCCGGATCAGGTTCGGACGGTCGCAGGCCGCACCAGCCCGCCTCTCAGCCCGGTGCACCGGGCTCCCGTGTGAGGTGTGCACCCACCATAACGCCGCGTGTCGCGCTCCCCTAAAGGACGTGCACAGGACGGACACCCCGGCCGATAGGGTGACCGGCGTGGTGGAGCTGAGCGGTACGGACAGGGTCGTCGTCGTCGGCGCCGGCATGGCCGGTGCACAGTGCGCGGCCGCCCTGCGCCAGGGCGGCCTGACGGCGCGGATCACCCTGGTCGGCGACGAGCCGCACCGCCCCTACGACCGGCCGCCGCTCTCCAAGGACGTGCTGCTCGGCCTGGCCGACTCCACCGCCTTCGACCTCGACTGGGACGCCCTCGGCGTCGAACTGCTGCCGGGCCGCCGGGCCACCGGCCTCGACCCCGGCGTCCTGCACACCGACGGCGGGCCGGTCACCCACGACGCCCTCGTCCTCGCCACCGGCGCCGCGCCCCTGCTGCTGCCCGGCACCGCCGGCGCCCGCGTGCTGCGCACCGTCGACGACGCCCTCGCCCTGCGCGCGGACCTCACCCCCGGCACCCGCCTGGCCCTGGTCGGCGCCGGCTGGATCGGCGCCGAGACCGCCACCGTGGCCCGGCAGCTCGGCTGCGCGGTCACGGTCGTCGAGGCCGGCCCGGCCCCGCTGCCCGGCGCCCTGCCGACGGAGCTCGGCACGCTGATGACGGCCTGGTACGCGGACGCCGGGGTCGACCTGCGCTGCGGCACCGGCGTGGCCGCCGTCGAACCGGGCGGCCTGCTGCTCGCGGACGGCGGGCGCGTCGAGGCCGACCTCGTGGTGACCGGCATCGGCGCCCGCCCGGCCACCGGCTGGCTGGCGGGCTCCGCCGTGGCCCTCGACGCGGCGGGCGCCGTGCTCGTGGACGACCGGCTGCGCACCACCGCCCCCGGCGTGTGGGCCGCCGGCGACTGCGTCGCGTACCCGTCGGCGCGTTCCGGCACCCGGCTGGCCGTGCAGCACTGGGACCACGCCCTGCAGTCGGGCGGGGCGGCGGCGGCCTCGCTGCTGGGCTCGGAGACGCCGTACGACCCGGTGCCCTACTTCTGGTCGGAGCAGTTCGGGCGGATGGTGCAGTACGCGGGCCACCGCGCGGACGGTGACGAACTGCTGTGGCGCGGCTCGCCGGACGACGCCTCCTGGTCGGTGCTGTGGCTGCGCGGCGGCGCCCTGGCGGCGCTGCTCGCCGTCGACCGCCCGCGTGACCTGACCCAGGCGAAGCGGCTGATCGACCGCGGCACGGTGCTCGACCGGGCCCTCGCCGCGGACCCTGCGGTGCAGCTCAGGACGGCCGCCGGCTGACCCCGCGCGCCGGTCACGGTCCGTGACCGTCCGGTGCCTCCGGCGGGGGCCGTGTGCGTCGGGGGCCGTTCAGGTGGCAGTCTGGTGCCGTGAGCGAGATTGATCCCAAGATTGACGCCCTGGTTCCGGCCTGGCTGTACCTGCCCGACATCTCCGAGCGGTGGGGTGTCCAGATCACCGAAGTCCGCAACATGGTGAAGGCGGGCACCCTGCTGGCCGTCCGCCGCGGGCCGAACCGGTCGCTGCAGGTGCCGGCCGCCTTCGTGGAGGACGACGGCCTGGTGAAGCACCTGGTCGGCACCCTGACGGTGCTGCGGGACTCCGGTTTCAGCACCGAGGAGATCCTTGAGTGGATGTTCACCGAGGACCCGTCGCTGCCCGGCAGCCCGATGCAGGCCCTGATCGAGAACCGTGCCACCGAGGTCAAGCGCCGCGCCCAGGCGATGGCGCTCTGATGACCGCCGACCCGCGCGCGCAGCTCGCCGACGCCCGCCTCTACCTGTGCACCGACGCCCGGCGCGAGCAGGGCGACCTGCCCGAGTTCCTGGACGCGGTGCTGGCGGGCGGCGTGGACGTCGTGCAGCTGCGCGACAAGGGTCTGGAGGCCCGGCAGGAGCTGGAGCACCTGGAGGTCTTCGCCGACGCGGCCCGCCGCCACGGCAAGCTCTTCGCGGTCAACGACCGGGCCGACGTGGCGCACGCCGCCGGCCCGGACGTGCTGCACCTCGGACAGGACGACCTGCCGGTGCCCGCCGCCCGCGCCGTCGTCGGCGCCCGCACCGTCATCGGACGCTCCTGCCACGCGGAGTCCGAGGTGGACGCGGCGATCGCCGAGCCCGGTGTCGACTACTTCTGCACCGGCCCGGTCTGGCCGACCCCCACGAAGCCCGGCCGCCACGCCCCCGGCCTCGGCCTGGTCGGGTACGCGGCGAAGGCCGTGACGGACCGCCCGTGGTTCGCGATCGGCGGCATCGACCTCGGCAACCTCGACGAGGTGCTCGCCGCCGGCGCCACCCGGGTCGTGGTGGTCCGGGCGATCACCGCCGCCGACGACCCCGGGGCGGCCGCCGCGGAACTGGCCCGCCGCCTGCGCACCCCCTGAGCCCCGCGCCGGGGCGGCCGTCCGCGGCGCGGGATTCAGTACGCGCGGGCGGTGGCCGCCTCGGCCAGGGCCAGCAGTGCGCCGCGGGCCGGACCGCCGGCGAGCGGCGCCGCGTCGAGGGCGGCCAGCGACTGCCGCAGCAGGTCGCCGATGCGCTGCTCGACGACGTCCGCCGCGCCGCTGCGCACGACGAGGGCCCGCAGGCCGGGCACCTCGTCGGGGGACAGGTCGGGGGCGCCGAGCCGCTCGTCGAGCAGCCGGGCGTCGGCGGCCGGGAGACCGCGCATGGCGTGCGCGACGAGCAGGGTGCGCTTGCCCTCGCGGAGGTCGTCGCCGGCGGGCTTGCCGGTGACCGCCGGGTCGCCGAACACGCCGAGCAGGTCGTCGCGCAGCTGGAAGGCCTCGCCGAGCGGCAGCCCGAACGCGCCGTAGGCCTCGACGAGCTCCGGCCCGGCGCCGGCCAGCAGGGCGCCGACCTGCAGCGGCCGCTCGACGGTGTACTTCGCGGACTTGTAGTGCAGCACGGTCTGCGCCCGCTCCAGGGCCTGCGCGTCGGCGGAGTCGCCGGCGACGGGCTCCAGCACGTCGAGGTACTGGCCGACCATGACCTCGGTGCGCATCAGGTCGAAGGAGGGCTTGGCGGCGCGGACGGCCCCGTGCGGCAGGCCGGAGCCGTGGAAGAGCTCGTCGCACCAGATCAGCAGCAGGTCGCCGAGGAGCACGGCCGCGCTGGCGCCGTACTGCTCGCGGTCGCCGCGCCAGCCGTGCTCGCGGTGCAGGCTCTCGAAGCGGCGGTGCACGGAGGGCAGACCGCGGCGGGTGTCGCTGCGGTCCATCAGGTCGTCGTGCACCAGCGCGCTGGCCTGGAGGAGTTCGAGGGCGGCGGCGGCCCGGGCGATGCCGGGGTCGTCGGCGGCGCCGCCGGCGCCGCGCCAGCCCCAGTAGCAGAAGGCGGGGCGCAGCCGCTTGCCGCCGTCGAGCAGGAAGTCGCGCAGCGCTCCGGAGACCGGCCCGAGCTGCGGGGAGATGGTGGCGAGCAGGGCGCTCCGGCCGTCCATGAACTCCGCGAGGGCGGTGTTGACGCGCTCGCGCACGGCCTCCCGGTCGACGGGGTTGGCGGGGAGGCTGGTGGAGGGGGACACGGTGGGACTCCGGATCACTGGGCTGCCAATCAGACTATCCGGCGGTGTCGGACACTCCGCACCGCCGCCCGCACCGCCGCCCGTGCGGCCGGCCCGTGCGGGCACGGCGGCGCGTCTCATTCAGTGGACCGTGTTTGGTCACCCTCTGCGCAGCACCGATAGCCTGCAAGCATGGCTCTCGGTATCCCCTCCACCAGGACCGACCGCGCGCAGACCGTTCGTGACCTGCTGGCGGCCGGCGACCGTTCGTTCTCGTTCGAGTTCATGCCGCCGCGCACCGAGGCCGCCGAGCGCCGCCTGTGGGACGCGATCCGACGCGTCGAGGCGCTCGACCCCAACTTCGTCTGCATGACCTACGGCGCCGGCGGCTCCTCGCGCGGCCGCACCGTCAACCTCGTCGGCCGCATCGCCACCGAGACCACCCTGACCCCGGTCGCCCACCTCACCGCGGTCGACCACTCCGTCGCCGAGCTGCGCAACATCATCGGCCAGTACGCCGACGAGGGCGTGCGCAACGTGCTCGCCGTGCGCGGCGACCCGCCCGGCGACCCGATGGGCGAGTGGGTCCGCCACCCCGACGGCGTCACCTACGCCGCGGAACTGGTCGAACTCATCAAGGGCATCGGCGACTTCTGCGTCGGCGTGGCCGCGTTCCCGCAGATGCACCCCCGCTCCGAGAACTGGGACGAGGACATCCGGCACTTCGTCGCCAAGTGCCGCGCGGGCGCCGACTACGCCATCACCCAGATGTTCTTCGAGGTCGAGGACTACCTCCGGCTGCGCGACCGGGTCGCCGCGGCCGGCTGCGGGACGCCGATCATCCCGGAGATCATGCCGGTCACCAACATCAAGCAGCTGGAGCGCTTCCCGCAGCTCTCCGGCTCGGACTTCCCGGCCGACCTGGTGGCGCGCTTCCGTGCCGTCGAGGACGACCCGGTCGCCGTGCGCGCGGTCGGCATCGACCACGCCACCGCGATGTCCGAGCGGCTGCTCGCCGAGGGCGCGCCGGGCCTCCACTTCATCACCCTCAACCACTCCACCTCGACGCTGGAGATCTACCAGAACCTGGGTCTCCACCAGCGCTGAGCGCACCCTGTCACGGATGCGGTGGTGTTCGCCGCAAGCCTGTACAGTCGCCCGCACACGCGGGGCATGTGACTGGGAGGTAGCAGGATGGGCATCGGGTACCTGCTGCTGTACGCCGCCCTCGTGGTCGTCGCCCTGTGGCTGGTCGCCGAGCTGCTGCTGCAGAACCGCGCCCCCCTGGTCTGGCGCGGCACCGCACTCGGGGGCTTCCTGACCGTCGTCGCCGGCATGGCCCTGCAGTCGGTGCTCGTCATCGGCGCCGGTGCGGCCGCGTTCGCCGTCGGCCAGGTCTTCGTCACCGCCTCCGTCAAGCGCGGCGTCGCCGTCGGCCGGTCGCTGCGCGGCCCCGACGGCTCCCTGCCCGCGCCGCTCGCCCGCATACCGCTGCTCGCGGCGGCCACCGGAGGCGCCGCGGGCGCCCCTGACGCCGCCGGGGTTCCGGTGCCGGTGGTCGGCGAGGTCGGCCCGGTCGAGCCCGAGCGCCCGGGCGCCGCGTACGCCGAGGTCGAGGAGATCGCGGCCGACGACGGCGTCTACACCGAGCAGCCGTGGCAGCAGGAGCAGGTGGAGCAGCAGCAGGTCTGGCCGTACCAGCAGCCCGCCCAGCAGGACGCCTACGGGCAGCAGGCCGCGTACGCGCAGCAGGCCGCCTACGGCTACGACCAGGGGCAGGCCCAGGGCCAGACCTGGCAGCAGACCGCCTACCAGGACCAGTACGGGCAGGTGCAGTACGCGCAGGTCGCGTACCCGCAGAACGGCTACGCCCAGCCCGGGTACGAGCAGCAGTACGCGCCGTACGCGCAGGACGGGCAGCCGTACGCGCAGTACCCGCAGGACGGGCAGTACCAGCAGGCCTACCAGCAGCCGCAGCAGGGCTGGGAGCAGCCGGCGGCCGTGCCGCAGCAGCAGCCGTACGCGCAGCCGCAGGCGCCCGTGCCGCAGCAGCAGGCCTGGGACTACCAGCAGCAGGGCTGAGCGCCCGGCGGCCCGCTCAGGCCGGGCCGATCAGCCCCGCCGTGATCGAGGCGGACATCCCGACCCGGGCCAGCCCGCCGCCCGGGTGCGCGGCGCCGCCGATCCGGTAGAGGCCAGGGGTGGACGTGGCGTTGGCCGGCTGGAGCACCCCGCCCGACAGCGACGGCACCGGCACGGACCCCACCGCCCGCACCTCGCGCCAGAGCACCCGGTCCCGCAGGTCGGTCCCGGCGCCCGCGAGGTGGTCGAGCAGGTGACCGGCGTACGCGTCCAGGTCGCCGTCCGGCCGCGACCCGCAGGTGACGGTGAGCGTGACGGCCTCGTGGCCGGGGCCGGGCACGAGCGAGGGGTCGTCCGGGCGCAGCACCTGCACGGTCGGCGCCTGCGGCACGGACCCCGCGAAGGCCGGCCGCTCCTGCTCCCGGGCGGGCGCGGCGGCGTGCACCACCGTGCGGTGCACCGTGCCCGGCGGTCGCGCCCCGCGCAGGGCGAGCAGCACGGTGATCCGGCCGGGCGCGTCCGGCACGGCCCTCTCCCACCCCAGCCCGCGGTCGGTGGAGGACGACAGCACGGTGTCCGCGGCGATCCGCTCCCCGCCGGCCAGCACGCCGCAGGCCCGCCCGTCCGCGGTGAGCACCTCCTCGACCCGGGTGCCGAACCGGAACTCCACCCCGTGCCGCTCGCACCGGGCGTGCACCGCGTCGGCCAGGGCACGGAGGCCGCCGCGCACCGACCAGACCCCGAACGACTGCTCCATGTACGGCAGCACCGTCGCCCCGGCGGGCGCGTCGAGGGTCAGGCCGTACCGGGTCGCGTACTCGGTGAGCAGCGCCGTCAGCCCGGGGTGGCCGCCGAGTTCGTGCCGGGCGACGTCGGCGAGCGTCCAGGAGCCGCGGGGCAGCCACTTCGCGAGGCCCCTGCGCGGCGGCGCCGGGTAGGGGTCGGCGAGCGGGCCGTCCGGCAGCGGTTCCTCCAGCAGCGGCCGGCGGGTGGCCTCCCAGACGGCGCGGCCCCGGTTGGTCACCTCGCCCCAGCGCTCGCCCGACCCGGCGCCGAAGGCCTCGTCCAGTGCGCGGGCCACACCGCCCCGGGAGGCGTTCGGCAGCACCAGGTCGGTGCCGTCCGGCAGCAGGTGACGGCTCTCCGGGTCGACGGGGGCGAGGCCGACCAGCTCCTCCAGCGGCTCCCGTCCGGTCTTCAGCGCGAGGTCGCGGTAGACGGCGGGCAGCGCCAGCAGCCCGGGGCCGGTGTCGAAGGCGAAGCCGTCCCGCTCGTACCGTCCGACCATGCCGCCGTACGTCGCCGCGGCCTCGCAGACCGTCACCCGGTGCCCGAGGGCCCCCAGCCGCGCGGCGGCCGCGAGCCCGCCCATCCCTGCGCCGATGATGACGATCCGTGCCATGACCGGTGATCCTAATGCGCGGCCCGGGGGTCAGTACTGCGGCTGGGCGGCGACCGTGCGGGCGGCCCTGCGCTCCCGGCGGCGCTGCCGGAAGCGGCGGATGCGCGACACCGCGAACCACACCAGCAGCACGCCCGCGGCCAGCAGCACCGCCGCCGCCGAGGCCGCCACCCACGGATGGAAGATCGCGAGGGTGATCAGGCCGGCCACCGAGAGGTCCTCCAGCAGGCTCACCACGATGTTGGACGCCGGCTCGGGCGAGGTGTTGACTGCCATCCGCAGGGAGGCCTTGATGCCGTGGCTGACCAGGGCCGTCGTGCCGCCGAGCGCGCCCGCCGCCACCTCGCTCAGCGACCCCGGGTCGTTGCTCGCCATCAGCACGCCGACCACCGTGCCCGCCGCCGGGCGGATCACGGTGTGCACGGCGTCCCACAGGCTGTCGACGAACGGGATCTTGTCGGCCACCGCCTCGCAGAGGAACAGCACCGCCGCGGCGGCGAGCACGTCGGTGCGCTGCAGGGCCGGCGGCACCGTCTCGGCCCCGCCGAACCGGCCGAACAGGCCGAGCAGCAGCACCACCGCGTAGGCGTTGACACCGCTCGCCCAGCCGCTCGTGAAGATCAACGGCATGACGCCCAACTCTGGCTCCCCTCGCCGGCCCGCCCGACTCCCGGGCGCACGGGACCGTACCGTACCGACACCGACAGGACGCGCGGCGCCCACCGGTGGTTCCCCCGGCCCGCCGCCGCCCGCCCTCTGAGTACGGATACTCAGGCCACCGGATGAGTACGCCGACGGATGCCCCGTGACCTGCAGGGACGAGAGAGTGGGGGACACCGGGAGGAGCCCCTGCGAGGTGGGCGCCGCCCGGCAGCGACCGGGACCGTCCGCCGCCCGTGGGGGACCGGCGGGCCCGGCCCGGTCGCGCGTACGGGCCCACCGGGGCCGCGGACCGCCGACACGGGGCGGCGGAGCGCGGCCCGGGGGGACGGCCCGGACGGGGGAGAGGACCGGGGGCGCCGGGGGGCCGCCTCCGGCGGACACGCGGGGCGGCAGCGCCCGGCCGGACGGCGACGGGGGTGTCGCACCGGCCGCGGACTGCCGCCCCCGCCGTCGTTCCCGGCGGCGTCCCGCCGATCAGGCCCGGACCGTCCGTGCACGGGGATTGTCAGTGGGGGTTGTCACGCTGTAGGGGCGCGGGCCGACCGGCCCGGGCGCCCGCATCGGACCGGGGGAGACCATGACCGTCAGCCGTCCCGAGCGCGTCACCCGCCGCCCTGCCGCCGAACCCCCGCCCGCCGACCGCACCGCCCCCCGTCCGGGCGGCGTGCACCCCGTCGCACCGCATCCCGTCGCGCCGCACCCGGGCGCACCGCATCCCGTCGCGCCGCACCCGGGCGGCACCCGGGCCGGCGACGTGCACCCGGTGGTCCGCCGGACCGCCGCCCCGCCCGCCGCCCTCGACCTGCTCCGCCAGGCCCACCGCACCCTCGCCGCCGCGCGGGCGCTCCCCGACCCCCTGGAGCGGTACGCCGCCGCGCACCTCGCCGCGCTGCGCACCACCGCCGCCGTCCTCGCGGTGCGCGGGCGCCCCGAGCGCAACCCCCGGCGGCGCCAGGCGATCCGCAGCGCCTGGGAGCTGCTGCCCGAGGTCGCACCCGAACTCTCCGAGTGGGCCGTGTACTTCGCCGCGGGGGCGAGCCGCCGGGCCGCCGCGGAGGCCGGCATCCGCGGTGCCGCCGGCCCGCGGGACGCCGACGACCTGATCCGCAACACCGGCCTGTACCTGCGCATCGTGGAGCGCCTGCTGGGGCTGCATCCGCCGGTCCCGCAGCAGCCCCTGCCGTTCGGCGCGGACTGACCCGACGCGACGCCGCGGGCGCTGCCGCCGGTCGGTCTAAGGTGGACCCGTCCGGTGATCCACCCCTACCGAGGAGCCCCGCCGTGTACCCGACGCGTCCCCGCAGTGCCCTGCGTACCGCCGTGGTCTGGGAGGTGCTGTGCGAGGCGCTGGAGCAGCGGGCCGTGGAGCTCGACCGGCCGGTGCTGGACGTCCTCGACACGGGCGGCGGCACCGGCAACTTCGCCGTGCCGGTCGCCCGGCTCGGCCACCGCGTGACCGTGGTCGACCCGAGCCCCGACGCGCTGTTCGCCCTGGAGCGCCGGGCCGCGGAGGCGGGCGTCACCGACCTCGTCCGCGCCGTGCAGGGCGACACCCAGACCCTGCCCGAGGTGGTCGAGGCCGCCTCGGTCGACGCGGTGCTCTGCCACGGCGTGCTGGAGGTCGTCGACGACCCGGCCGAGGCGCTCGGCAGCCTCACCGGAACCCTCCGCAAGGGAGGTCTGGTCAGCCTCCTCGCCGCCAACCGCAACGGCGCGGTGCTCGCCCGCGCCCTCGCCGGGCACTTCGCCGAGGCCCGCACCGTGCTGGCGGCCGAGGACGGCCGCTGGGGCGCCAGCGACCCGATGCCGCGGCGCTTCTCCGCCGAGGAGCTCGGCACGCTGGCCGCCACCGCCGGCCTCCACGTCCGCTCCGTGCACGGAGTACGGGTCTTCGCGGACCTCGTCCCCGGGGTGCTGGTCGACACCGAACCGGGTGCGCTGGAAGCCCTGCTCCGGCTGGAGCAGGCCGCGGCCGACCAGCCCGCCTTCCACGCCGTGGCCACCCAGCTGCACCTGCTCGCCGCCCTCGTCTGACGCCCGCCCGGCCCGGCCGCCGGGCCGCTGTCCTGCACCGATTCCGATGTTCCGGGCACTTGTGCCCCCGTTCCGGCGTTGGCACCGGTGCGAGACCTGCGGAAGTGGTCGATGGCACGTGCCGCCGACCACCCCGAACCGGCCGCGCGGACCGTATGATCTGGGTAAAGCCGGAAAGCATGACACCCGAACGCCTGGGGCATATGGACCACACAGGACAGGCCCAGGGGTGGCGGACCGGTCGCCCCGCGACCGACGAGTAGGAGGACTCCGTGCCGCTCTCGGAGCACGAGCAGCGACTGCTCGAGCAGATGGAGCGAGCGCTGTACGCCGAAGATCCCAAATTCGCGTCTGCGCTTGAGGGAACCGGGCTGCGCACCTACACCCGTCGGAGGGTCTACCTGGCCGCCGCAGGGTTCGTGGTGGGCATCGCCCTCCTCATGGGAGGCATGGTCGCCCAGCTGATCTGGGTGAGCGTGATCGGGTTCCTGGTGATGCTTGGCTGCGCGGTCCTCGCCGTGACCGGATGGCGGCGTGGTGCCCTCGGGCACGGCGCGGGCCCCAAGGCGTCACCCGCTCCCCGCCGCAAGGCCAATGTGATGGACCGGATGGAACAGCGCTGGCAGCGCCGGCGGGACGAGCACGACGGCATCTAGCCGCCGCCCGCCGACAGAGGCAGGGCCCGCCCGTGACGGGCCCGACGGACAGGAACAGAGCAGGCACCGCCGGGGGCGGACGGTTCACCCGAACCGTCCGCCCCCGGCGTCGTGCGCCCCGGGCGGCTCAGGCCTGCGGCCCGCCGCCGGAGGAGCGCCGCAGCACCCGCCGGCCGGCCCGGCCCGCCGCGTCCCGCCACCGCTGCACCCGGGCCCGGCCCGCGCCGCGTACGGCGGCCACCCGGTCGGCGGCCCGCCACCACAGCCGCGCCGCCGACGGCGGCAGCACCACCGCGCGCACCCGCCCGACCCGGCCGGCCGACGCCCGCAGCGCGTCCCGGGCGGCGCGGACGTCCGCGCCCAGCGGGGCCGGCGAGCCGGCCTCCCGGGCGTACAGCACCTGCTCGGTCGCCAGCGCCACCCGTCCGGCCGCGGCCCGCGCGTCGGCGTCGAGCTCGCCCAGGTCGGCGATCCGGTCGACCGTGCGGCGCGGGGTGCGCGCGTCGTCGGGCGGGATGCCGAGGTCCCACGCCGAGTCGATCAGCTCCTGCCACGCGGCGAGCACCTGCGCGTCGGTCAGGCCGCCGCGGTCCGGGCCCGGCCCGTGCCGGCCCGCGCCGAGCCGGCGTCGCCGCAGCGCCACCCGCCACAGGGCGGGCACCGCCAGCAGCAGCAGTGCCAGACCGGCCGCCGAGAACGCCGCCAGCGCCCGCCAGGACACCCACCACGCCCCGTCCTGCCCGGCCGCGGCCGGGGTCGCCAGCGGGTCGGCGCACTCCTCGACGTTGTGCCCGACGGCGGCGCAGCTCGCGCCGTCGCTCGGGGCGGAGGAGGCCGTGTCGGTGGGCTCGTCGGTCGGTTGCGCCGTGGTCGCCCCGGGGGCCGGGACGATCTCGTCACGGGTGTAGCTCGGCACGACCGCGCCCTGCCCGGCGGGCGGGGTCGGCTCGAAGCGGACCCACCCGGTGCCGGCGAAGTACAGCTCCGGCCAGGCGTGGTAGTTGGTCGAGCGCACGACGAACGTGCCGCTGCCGGTCGACGTGCCCGGGGTGAAGCCGATCGCCACCCGGGCGGGGATGCCGAGGGTGCGGGCCATCGCGGCCATGGTCGCCGCGAAGTGCACGCAGAAGCCCCGGCGGTCGCGCAGGAAGGTGAGGATCGCCCGGGGGCCCGTGCCCGCCTCGATGTCGGTGTCGTAGTGGAACTCCGGCGAGGTGAACCACTCCTGCAGCGCCACCGCGCGGTCGAAGGCGTTCGACTTGCCGGCGGTGACCTCCACCGCGGTCTGCGTGACCTGCGGCGGCAGGGCGTCCGGCAGCTGCAGGTAGCGGGCGGTCAGCTCCTCCGGGGCGGGCCCGGCCGACCGCAGCTGCTCCGCGGTGGGCTGCACGTCGAGGCTGGTGACGTCGTAGCGCACGCCGTCGGTCTTCTGCCCCTTGTCGCCGACGACCGCGCGGCTCTCCGGCTCGTACTTCCACTGGCCGGACAGCGTCAGCCGGTCGGCCGGGTACGGCATGGGCAGCCAGTCCGTGCGCAGGTTGTCGGAGACCGCGATCTCGGTGCGGGCCTGCGACACCGCCACCGCCGACGAGAGGCCGGAGACCTTGGGCAGCGGGTTGGGCCGCGGCTGCAGGGGCAGGTCGGAGAACCGCCAGTCGACGCCGTTGAAGTCGTCCAGCGCGCCGATCCGCAGGTACATCTGGCCCGCGTTCGGGGAGTCCGTGGAGTACTCCAGCATCTGCACCGGGTCGGACCGGTGCAGGCTCTCGGTGAGTGCCACCACCGGGTTGAGCGAGGTGACGCGCGATCCCGTGCCGCTGCCGCCGCCCGTGCCGCTGCCGCCGACACCGCCGAGCAGGCCGAGACCGGCCTGCGGCAGCAGCGCGGGCACGGCGAGCGCCAGGACCAGCGCGACCACGCCGACCCGGTGGCCGCTGTGCACCGGCGCGTTGGTCGAGGCCCGCCCGGTGCCGCTGAACACCCGGCCCCACCGCGAGAGCCGGTCCTGGCCCTCCGCCTGGAGCAGCATCAGGTAGCCGCCCGCCGCGGGCACGAACCACACCCACGCCTCGGCGCCCGCCCCGGAGAGGCCGCAGCCGACCGAGTACAGGGCGAGCAGCGGCAGGCCGGCCGCCGCTGCTCGCCGGTGGGTCACCGCCAGGGCGTCCACCAGCACCGCGATCAGGCCGACCGAGCCGGCCAGCACCAGGCGCAGCCCGGGCGTGGCCGGCGCCGGGACGGCGTACAGGCCGAGGTCGGTGCCGGCGTCGTCGATCAGACCGCCGACCGCGTCCAGCGCCCGCCCGCCGGGGACCACGCCCCACAGCATCGAGGAGCGCACCGAGGTCAGCATCAGCACGTACAGCACGGCGAGCAGCTGCACCGGCGTCACGGCCCAGCTCTGCACCACGAGGCGGCGCAGCCCGGCCCCGGCCCCCGCCGCGACGGCGACCAGCAGGAACGCCTGCGCGATCCAGCCGTTGGTGGTCATCAGCGGCAGCAGGCACAGCGCGGTGAGCGCGGTCGCCCCCGCCGCGCAGAGCGTCAACTTGGCCCGGGTGGTCACGCGCGGACCTCGTCTCGGTAGGGGCCGGCCTCGTCGGTGCGGTCGGCGGAGCGCCACAGCTCGGGCAGCGACGCGCCGGCCGGTACGGGGACGACCGTCCATCCGGCCCGGCGCAGCAGCTTCTGCTGCTCGGCGAAGACAGCGTCGGGGGTGTTCGGGAGCACGTGGCGCAGACCGGCCCAGGTGGTGGTGTCCAGGAGCAGCACGACCGCGCCGGCGGCCCGGCGGCGCAGCCGCGCCAGCCGGTCGAGCTGCTCGTCGTCGAGCGCGCCGACGACGGCCACGAGCAGGCCCTCGCCGCCGCGCAGCGCCTCCTCGGCACGGGCCAGCCCGCCGCCGTCGGAGTGGTCGACGACGGCGAGCTCGTCGAGCAGCAGGCCGCCCGCCTCGGCGGCCGTCGCGGTGACCGAGCTCCCGGCGGTCGGCACCGACCGGCCGGTGTCGGTGATCAGCCGGGTGCGGTAGCCGCGCTCGATCAGGTGCAGGCCGACGGAGGCCGCCGCGCCGACGGCCCACTCGAAGGACGAGCCCGGGCCGGTGCCGCGGTGCGCGAGGTGCCGGGTGTCGAGCAGCACCGCGGCGCGGGCCTTCAGCGGCTGCTCCTCGCGGCGCACCATCAGCTCGCCGTAGCGGGCGGTGGACTTCCAGTGCACCCGGCGCAGGTCGTCGCCCTGCCGGTACTCGCGCGGGATGACGTCGTCGTCGCCGGCCAGGGCCAGCGCGCGGGCGCTGGTGTCGCCGTGCCCGGCGCGCTCCCCGGGCAGCTTGACCGGGGGCAGCGTCTGCACCTGCGGCACCACGGTGAGCAGGTCGGAGGCGTTGAACGAGCGGGTGAGCTCGCACATCCCGAACGGGTCGGACAGCCGCAGCTGCAGCGGCCCGAGCGGGTAGCGGCCGCGCAGGTCCGAGCGCACCCGGTACGACACCTCGCGGTAGCCGTGCGGCTCCACGCGGTCGAGCACGAAGCGCGGGCGCGGCCCCAGCACGTACGGGACCTTGTCCTCCAGCAGCAGCACGCCGGTCGGCACCCGGGAGACGTTGTCGAGCCGCAGGTGCACCCGGGCCTCCTGGCCGGCGGGTGTGCGGTGCGGGGTGAGCCGGCGACCGCCCGCCACCCGGTAGCGGGTGCGCAGCAGCAGGAGCGCGGCGGCCAGCGGCAGCGCCGCCAGCAGCACGCCGACCCGCAGCAGCGCGTCCTGCCCGAAGACGTACGCGCACAGCGCGGCGGTGATGCCGGCGGCCAGGAAGGACCGGCCCCGGGTGGTCAGACCGCGCAGCCCGGACCGCAGCCCGTGCGGGGCGCGTGCGCCCGCCGGGCCCGGGGGGTTCTCGCCGGCGGCCACGTCAGCCGCGCCCCTGCGGACGGGGGATCGGCAGCCGCGCCACCAGGTCGAGCACGACCTGTTCGGCGGTGCGGCGGCTCAGCTGGCTCTCGGCGGTCGGCAGCAGCCGGTGCGCCAGCACCGGCACGGCCAGCGCCTGGACGTCGTCGGGGAGCACGTAGTCGCGGCCGTCCAGGGCGGCGGCGGCGCGGGCCGCCCGCACCAGGTGCAGGGTGGCGCGCGGGGAGGCGCCGAGGCGCAGCTCCGGGTGGCTGCGGGTGGCGGAGACCAGCTCGACGGCGTAGCGGCGGACCGCGTCGGCGACGTGCACCGTGCGGACGAGCCCGATCAGCTTGAGGATGTCGTCGGCGTGCGCGACCGGCTGCAGGTCGTCCAGCGGGTTGGCGCCGGCGTGCACGTCCAGCATGGCGAACTCGGCGTCGGCACTGGGGTAGCCGATGGAGACGCGGGCCATGAAGCGGTCGCGCTGCGCCTCGGGCAGCGGGTAGGTGCCCTCCATCTCGACCGGGTTCTGCGTGGCCACCACCATGAACGGCGACGGCAGCTCGTAGGTGGTGCCGTCGATGGTGACCTGGCGCTCCTCCATGGACTCCAGCATCGCCGACTGGGTCTTGGGGGAGGCCCGGTTGATCTCGTCGCCGACCACGATCTGCGCGAAGATGGCGCCCGGTCTGAACTCGAAGTCCCGCTGGTGCTGGTCGAAGACGTTGGTGCCGGTCACGTCGGACGGCAGCAGGTCCGGGGTGAACTGGATGCGGCGCACCGTGCAGTCGACCGAGCGGGCCAGGGCCTTGGCGAGCATGGTCTTGCCGACGCCGGGCACGTCCTCCAGCAGCAGGTGCCCCTCGGCGAGCAGCACGGTCAGCGCGATCCGGACGGCCTCCGGCTTGCCCTCGATGACGCTCTCCACCGACCCGCGGATCCGCTCGGCCACCGCGCCCAGCTCCTGCAGCCCCGCGGACCTGCGCGGCCCGAAGCCGTCGGAACGCGCCGCGCCCGTCGTGCCCTGCGTGTTGTAGGTCGTCACCCGTTCACTCCCATGTGGACCACTCGTGCCGGCGGAGGGCCGGCCCACCCGATGACGCGACGCCCGGCGGGCGTGCGCGGTTCCGGCGAGGAGTGGCACGGGCGGTGGGCGTGCGGCGAGCCGCCCTGGTGGATCGGGGACGGGCCTGCACCGGGCATTCTCCCCTGTCGGGCGGCCCGAAGTCACTCGGGCGGGCGAGACGCGTGCAGTGTCCCGGTTCGTCCCGCTGCCGGGTGCGGTGCGGGGTGCGCCGCCGGGGCGGGCGGGACGGTCGCAGGCCGTCGCCGCGGGAGCGGGCGGAGACCCGGACGGCGCTGGCCGGGTCGGGGACGGGCCTGTGAGGGGCGGGGCGGGCGGGCGGCCCGCGCGGGTCAGGCGATCTCGCGGAGCAGCCCGGTGTGGACGTCGAAGACGAAGCCGCGGATGTCCTCGGTGTGCGGCAGGAACGGGGAGGTGCGGACCCGCTCCATCGACTGGCGCACGTCGCCGTCGAGGTCGACGAAGGCCTCCACCGCCCACGTGGGACGCTGGCCGACCTCCAGCTCCAGCTCGCGGCGGAAGTCCTCGGTGAGCCCGAGCAGGCCGCAGCCGGTGTGGTGGATCAGCACGACCGAGCGGGTGCCGAGCGCGCGCTGGCTGATGGTGAGCGAGCGGATCGTGTCGTCGGTGACGACGCCGCCGGCGTTGCGGATGATGTGGGCGTCGCCGAGTTCCAGGCCGAGCGCGGCGAACAGGTCGAGGCGGGCGTCCATGCACGCCACCACGGCGACCTTCTGGACGGGTCTGGCACTCATGCCGCCGTCACGGAAGTCGACCGCGTACGTGCGGTTGGAGGCGATGAACCGGTCGGTGATGCCAGCGGTGGTGGCAGCGGCGTTCGGCACGGGCCGGTCGGGGGTCACTGTCATGGTGACGAAGGTAATGCGATTTCCGCCGCCGTGGTGCGGCCGCCCGGCCGCTGTGATCGAGTGCATATCCGGAGCCGGACCGGGGGTGTCGCCGATGTCCGCTTCCTCCGGGTACGGGAGGCGTGGGGCCGCACCGGTGCGCCCGGCCGCGGTCCGGCCGGCGGGGGCCCGCCCGCCGCTCCCGACCTGCGCCGCACCCGTACCTCCGCCCGGGTGGTGCACCGCCGCGGAGCGTTGACTCGGCGGGCCCGGGCGATAGTCTGGCGGCGCGTCGGAGCACCGCCCGTACGGCCCCGCAGGGGCGTCCCGCGGCCGTCTCCTGCACGCAGTCCGCGGCCTCCACCCGCTCCTGTGCCACCTGGCGCACCTTCCCCGGTGCCGGGCGGTCACTCCTTCCCCAGGCGAGCGGGCGGGGACCACGGGCGGCGTCGGGGACGCCGCGGCCGGTGGGCGAGAATGGGCGCAGCCGTCCGGGCCCGGGCGGCCGCACCGAGGAAGGGCGCCACCGCGCAATGAGCAACGAGAGTCCGGCACCCAGGCACGTCCCCGTGATGCTGCAGCGCTGCATGGACGCCCTGGCACCGGCGATCTCCGCCCCGGGGGCGGTCGTGGTCGACGCCACCCTCGGCCTCGGCGGGCACAGCGAGGCGCTGCTCACGCAGTTCCCCGAGGTCCGGCTCGTCGCCGTCGACCGCGACCCGGCCGCGCTGAAGCTCTCCGCCGAGCGGCTCGCCCCGTTCGGCGACCGCGCCACGCTGGTGCACGCCGTGTACGACGAGATCCCGCGGGTGCTCGACGACCTCGGCATCGCCGAGGTGCAGGGCGTGCTCTTCGACCTCGGCGTCTCCTCGATGCAGCTGGACGAGGCCGAGCGCGGCTTCGCCTACGCGCAGGACGCCCCGCTCGACATGCGCATGGACCAGACCCGCGGCCTCAGCGCCGCCGACGTCCTCAACACCTACAGCCACGGCGACCTCGCCCGGATCCTGAAGGTGTACGGCGAGGAGCGGTTCGCCGGCAAGATCGCCTCGGTGATCCTGCGGGAGCGGGCGAAGGAACCGTTCACCACCAGTGCGCGTCTTGTCGAACTGGTACGCAACGCCATCCCGGCGGCGACCAGGCGCACCGGCGGCAACCCGGCCAAGCGCACCTTCCAGGCCCTGCGGATCGAGGTCAACGGGGAGCTGGAGGTGCTCGACCGGGCCGTCCCCGGCGCCCTGGGCGTCCTCGCGGTCGGCGGGCGGATCGTGGTGATGTCCTACCAGTCGCTGGAGGACCGCCTCGTGAAGCAGTACCTCCAGGCCGGCGCCGCGACCACCGCCCCGCCCGGGCTGCCGATCGTCCCCGAGGAGCACCAGCCCCGGCTGAAGCTGCACACCCGCGGTGCCGAGCTGGCCACCGAGGTGGAGATCGAGGAGAACCGGCGCGCCGCGCCCGTCCGGCTGCGCGTGGCGGAGAGGATCAGGGCGGCCCGGCGGTGACGGGACGCGATCGACGGCGATGAGGGAGAGTGCGGTGCCGGTGGCCGGCGGAGGGCGGGTCCGGGGGAGCGGGGCGCTTCCGGAGCAGGGGGGCAGAGCGCGGATCACCGCCGGGCCCGGGTTCCGTCCCGCCCGCGGACGGACCCCGTTCGCCGTGCTGGTCGTCATGCTCCTGTCGGGCGGCCTGCTCGGCCTGCTGATGCTCAACACCGCCCTCAACGAGGGCTCGTTCGAGCTCTCCCGGCTCAAGAAGCAGACCACCGACCTGACCGACGAACGGCAGGGCCTGCAGGAGCAGATCGACGGCAACGCCGCTCCGGACGCCCTCGCCCGCCGTGCCCGGGAGCTCGGCATGGTGCCCGGCGGCGGCCCGGCGTTCCTGCAGGACGACGGCAGCGTGCTGGGCAGGCCCGGCGCCGCCCAGGACAGCCCCGTGGTGCGCCGGCCCGAGGAGACCGCGACGCCCGCCGACCCCTCGGCGACCCCCGCGCCCGGCCCGTCGCCGACCGACGACGGCGTGCGGATCGCCCCCGCCCCGCCGCTCTCCCCGGCCCCCTCCGCGCAGGCCGGGAGGGCCCGATGAGCACCCCCCGCCGCCCGCGCGACCCCGGCGACCGCCGCCCGCAGCGCCCCGACCGCCCGGGCGCCCCGTCCCGCGGCCGCGCCGGCCGCCCGCAGCCCCCCCGCCCG
>NZ_BPRL01000049.1:0-81848 GCF_045862635.1 Kitasatospora sp. NE20-6
CCGCCGTCTGCGTCACATAGTCGTCACCCCCCGCAGCCCCGATGAACTCCCGCATCCGCGCAACGAACGCATCCGCCGCCTCACCCTCGAACTGCGTCAGACACAACGACACCAGCTCCACGATCAACCCACGCAGCACCGGCATGTCCGCCGCCAACGCCTCGTAGTCGTCCCGCACATCCCGCAACACCCCCTCACGCGCCCGCGGCCACTCCATCCCCGTCACCTTCGAGAAAAACGCCGCAAAATCATCACCGATCTCGATCGACGAATGCGACATCACACAACTCCCACGAAGACGACAACAGGCCGACGGGCAAAACGGCTCGGCGTCGCGGCCCAGATGTGCCGGTTCCCGTGAATCGTTCTGCTGCACGTACTGGTCAGAGGTACGGATCGCTGCTCGGGAACCGTTCACTTACTCCGATCGGCACGCCTGTGCGGCCTGCGCCGATGTGCGCTCAGGGCGTGTGCGACGGGCTGGCCGCGGTGAGCACTTCGGCTACGAGAGCCGCGAGTTCGTCCTCCGGAGACTGCTCGGACGCGTGCGTCGGACGCGCGGGGGCCTGGTGGCCCGCGAGCTCTCGTTCGATGTGATCGGACCGGGGGCCGGCAGGCAGGGGCCGGGCGGGGCCGGCTTCAGGTTCATCGCCGGTCTCGGGTGTCTGGTTGGGCTTGCTCCGGTCGAGCGCGATCGGGCGCCCCAGGGGGTCGTCCGGGCCGAAGGCCAGGTAGTGGCCGGCGGGTACGCCCGCTTGCCCGGTCTCACGCTCGGGGATGTCGACGGTGACCGGGATGATGCCGCTCTCGACGAGCCGTTGCTCCCCCTTGACGAAGGTCAGAGTCACCTCGGCAAAACCGTTGAAGCGGGCCATTGGTGTCGCGAGCTTGGCGTTGGAGACCACGCGGCCGGCGTTGCCGTGCACGGTGCCTTGGCGCACTCGGTGCTGGCCGCCCGCCGACGCTTGGAGGGTGGCCTCGGTCTGGCCGTCGAGTCCGGCCTTGAGACCGAGCTGGGCTTGGCCTCCCCAGAGGCTCCAGTCCAGCCGGGTGCGGGCGGACGAGACGGACGTCTCGTTGGTCGGGCTGAGCTCGACCTTGCCGTCGGTGCGGTCGTATTCCAGTTGGACGATCCGCAGGCTCGTTTCGATGCTGCAGTTCGCCACCAGCAACCGGCGGCCGGGGTCCGGGGTGGCAAGGTCCTCACCCCGTGTTGCCGAGGTGAATCGGCTTGCCAGTTGACTGTGGCTGGTCGTGCTGCGGGCCACGCTCTCCAGCCGCGTCCAGGTGCGGCGGCCGAAGAAGTCCGGCCCGTGCCGGCGCAGGAGGTCCTGAATGCCGGAGGAGTCGCCGAGCCACCGCAGGACGTCGACGTCTCGCAGTCCCTCGTTCCAGACGCGGGCGGGCGGCATCCTGACGATGGCGTCGTGGGGCGGTGCGGGCGGTGGGCTGCCGTTCACCGGTCCGAGGTGGGGCGCAGCCGGCTGGGGGTGGGTGGTGGTGCCGGGTCCGGTCTCGGACGCCTCCACGGTCGCGTCGAAGCCGATTCCGGCGGTGGCGATCGCCCGGGTGACCGTGCCGGTGTGCAGGAACGACCGCCAGGCCGTGTCGCCGAGCGCTCTGATCCGGTCGGTGGTGGCCTGGTGGGTGACGCGGTCGGTGCGGGGTCCGGGAACGGCTCGGTGGCGGTCTCCCAGGGTGAGGAGGGGTCTGCGCTCCATGCGGAGGATGAGGGTGGCTTCGCCGGTGTAGGCGGCACCGGGCGTTTTCGCCTTGGTTGCCGTTCCTGCGGTGGTGCGGCCTGCCTGGACCTCCATCAGGTCGTGTCCCCGGCTGTGGGTGACCGAGCCGCCGGCGGTGAGGGAGACTCCGGTCGGCAGCACGTCCGAGGTTCCTGCGACGGAGACGGTGATGCTGCTGCCGTGGCCCTTTCCGTAGGTGCTGACGCCGTCGGAGGTGGCGAAGGAGCGTTGTGTCCGGGTACCGGTGTTGAACTCGGTTTGGCCGGTGTCGCCGACGTAATGCAGGCGCGCGACGGAGGCGGAGACCCGGACGGTGCTCCGGCCGTGCCGGACCACGATCTCGTGGCCGGCCATCATCGGTTTGAGCTGGGGTTGGAGCCGGGTGAGGTCGAGTTCGGCGAGGAGTTTCTGTCTGATGCCGGCCCAGTCCGGGCCCAGGGTCCGTCGGCCGACGGCGTCGGCTGCGCGGAGGGTGGCCGACATCGGGGTGTCGTCGGCCGCAGTGTGTCCGTGTGTCAGCGGGTGGACGTCGGTGACGATGTCGGAGGAGCCGAGGCGCCGGGTTCGCTCGATCCGGGTCGGGGCGGCGGGCGGCGGCTGCTCCGGGGGGCCCGCGAGGCGGGTGCGGTGCGGTGCGGTGTCGTGTTTCGGTGCGTCGCGCAGCGGCACGGCGATGGTCGCCTCGACCGGGACGACGAGGTCGGCCTGGTGCACTGCCCGGCCCGGCCCGGACAGTTCGAGGTGGACGGTGAACCGGGCCGTACCGGTGAAGAGTCCGGCGGGTTCGACCGTTTTGCCCTTGCTGACGGTTCCGCCGGAGGTGTCCACGGCGAGGCCCTTGACCCGGTCGATGCGGTGGGTGACGGTGACGCCCAGGTCGAGGTGCGGAAGTTTGATCTTGAAGGGGAGTGAGAACGTGGTGCGGATGCGCTCGTCCTTGCCGAAGCCCGCGGCCGTGCGCAGTTGGCTGCCGTGTTCGAACTCGAAGGTGTCCATGGTGTCGGTGTGCCGGAAGTTCCTCAGGGTCGCCCGAACTTCCACCGTGCCGGTCCATCCGTGGACGGAGATGTCCTCGCGGATCTCTCCGCCCCGGCTCAGGGCCGACAGCTGTGCCTTCAGTGCGAACGGGTCGAGGCGTTCTCCGAGCCGCATCAGCACATCGTCGGGGACGGCACCGAAGTGGCGGCGCAGGGCGGCTCTGACCGCCTCGTGGACTGCGGCGTCGCCGGTGCCGAGGCTGTGGACGACATCCGAGGCGCTCATGGCACCGCGGGTGGTGATGCGGGTGGGCGGGTCGTGCGGTTGAGCGGGCGGCTGATGGTGCTGCGGCCGGCCGGTGCCGGGCCCGTCGAAGACGCCGAGCCCGTCGGCGCCGACGCGGTAGCGACCGGTGTCCTTGGCGTCGATGCTGAATTCGGCGCTCACCGGGACGCGGAGGCGGTGTTCCGTGCCGTCGGTGGTGAGGCGCAGGTCGAGTTCCACGGTCGAGGTGAACAGTGCCTGCGGTCTGGCGTATTTGCCGTTGGCGTAGACCTTCCCGCTGGTGCCGTCCCGCCAGCCGCCGCGGTCGCGGACCTGGTGGCCGGACGAGCCTCCGATGTCGATGCCGGTCTGCGTGGCTGGGGTGGCGGATCCGTTGCCCTGGATCTGCCCGGTTCGGGCGGTGGAGAGCAGGTGGCGGTCTGCGGTGAAGGTGACGATCTCGTCGACGGTGTGGAGTTCGGCCTTCGGCTCGTACCGCTTGTACTCCATGTCGACGACACGGGCGGTACCGGTGATCTTGATCCGGTGCATCAGGGGGCCTCGGGTCGCCAGTTCCGGTGTCTCCAGAGGGAGTCCTCGGGTCATGGCGGTGATCCGGGAGGCCAGAACGGAGTGGCTGAAGACGTGGTGGAGCTGGTCCTTGACTCCGTCCCAGGCGGTGCCGAGCACCCGACGGCCCTCGTTCTCCAGCCTTTGGTGCACCAGGGCGACGTCGGCCAGGTCACGCAGGGTGGTGGTGTCTGGGAGACCTCCGCCGGGGCCGGTGGTCCAGACCCGGTCCGGCGGGCTGTGGATCTCGGTGCCGGGCTCCCACGTCCGCCGGGTCGCAGGTTGCGGACGGTCGGTGGCCACGAACAGCGTCGGATCGTCGGACGGTCGGGAACCGGCCTGCCCTGACTGTTCGCCGTAGGGGGTGTCCCCGACGGGGCGGGCCTCGGACTGCTCGACGAGCGCCCGGAACTCCACCTCGGCCGTCGCGGTGCCCCGCTCGGTGCCGAGGGGCCCGGTCCTGGTGAACACCAGCTGCAGTGCGCTGCGCCCGTCGTAAACCACGCCCGGCGCCTTGGTCTTGGTGGTGAGGGTGAGTTCGTGGGCGGTTCCGGCGATCCGCACCCGGTCCCGGATGAGTTGGACGCCGCCGCCGGCCGCTCCGCTGCTTGCGGCGTTCGCGCTGCCGCCGAGCAGGCCGGGGAGGGGAAACTGAACGCCGTGGCCGGCGGTGTCCTGACGGGAGTCGGTGCGGTGGACGCCCGTGCCCACGTTGAACTCGGTCTGTGCGGTGGTACCGGTCTGCCACATGGCGCGGACGGTCGCGGTGATCTCCACGGAGCCTCTGGCGAGACCGTCGCCGCTGAAGACCTCGACCCGCGTGTACTCGCCGGCCATCATGCTTTTCAGGTCCTGCTGGAGCCGGCCCAGGTCGAGTTCGGTATGCAGTCGTTCGCGCAGCTGCGGCCACAGGTCGCCCAGAACTTCGCTCCCGGTCGCCTCGACGCCGGTGAGGACCTCGACCATCGGCGGTACGGTGCCGGACGGCGTGCGGCGGGCGGCCGAGACGTCGAGCACGATGTCCGATCCGCCGAGGCGGAGTCCGTCGACGATCCGCTGCGGGGGTGCGAACCGGGGGCCGACCGGAGGACGGCTGCCCTGCGGGTCGAGGGTGTCCCGCAGTGGGAACCCCATGGTCGCGCCGATGTCCAGGTGCTTGGTGCGGCTGCCGTCCGGGAGTGTGAAGGCTTTGCCGTGGAGGGTGAGGTCCGCGAAGTCGAGCGTGAGCCGCAGCCGCCCGGTGAAGAGGGCCCCGGGTTCGACGGTCTTCCCGCGGGCGATTGTCCGGCCGGCGTCCGAGCGGAGGCTTCCCTGCACCTGGTCGTGCTGGTAGGACACTGCTTCGGTCAGGTCGAACCGGCCGGCTTTGAGCCGTCCCTGGACGCCGGTGGTGAGGCGTCGCGCAGTGTCGTCCTGATGACCGACAAGAGCCTCGCGTTCTGATCCGTTGTCGAATTCGACCTTCTCGGCGACGCTCGCGAACGTGAGATCCTCTACGTCCGCGCGGACGGACACCCGACCCGACCATGCGCCGAGGTCGAAGGGAGCCTCCCAGATGTCGCCGCGGGAGAGCGCCGACAGTTTGGGGCGCAGGGTGGCCGGGTCGAAGAAGCTCTGCACGATGGATCTGGCCGCCGGAAGGTCGCCGGGCAGGGCGTCGTGGAACAGCCGGGTGAGATCCCGGACCACGGCTGTGTCATCGGTGTGCAGGCCGACCAGCAGGTCGGATGCGCCGATCCGCTTCAGGTCGGTCACCCGGGCCGGGGGATGGCGTACCTGCGGGTCGTCCGACCTGCCTGGTGCGGTGAAGGCGGGGTCCTCGGTCGGGGCCGTGGATGCGGTGCGGGGCTGTGCGGCCGGCGACGACGCGGTGTCATGCGGTGAGGGCACGCCGTACGGTTCCTGGGTACGGACGGGATGAGGGATCGCCGGCTCGGGCTGGTGGAGCTCCGCGAGGGCCCTGGCGGGTGTGACCGGGGCGGAGACGGTGTGCGGTTGCCCTGGGTGGTCGTCCGGGCGGAGCCCCAGGCGGGGCACGGGGAAGGGTGCCGGGTTTCCGGAGATGTTGCTCAGTACGGACAGCACCGTGAGTGGGTGGAGCGGCCCGAAGTAGGCGTTGTGCCCGGGCTCGACCGGTGCGTGCTGGAGGTTCTGCACCCATGTGGCGTACCGGGTCAGGAACGGCGACGCCGCGTGGTGCAGGGCTCGGCTGAGGAGGCTCGTGGCGAGGCCGGACACGAAACTCGTTCCGGACACCGAGAAGTGGTGATCCTCCGAGAACGCCATCGTGGAGAAGCCCTCGGTCAGCGCATTGTGAAGGCCTCCCTCGAGCTGTTCTCCGAGTGCGAAGCCCAGGTGGAACGGCAGGTTTCCGTGCGGCATGTGGTCGGCCAGCCCGGGGACGAGCCGTGCCAGGGCGTCGAGGCCTCCCGGGGACGGAGCGGCCTTGCTCAGAACGTCGCGCAATATGCCGCTCAGCACACCGTGGTCGGCGCCCGCCTGCCCCCAGTGGCGGGTGAAGGCTTCGCCGAACTCACCGCCGAGCGTACGGGCTGCGTGGGTGCCGAGAACGCCGGCGAGGTTCCTTTCGAAAGCCTTGGCCGTGGCGGACGTGAAACCGTCGGCGACGGAGCTCTTCGCGAAGCCGGAGGATCCTTGGGCAAGCCACGGCGAAGTGGCGTCCATGAGCCTCCCGAGGTCCCGCGCGAGCCCGCGGGAGGCCGCCGCTGCGGGAGCCCGGGCTCCGGCGGCGACGGCTTCTTCGGCCGCGCTGTCCGCTGCCGCCAGCAGCCCTTCCGCCAGCCGGTGGCCGGCCACGGAGCCTGCGCTGCGTCCGATCGCCGAGCCGACCAGCTTGCCCAGGCCCGTGCCCAGCAGGTCCAGCGGACCGGCGAGCAGTCCGCCGATGGCGCCGGAGCCTGCCGCCTGTGCGGTGGCCGCCGTGTCCCAGGTGTGCCGGTCGTGATGCGCGAACTGGATCGCCTGTGTGAGGCCGTCGAGTGCCAGGCCGCCGGCCACGCCGGCGAAGGTGTGCAGCGCGATCGTTCGCAGCAGGTATTTCAGCAGCGCGATCAGCACCTGCCGCACCAGGGCGTAGTGCCACGAGAGATTGAGGAGTGACGTGCCGAAGGTGAACGGCGCCCAGAGGACCGACAGTGCGACCTCGGCCAGCAACTGCACGAGTTGCGCAATGGCCATCCATTTCGTGTACTCCACCGAATTCGCGACGTCGCCTGCGCACAGCGCGAGTTGCCGTGCGGTTTCGGTGGCGAGCGACACACAGTCGTCCCCGCCGCCGACGCCGATGAAGGACCGCATCCGGTCGACGAATGCGTCCGCCGCTTCGCCTTCGAACTGTGTGCGGCAGAGCGCGACCAGTTCGACGATGTAGCCACGCAGGACGGGGAGGTCCCGGGCCAGCGCCTCGTAGTCGTCCCGCACGTCGCGCAGCAGCCCCTCGCGGGCCTGTGGCCAGTCGGTGCCGGTCACCTTGGAGAAGAAGCCTGCCATGTCGCCCGTCACCTCGATCGACGTGTGGGACATGGCGTCGGAAACCTCCGGCCCGGGCGGTCACGGTCCGGACCAGCATGGCGGAGGAGATGGAATTCCAGTGCAATCGGTGGTTAATAAACAGTGCCGGGGCAGATCCTTCCGATATGTTCCGGGAACCAGGACCGACCGACGAAAAGTCGGCGGACGCAATCCGTCCGCCGACTGTCCACACACATTCATCCGGTGCGCGTCAGACGACGACCGGCCCGTTCTCGGTCCCTACCCGCAGCGTGCCGAGGCCGTCGAAGGCAATGGCCGTGACCGCGCCCGCGAACGTGCGCTTGCCGAGCAGGTCGCCTTCGGGAAGGGTCCACAGCTGCAGGGTGCCGTCCTCGTGGCCGACTGCGAGGACTTCCCGACCGAGGAACTCCCCGAACTCGACCACCCGGGCGGGCACGCCGTCCGCGGCCGCAGTCACCAGCGTCTGCCCCGTCGCGGCGTCGAGCACCATGACCTCGCCGTCGCCGTCGGCGGAGGCGATTGCCGGCCGCCCGTCCAGGGTGCCGAACTGCACGGCGTAGACGGGGGCGCGGTGACCGTGGATCTCCAGAAGCGGACGGCCGGTGGCGGCGTCCCACGTGCGCACCGTCCGGTCGTAGCCGCCCGAAGCGACGACGGTACGGTCGTCGACGGCGCCGACCGCGACAGCGGTGACGCCGTCGCGATGGCCGGCCAGGAGCTGGAGCGGTGTGCCGGTCTCCGCGTGCCACAGCCGGACCGTTCGGTCCGAACTGCCTGAGAGCAGGATGTCGATGCCGTCGACCTCCGCGAAGGCGAGGGCGAGGACCTGACCGGTGTGGGGGGTGGGGATCTGAAGAAGCGTGCCATCTGCCGCGTCGTACACGCGGACGGTCCCCTGTTCGGTGCCGCACAGGAGCACCGGGTCGCCGTCGACCGTGCCGAAGGACAGCGCCGTGACGTCCTCACCGTCGGTGCCGAACCGATGGCGGATCTCGCCGCTCGCGACGTCCCAGGCCGTGACGGCATCCTCCTGCGCGGCGACGAGGAGGGCCTCGCCTGCGACGGTGGCCGAGGCAAGAAGGCGTGCGGCTGCGCCGCCCAGTTCTCCGGGAGACGGCACGGCCTCGCCTGTGGCGGTGTCCCACAGCCGGATCCCGCCGTCGGGACCGGAGGTGACCACCTGTCGGCCGTCCGCCACCACCGCGAGGGCGCACACCCAGTCGTCCTCGGCGGACCAGCTGCGCAGCATCTCGCTGCGGTTCGGATCCCAGACCCGGACAGTGCCGTCGAAGCCGCAGGAGACGAGGACGGGCGTGTCGGATGCTGCGGCCCAGGCGAGGCCGGTGACGGTTCCGGTGTGGCCGGCAAGGGTGGCCTGTGCCTCGCCGGTCTCCAGATCCCAGATCCGGATGTCGGTGTCCGCGCCGGCCGAGGCGAGCAGGGTGCGGGCCTCGTTCTCGTGGCCGGCCAGTACCCGGACGGGCCCGTGGTGGCCGTTCAGTGTCCGTTCCTCGCTGCCGTCGGCCACCTGCCAGACGTGCACCGTGCCGGTCCCGGTGGCGCAGGCGAGCAGGTCGCGCCCTGCTGCCGCGCCCGCCCACAGGGCGGTTGCGCCTGCTCGGGAGGTGGTGAGGATGCCCAGCGGCACGGCGTCGCCGGTGTCCCAGGCCCGGACTTCGGGGTCGGTGCCGGCGCTGAAGAAGATATCGCGGCCCAGGCTGTGCGCGGCGGTGAGCGCGTGTACCGGCCCGGTGTGGCCGGCGCGGTGGTGGAGCACCTGGGCGTTGTCCGCGTTCAGTACGGTGATGGCACGGGAGTCCCCGCCGACGGCGATCAGCTGGCGTCCCTCGGCCTGGCCGAGGGCGACCGCCCGCAGCGGTTCCTCGCCGGCCGTGGTGTGGCCGAGCAGGTCGCCGCCGTCCGCGGCGAGCAGGTCCACCTCGCCGCGGGTGCCGGTCAGCAGGAGCACATCGCGCTCCTGGAGGACGCCGAAGGTTGCGGAGCCGGAACCGGCGGGTTCTGCGAGTTCGTCGGGAAGCTCGCGGAGGACGGTGTGGGCCAGCGGCGGCAGTCCGTTCAGGGTGGCCCGTACCGCGCCCGCGCTGACCTGGCGGACCAGCGCGTCGAGAGTGCGGAGCGCATTGTCGATGTCCTCGCCGACGGGATCCCAGCCGAGGACGAGCTCGCCCTCCTGCGGGAGTGCGGTGGCCGTGAGCGTGCGCGGGGCGCCGCCCGGGGGAACCGGCGGAACCTCGATATCGGGGAAGCCTGCGCGTTCGAGGGACGCGACCAGCCGCTGCCAGACCGTGGAGTCCAGCTGTGCGGTCCAGGCGCGGGTGTCCGCCGGCCGGTGCTGCTCCAGCCGTGCGCCTCCGTCCGGGCCGAGAGTGAGTTCGATGCGGCCGAAGGGGCTGACGGGGGAGAACTCGCTGCCCACGCGGTAGAGGATCTCCGCTTCGCCCGGCGGACCGGCCGCCCGGATGGCGGTGCCATCCGGCTCTGCCGCGACCAGGACGCCGCGAAGGGGCTCTTCCGTGTCGCCGGACAAGTCGCCGGCCTCGGTTTCGGTGGAGGTCACCCGGACCGGCACGGCTTCCTCGGGCAGGCCGCCGCCGGGGGGTTCTTGCGACCGGTCGGCTGCGCTTCCGCGCTCGTTGCTGGTCTCCGTCACGCCTTTGCTCCTCTTGCTGTCCGCGCGCCCGAACGGACTCCTGGCGCGGTGCCCCCGCCGGGCGCGGTGGCTCTATGCGACGTCGGCCGCGTTCTGGTCGGCAGCGTCCATGACCTGCTGGGTCTGCTTACCGCGGAATCCCGCCGAGAGAATGAACGTGTCCATGGCGGTGAGCAGCTCGCTCAGGTTCTTCGTGGGCCTGTCGACCTGCTTGTGGTAGTTCCGGCCGATCTCGTCGTCGCCCACGCAGGTCTTGTTGTTTTCGTTGATGAACCGGACCTCGTTCTCGATCTTCTCGAAAAGTTTGGAGAGGTCCTCGAACTTGGTGAAGGCCTTCGCCAGGTCCTGACTGGACCGGAGCATGTCAGCCATTGAACTCCTCCTGCTTCGCGCTGTCCTTCTTCGCCTCTTCGGCATCGAAGTCGGGTTTCATCGCACGCAGCGGCGCCAGCAGTTCGTCGAGGTCGGTACCACCGGTCATGGAGTCACGGAGGATGTCACCGAGGCCCTGGAAGGACTTCATGGACGCGATGACCTTCTCGCCCATGCTCGCCCTTGCCTCGTTGAGCACGTCCGTGAGCAGGGCACCGAGCTGCACGGGCGCCATCTCGCGGTAGCCGGTGTTGTGGAAGGTCAGCGAGACGACCTGGCCCTGCGGTCCGACCTTGGCGGTGATCAGTCGGTCCTTGGACGTGGCGGAGGCTGTGGCCTTCTCGAGTTCCCTGCGGGCTTCCTCCATCTTGGTCCGCTGCTCGGCCATCGCGGCCATCGCCTGCTCAAGGTGCTCGGTGAATGGGCTGCTCATGTGTCACCTCTCGGGTATCGGTGGCGTGCGGGTCGCTTCCGGTGGTTGCGGTGCGCACTGCGTGGTCGTTCTCAGCGGCCGATGACGCCGCTCACAGCGCTGCTCTCGGTCCCCCAGACTTCTTCGTCCTCCGCCAGCCAGGTGGTGCGCTGTCGGTCCTTCTCGCCGGGACCGCCTGCGCCACCGCCGCCACCCATCGGAGGCACCATGGGCATGCCGCTGCTCGTGGCCTGTGTGCGGCCCATGACCTGGGCCTGCTCCGCCACCTTGGCCTCCTGGGCGGCCATCGCCTTCCTGGCCGCTTCCTGCTCGGCCGCTGCGGCGTTGGCGGTGAGCGGGTCGCCTCCGTTCGCCACCGCCTTGGAGCTCATACCGGTGCGGGCGGAGAACTGGTTGGCACCAAGGCCCAGGCCACCGCCGAGGCCGGTGCCGGCGGTCGAGCTGCCGATCACGTAGGGGTCGGAGTCGCCGCTTCCCGTTCCCGTGCCGGTGGCGTATTTGAAGCTCGGTGTCATCAGCGGGTCGGAGGACGACGAGCTGGAACGGTTGGTCGGCGCGAACTCGTCGTTGATCAGCTGGGTCTGCTGCGAGACGGGCCGGCCCTGGGAGTCGAGCACCGTGCCGTCGGCCGCAACGGTGTAACCCTTGCCGAGCACGACCTTGTTGCCGTTGGCGTCCGTGACCGTCTTGCCGTTCTGGTCGACGACCGTGCCGTCGGAATTGACCTTCGAGCCCACCGGGACCTTGGCGTTGCCGCCCAGGGGACTCGAGGTCGATCCGCTGACCGTGGAGCCTGCGGGCGCCTTGACCGGGTTACCGTTCTTGTCGGTGACCGGCTTGCCGGTGGAGTCGTAGATTTGTCCCCCGTCGCCGATGTAGCCGCCGGCCGGCACGACCACCTGCTTGCCGTCGCTGCCGAATACGGGGTTGCCGTTCTTGTCGACCACCCCGTTGCCGGTGCCGGTGCCGGCGCCCAGGCCGAGGCTCTCGAAGCCTGTGCCCATGCCGGTGGACATCTGCTTGAACGCGTCACCCATGCCGGTGGACATCCCGGTGAAGCCTGTGCCCATGCCGGTGGACATCTGCTTGAACGCGTCACCCATGCCGGTGGACATCCCGGTGAGGCCCGTGCCCATGTTCTTGAAGCCTTCGCCCATGCCGGTGGACATCTGCTTGAACGCGTCGCCCATGCCGGTGCCTATGGAGGTCATCGAATCGTTCATGTTCTTGTTCATGTCGGCGAGGTTCTTGTCCAGCTGGTCCAGCGGGTTCGTCGAGGTAGAGGTGTCCTGCTTGGCCGGTGGGAGCTGGAGCGTCTGCGCGATGATTCCGGAGCCGAGGGTCGTGATGCTCTGCTGGTAGGAGACGTCCATGTCGGCGAGGGCCTGGGCGGCGTACGTGTCCAGGGTGTCCGAGACATGCTGGCGCCAGCGCTTCTTCGCATCGGATTGGATCTTGTCCCAGAACTCCTGGGTGGTCGGCGAGCCCCATACCGGACTGGAGATGGTGAGGACAGGTTCCGTGGTCACCACAGTGTCACCCGTGATGGTCTCCTGGACCGTCACGGTGCAACTCTTCATGGCCTCCATGAACGCGTCGTGGACGGCGTTGACCGGCCAGACCAGCCGGTCCCCCATCCATGCGCCGTAGCCGTTGATCATCTTGATGGCCGCGCCGCTCAGCGCGCTCCGGCTGTCCTCGATCGCGTGCGCGTATTTGTGGTCGTTCAGCTGGAAGTTGACGTTCTCCAGCTCGCTGGCGAACGCGTTGAGGACTGCCTTGAACCCGCTTGCCGCGCTGCCCTGCCAGTCGCTGCCGGGCGCATCGATCGACCCGGCCCACTCCCTGACCATGGGAAGCCAGGCCTGGAGGAAGTTGCCGACGCCGTGGAGCATGGTGGCGGCCGCGTCGAAGCTCCACACGCTGACCCGGTCGTTCTGGTTGGGTGCCCACACCAGCGGTTCCATGATGGCCCGCGGCTCGCGCACGAGCTTGCCCAGCAGGGTGTCCGCACCCGCCATCAGGCCCCAGTCGAGGTTGACGCCCAGCACGTAGCTGTAGGGCCGGCCGTTGCTGTGGACGTAGTTGTAGGACCACCAGACGTCGAACGGCACGCTCTCCGTGAAGCTGTTGGACTGCTGGGCCTTCCAGTTGCTGAACCAGGACGCCTTGCCGTCGTCACCGAATTCGTGGCGGTTGGTGATGGATGTCTGTGTGCTGGAGGCGAACACCGCCAGCGCCTTCTCCCAGTCCCCGTCCATGGCAGGCGATCTCCCGGTTCTGTCGCTGGGTCGCGTGGGCCGGGCTGCCGTGCCCCGGCTCGGCCCACGCAGGGCTTGCGCGGCCTAGCTGGTGAGCGTCGTGGTGTTGGTGGTCGAGGTGGTCGTGGTCGGACCACCTCCGAGTGTCTGCATCACGTCGTTGAGCAGCCACATCATCTGGGCGGACGTCAGTGCCTCGTCAGCGCCGTTCTGCAGCTTGGACTGGGCCATCTGCAGATCGATGGCCATGCGGCTCATCTGGGACTCGAAGGCCTTGAGCTGGGACTCCAGCTGAAGGCAGAACGTCTTGAACGCGGATTGCAGGCCCTTGGCGCTGCCGAGCGGGCCTCCGCCGGGCAGCAGAGCCGAGTAGCTCCCCGGCGTCACACCGCCGCCGACCTGGTGGGCGAACCCGGTCAGTGCCGTGATCGACGGATCCGCCTTCAGGGCGTCGAGGAACTTCTTGATCCGGTCCGCGGCGAAGCCGCGGAGGTACTCGTCGGTGACCTTGAGATCGTTGCTGCTGTCCTTGTCCGATGCCTTCTTGGTCGTGTCGGTCTTGAGGTCCGTCTTCTCGGCCATGCCCCTTCACCTCCTTTCCTGGGCCGGCTGACGCCGGTCAGGCGCCGAAGCTGGCCGCGGCCGACACGTCCGCGGAGCGCAGGATGTCGTGCATCTGGGTGAGGACGTTGGCGGCCTGGACGATGTCGTCGTTCATCTGCACGCTGTTGTTCCGCAGCACCAGCTGGAAGTTGTTGGCCGCCGTGGCGAGCTCGCCCTGCAGGTAGGCGTTCGACTGGTCGAGGATCTGGTGGCACTCCTCCAGGCTGTTCTGCATCCGTCGGCCGTTGTACACCAGGTCGGCGGCCGCCTGCTCCACGGTGGTGTGGTGGAGTTCGATGTCTGCCATGGTCGTTCGTTCCTCTCGGAGATCAGGGGTTACTGGCCGCTCAGGGCGATGGCGACTTCGCTTCCCGGGTTGAAGGCCGCGGCGAGTTGAACAGCCTCGTCGTGCCTGCGGTTGATGAGCGCGTGGCCCTGGCCCAGCCGGTCGTGGAACTCGCGGTACGCCCTCTGGACCTCCTCGTACCGGGTGGTCCAGTCCTGCAGCTTCGTCGTGAAGGTGGTGCCGGCGTAGGCCCGGAAGCCGTAGAGGACCTCGTTCCGGATCTGCCTGATCGCCTGGTCCGCGGAGGCCATGGACTGGAACTGCTCTTCGAGCGCCCGCCGAACTCGGTCGACGGCATCGTCGGTTGTCTGTAGGGGAGTGGACACCGGCTTTCCTTCCTGGGATCAACTTGCCATGTGGCATAGGTGGTTGGTCGGGGAGTACAGGTAGCCCGGCATGGTGAACGGGGTGGGCTCGGTCCACGGTTCACCCTGCACAGGGCCGTGTGGTGGGCGGAGGCCCGACCACCCCTCCCCCGGACAGAAGGTCCGGATCCAAGCTCGGTCCGGTGGGCAGGAGTCCGAGGAGCAGGTCGGGCACCGACTGCACGGCCGCGGCGCCGTAGCCGAGCTGCTTGGCGGCGGCGGCCGAAGCGAGCGGGTAGCGCACCCCGGCGTCGGTCACCAGGTAGAGCGTGGAGCCCGCCCCGCCGCCCGGCAACGCGCGTACCAGCGCCCCGCTGCCAGGCCGTACGGCCACCAGGTCGGCGCCGGCACAAGCCGCAAGCACACCCGGCTGGACGGCCGGCGACTGGCCCGTCACAGCCGCGGCATCCGCGATCCGCACACCGATCACGGGTTCCGTGGCGCTCAGGCGCAGGTCCGTACAGACCGCTTGCGTCCGGACGACGCTCTGCACGGACGGCGGCGTGGACGGCAGTCCTCCGTCGGACCACCGGGCCGCCACGGCGGCCGACACGGAGTGGTCGGCAAGGTCGGCAGGCCCTATCAGCACGGGCGTCACGGCCGAGCCGCCGTAGGCGTCCTGCTGGGTACGGCGGTCACCACGCAAAAGTTCAAACATGGTCGCGGTGAGCGGGACCAGACCGTCCGCGGCAAGCACGTAGTGCTCACCCGCCGGGCCGGCGAACAGCTGGCCGACCCGGGTCGGCAGGCCGGCCAGGGACGGACCCGCAGATCCTCGCCGGTCGACAGGGGGCGACGCCAGGTCGGGGCCGGCGGGCAGCGTATTGGGGAAAGCCTCGCTCACCGGGAACGGGACGACGGCGCCGTAGCCGAGCGCCCGTCCGGTCGCATCGTCCAGACGCAGCCGCCTCCCACGCCACAGGAGGTACTCGGTGCCGTCCGGCGTGGCGACCAGGACACTCTGGTCGTCCGTCAGCGCCCGTCCCTCCTGCCGCGGCCCCATCATCAGCGCCAGGCGGGACGGCCGGCCGGGCAGGTCCGTCTGCTGGATCGCGCAGACGAGCCAGGGGGCCTTGCCGAGCCGGGACGCCTCGGGCAGACCGTCGGGGGCTCCCACGATGCCGATCGGCGCACCGCGCGGCGCCTCTTCCAGGGACTTGACGCTGACCTGCTCCACTGTCAACTGGTCACCCGCCAGCAGACGGGCACTCGCCTCGTTCAGAACAGGGTGCAGGACCCCGCCCACGGACAGGTAGCGGGCACCGCTCTCCTTGACGACGACCAGAGTTCCCGGTTTCTGCCAGCTGGTGGCCCCGCCCGGTACCACCATGCCGTAGATCGCGACCACGAGGGAGATCAGGGCGGCGATCGCCAGTCCGCCCATCATGCCCCTGGAGGTCCGTCCGATCGGCGTGTCGGGTGCGTCCGGTTCGTCGCGGAGCATCCCTGAGGCCAGCCTGCTCATCACGAACAGGTGTGCCTGGACCTGGTCGCGCCTCGACTGCATCCGGTCCGTCTCCTCGGTGCGGCTGAACGGTCGACGTCCCGGCGGGCCGGGACGGTGCGGAGGTTCTCCGCCGGGCTCGTCGCCGAGCCGGCTCGGGCCGCTCGGCGGGGTTCCACGGGATCTACCCCTCAGCCGGACATGCCGCGCATCCGCTGGTAGAGGCCCGTGGCCTGGAACGCCAGGGGGATCAGAGCGAGTGCGGTCAGCGTATGGAGCAGGTCGGCCATCCGGCCCCAGTAGGGCAGCAGCCGCCGCCCCGGGACCGTCCAGGACACCGTGCAGAACACGATCGCCAGCCCCAGCAGCGCGGCCAGCAGTGCCATCCGCCCGTTCCAGGTCGACTGAAGCCCGAGCCGCCCGGCCAACAGCGTCAGGCCGTACAAGCCGGGAACCAGAACAGCCAGCCGCTGCCAGAGGCTCCCTATGGCCCGCCCGTGCAGCAACAGCAGCACGGACAGGTCGGCCGCTGTGACCGGCATCCCCCAGCCGGAACCGCCGGACAGGAAGGTCAGGCAGACCAGGGACACCGCTCCGAGAGCGACGAAGAAACCCGTCAGATACCTGTCGGCGACTGCGCTGCGGTCAAGGACGTTCTGTGCCGGGAACGGCTCGATGTCGTCCTGCAGTTCGTCGGAGTTGCGCGGCAAAGCTGGAAGCCTGAGCCCCGAAAGCCGAAAGGAGATCGCCGGAACGAATGCACCAAAGACCACCGCCGCGGAGGCGACCACCGCCGCGGTGTGCTGCGCGGGAACACCGGAGAGTGTCAGCACACCCGCCAGAGCGGTGAGCACTCCCGTGACGACGATGCCGAGGAAGAGCGGTGCCGAGCAGGACACGGCAGCCAGCGCCAGCACGGCCGCACCCGCGCCGACCGAGCCCGCTGCCAGCAGCCGGGGGCCGGCCAATCCGTCAACACCCTGCGGTACGAGGACGGCGGCGAGTACCAGGTACGGCACGGCGGCGGCACCCAGGGCACTTGCGGCACCGGCGTCCCCCATCGCCCTGGAGGCACTCGTGGCACCCAGCAGCACCAGGCAACCGATGGCCACCGCCACCGCACTGCGCAGCTGGTACGGACCCGGGAGGGCCAGCAGTGCAACACCTCCGGCCAAGGCGAGCAGCGCCAGCCCGAGCGAGAGATGGTGCGCCATGACCGGGCGCCAGCCGTCGCCGTGTTCGTCCATCCCGGTGCGGACCCCGTCCACCAGGTCGTCGAAGTGCACCGGCGGAATGGCGTCGTGTCGCGGCCGGAGGTGGAGTTCGTCGCCGTCGCGCAAGCCGAGTGCTTCCGGAGTGCGCTCCTCGTCCAGCGGCTCGCCGCCGAGACGTTGCAGGATCCATCCGCCGTGGTCGACACCCTTCTCGTCGAAATCGGCACCCGCATAGCCGACGACGGCGGGAAGCAGGTCCGCCAGAACGACGTCGGAGGGCACGGACAGATCGAAGACCACCCCCGGCGCTTGGAACCGCAGCCTGCACAGCCCCGCCACTGCACTGCTCACGCGTCGCCCGCCTTCCCCAGGGATCGCTCACTGTCGATCTCCCGGGGGAACGTGCCCCGGCATGCGAAGAGTTCAGTCCGGCCGATGAACCCGGGAAGGTCCGCGGGCCGTCCTCAGGTGGGGCCGGTCCTACGGCTGCCACGCGAGTGAAGGAGCCTTCCGTTGGCCGTGATCCTCGTCAACCGTACCCCCCGGCGCCCCGGTCCGGAGATGCCGGACGGTGAGATCCAGCTGCAGGAGCCTCCCGGGCTGCCGGAGGCACAAAGCGGCATGTCCAGCGTGATCGGTATGGCACCGATGGCACTGAGTTCGCTGTCGATGGTCGTCATCTTCCTGCATCCGGGCAGCGGCGGCGGGATCCTCACCTACGTGGCGATGGGCATGATGGGGCTCTCGGCGGTCGGCATGCTGGTGACCCAACTGGTCCGCGGCTCCAGCGACCGCAAGCGGATGCTGCGCGGCGAGCGACGCGACTATCTGCGCTATCTCTCACAGATGCGGCGCCAGGTCCGCAAGCACATCGTCAAGCAGCAGCAGGCACTGGCCTGGCGCCATCCGGCCCCCTCCTCCCTGTGGTCGCTCGTGCGGACCTCCCGGCTGTGGGAACGGCGGCCCACCCATCCGGACTTCGGCGACGTACGAATCGGCTCGGGCGCACAGCGGCTCGCAGTGAAACTGGCACCACTCGCCACCAAACCGGTGGAGGACCTGGAGCCGTTGTGCGCGCACGCGCTGCGCCGTTTCATCCACGCCTACGGCACGGTGGGTGATCAACCGATCGCGGTGCACGTGCGCGGGTACGCTCACATCCTCGTCGACGCGGGTGAGGACCCCGAGGCCGCGCGTGCACTCGCCCGGGCAGTGATCGCGCAACTGTCGATGTTCCACGCCCCCGACGAGCTGCGGATCGGCCTGGTCACCGAGCCCGACCGGCGGGACGACTGGGAGTGGCTGAAGTGGCTTCCGCACGCGCTGCACCCCATGGACACCGACGCCGCCGGCGCGGTGCGGCTGGTGGCGGGTTCGATCGGCGAGCTGGAGCAGCTGCTCGGGGACGAGTTCGGAGCCCGGCCGCCCTACGAACCGGATACGCAGCCCAGCCGGGACGAGCCGTACACAGTGGTGGTGCTGGACGGTACCCAGGTGGCGTCGACCAGCCGGGCCGCGTTGGCGGGATACCGCAATGCGACGGTGATCGACATCGGCGGCAGCCTGGAGTGGAAGCATTCGCGCATCACCCTGCGGCTGCGGATCACGGACGACGGGCTCGAAATGGTGGAGGTGGACCGCAACCGCAAGGACGAGGTGACGGTGCTCGGCCGCCCGGACGCCCTGCCGGTCGGTGCGGCACGACGCCTGGCAGCACTCATGGCGCCGTATCGGATCGGCGATTCGGTGGACTCCTCCGAGCCTCTGGCCACCGACTTCGACCTGACGTCGCTGCTCGGCATCAACGACCTCCACAACCACGACGTGAACCGCGCCTGGGCGGAACGGTCGACCGAGAAGCGGCTCCGGGTGCCGCTGGGAATCAGCGGCGACGGCGCACCCGTCGATCTGGACATCAAGGAGTCGGCCCAGGGAGGCATGGGGCCGCACGGAATGCTGATCGGGGCCACCGGTTCCGGCAAGTCCGAGCTGCTGCGGACCCTGGTCCTCGCCCTGGCCATGACTCATTCGTCCGAGACGTTGAACTTCGTCCTCGTGGACTTCAAGGGCGGTGCGACCTTCCTCGGCCTCGACCGTCTCCCGCACACGTCCGCGGTGATCACCAACCTGGCCGACGAGGCCTCGCTGGTGGACCGGATGCGCGACGCACTGCACGGCGAGATGGTGCGCCGTCAGGAGCTGCTCCGCTCCGCGGGCAACTTCAGCTCCCTGCTCGAGTACGAGTCGGCTCGGGCCGGCGGTGCGCTGCTCGATCCGTTGCCGACGCTGTTCGTGGTGGTCGACGAGTTCAGCGAACTGCTGGCCGCGCACCGCGACTTCATGGAGTTGTTCATCATGATCGGCCGGCTCGGCCGCTCGCTCGGTGTGCATCTGCTGCTCGCGTCGCAGCGTCTGGACGAAGGCCGGATGCACGCGCTGGAGTCCCACCTGTCCTACCGGATCGGCCTGCGGACGTTCTCCGCGATGGAGAGTCGGGGTGTGCTGGGCGTGCCGGACGCCTATCAGCTCCCGCCTCAGCCGGGCAACGGCTTCCTCCGCAGCGACATCGCCACCCTCACCCGGTTCAAGGCCGCATACGTGTCGGGCACCTACCGCACGCGGCGCCGGGCGGCCGAGCAGGAGATCGTGGCAGGTCAGGTGGTGCGGTACGGGACAGAGTACGTGGCGGTCACCCAGCCCCCGGCGACCGAGGAGCCGGTGGAGGAGACTGCGGTCGAGGAGGTGAGCGGCGGAAGCCTGCTGGAGATCGCGGCCGAGAAGCTGGCGGACGCAGGACCTCCGGCGTACCGGGTGTGGCTGCCGCCGCTGGACGTGCCGCCGACGCTCGACGAACTGCTGCCACCACTCGCACCCCACCCCGCGTACGGCATGACGACGGACGGCTGGGCGGGCCGAGGAGGTCTGGCGGTGCCGGTCGGCGTGGTCGATCGGCCGTTCCAGCAGATGCGCGACCTTCTGTTCGCCGACCTTTCGGGGGCCGGAGGCCACGTCGGTATCGCCGGTGCCCCCCAGTCGGGAAAGAGCAACCTGCTGCGGGCACTGATCCTCAGCCTGGCACTCACCCACACGCCGGCGGAGGTCCAGTTCTACTGCCTGGACTTCGGCGGCGGAACACTCTCCGCGCTGCGCGCCCTGCCGCACATGGGCGGGGTGACGGGACGTCACGATGCCGAACGGGTGGCCCGCACCATCACGGAGATCAACACCATCATCGCCCGCCGCGAGCAGCGCTTCGCCCAACTGGGCGTCGACTCGATAGCGTCGTTCCGCCAGCGCCGGGCGGGCGGGGATCCGACCCTGGCCGACGAGCAGCACGGCGACGTCTTCCTGGTGATCGACGGCTGGAACACCGTACGGCAGGACTTTCCCGACCTCGTCCAGACCCTGGCCCTCGTCGCCGGACGCGGGCTCAACTACGGCGTCCACCTGGTCGTGGCGACCACGAGGTGGGGCGAGATCAGCAACGCCCTGCGGGACCAGCTCGGCACGCGATTCGAACTACGCCTCGGCGACGCCGTCGACTCGGTGATCAACATCCGGACGGCCGGGACCGTACCGAAAACCCCCGGTCGCGGACTGACGGACGACCAGATGCACTTTCTCGCCGCGCTGCCACGGATCGACGGACTGGGCAGCACCGACGACCTCGGCGAGGCCGTCGCCGACCTGGTGGACCTGATCAACGACCACTGGACGGGCCCCCGCGCACCGGAGGTGCGGATGCTGCCGCTGCTCCTCGACGCGGCCACGCTGCCGGCCCCCCGGGGCCGTCTGCAGATCCCCCTGGGCGTGGAGGAAACGCAGATCGCCCCGTTCTGGCACGACTTCGAGGAGTCGCCTCACCTGCTGGTGATCGGCGACAGCGAGTCCGGCAAGACCAACCTGCTGAAACTCGTGACCAAAGCGGTCGTCACCGCGTACCAGCCGGCCGAAGCCCGCATCATGCTGGTCGACTTCCGGCGTGAGCTGTACGAGTCCGTGCCGGAGGAATACCGTCTCGGCTACGCCGTGGGAGTCGATGTTCTACGGCAGGTCGTGGACGGCGCGGCCAGGGCCATGAAGGTCCGGGTGCCGAATCAGGAGATCAACCCGGCACAGCTGAAGCTGCGCGACTGGTGGACCGGGCCCGAGTTGTTCATCGTCGTCGACGACTACGATCTGGTCTCGGGCAGCGCTGCGAGCCACCCGTTCGCAGCAGTGCTGGAGTACCTGGCTCAAGGCACCGAACTCGGTCTGCACCTGGTGGTGGCGCGCAGCGCCAACGGTGCGGGCCGGGCCATGAGCGACCCTCTGCTGCGCAAACTGCAGGAAGTGAACACACCCGCCCTGCTGCTGTCCTGCCCGGCCAGCGAGGGCTACATGTTCGGCAGTGTCAAACCCCGGCAGTTGCCGGCCGGCCGAGCCCTGCACATCACCCGCCGGCGGACGGTCCAGGTGCAGACCGCGCTCGTGGGTGAGCCCGAGGAACAGGGCCCGGCGTCCGACGAATGACCGCGGTATGAACCAGCTCGTGTCGGTCACCCGTATACCCGAACGGGCGTCGCCTCCTGCGGGCCTCTCACTGTGCCGAGCGGTCGAGCCGGACACCACCCCCGTATCAGGCCCCTGCGGAGGTCACCAAGGCACGGACTGCCGGGGAATCCGAAAGGACGCAATGAGCCTGAGAGAGCATCAGGCCGGTACGGACGGCGCCGAGCGGTCCGACCGGGCGGCGGAACCGGGCAATTCTCCGGAGTCCCCGCGTGCGGCGGCCGGTGACCCGGGCGGAGGCAGAGCCCGTCGGCTGTTCGGCCGACGCGGTGCGGCCGCCCAGGAGGTCGGCCCGCCGGCCGGGGCGCCCCGGTCAGTACTGCGACCGGTGGGCCCGCACTTCGTCATCGCCCCGGCGGAGGCCGATGACCTCACCGTACTGGTCAGCTCCCTGCGCCCCGTTCCCGATGCGCTGGTCGTGCTGGCGGCGGCACCGGACTCCGTGGCCGTTCTCCGTGGCGGCCTGCGCGATCTCGCGCGCACCGCGTCGGCACGCGGCGCGACGATGCTCGTACTCGCAGCCTCCGGGATGGCCGCGCTCTCCGCCGAGGGGCGGCGGCCTGCGGAGAAGGTCGCCGCGGCGGCCAGGATGACGGTGGTTGCCCCGGACGGGGTGGTCGCCGTCCAGCCCGACGGGACGTTGCGGGTCTCCGCCCCGGACGGTGCGGTAGAAGCGGCGTCATGGTGGATGTGCCGGCCCGGAATGGCGCCGCAGAGACTCCGTGACACGGTCGCGGTCGAGCCGCCCGGCCCGACGGTCGCGGCCAAGCCGGTCCGTCCGGTCCGCCGTTCCGTGCCGAGGACCGCAGTCACCCGGTTGCCATCGGGCTTCTGGATCAGGTCGGCGGAGGACGCCGATGCCGTGCCGTACCCTGCCTTCTTGGCGGCGGCCGCGGGGCCGGGCACTCTGGTCATCGTGATCGGTACCCCGGACCGGCCGCAGGTAGATGCCGCGGCACTCGGCGACACCCTGGCCAACCTGGATCTCTCGGCGTCGCGGGTACTGCTGAGCGCTCCATGGGCGACGCCCGGCGCCCTCACCACGCTCAGCGGTGCGCTGGCGGAGTATGTGGGCGAACCCGTCCATGCCGCGGTCGGCCTCCCGGTCACCGCAGGGGGCGGGTATTCCTCACGGATCCTCGATCGCCACGGCGATCCGACCTGGGAGCCGTATCTCACCCGGTTGAGGTCGACCGGGTCGCAGCATGTGACGACGTCCGGGTGGCGGTCGGCAGGTGCGCGGTGGGAGGTGACGGCGCCGGGCGTCTTCCGTGCGTTCCCGTTCTGGGAGTTGGAGGCGGTGCCCGCCGGGCTGTGGCTGCGCCCCGAACACCCGGTCGAGAGGTTTCCGCGCTTCCGCCCGCCCGACCCGACGCGCCCCCTCCTGATCGTCGGCGAGCAGGGCAGGCCCGTGTCCCAGGAGATCTGGGAGGAACTGGTGCCTGTCCTGGACCTTCTGCCACCGCCGCGGGCCCGCGGCCTCGGCCTGCTGGTGAACGGCGTGCTCACACCCGGCTCGGAAGCAGTGGCCCGATTCGTCGCACGGCTGCACCATCTGATCTGGCTGGGTTCCGAGGGTGCCCCGCCGCGGCAGACCGCCCTGCCCGGCCCCGCCCTTGCACTCCCCCGTCCCGCCGTGGCGCCCTCCGGGCCCGGCCTCGTGCTCCTGAGGCCGACGTCCCGGTATCCCGGGGCGGCGGGCGCTTCCGTGCCGACCACCGGCCACAACCCGACGCCCCTGGGCCCGGTGCCGACGGCAACCGGCCTCGACCCGGGCGACGGCACCCAAGTCGGCACAGCGCCCGCCACCGGCACCCCGTACGACGCACCAGAAGCTGCGCCGGACCTGCCACCTCCACTTCCACCGGTGCCGGTGCCGGTGCCCACGGTGACATCCGGGTCCGTACCACCCCAGCTCGGTTCACCCGACCCTTCCGTATCCCCGGCCGGGCCGCAGTCCCTCAGCACCCATGACCCTTCGACCGCAGCGCCACCCCGCGGGAGTGAGGCCGCGGCCGTGGAGGCCATACTGGGTTCAGGTCTGCCCGACGGCCCAGCAGTGACCGTTCGGAACGAACCCTCGGCACAGCCCACCGCCACCGGCACGGAAGACACGGACGACACCGAGAGCACGGCGGGAACAGAGCCGGCGCCCCGCATCACGGTCTTCGCCGCCGAGGACTTCCCGGTGGCCGCCCGGGTGAGCAGCCGCGAAACACGCGAGGCGGTACGGGTGCTGCTCGGAAACCACTATCAGCGGTGCGCGAGCCGCGCAGACCACCTTGCCACCCGACTCCCGGGACTCCGCTCGACGGCCAAGGACGACATCAAGCCCGACCTGGTGGCCGTCCAGCTCTACCACTCGGACGATGACATCCCGGCCCCCCGGGCCGAGCTGACGGCCGCGGCGCGGAACCCGGAGCCCGGCCCCCTGACCCCGTTCCTCGACTGCCTGGGTTCGGGCCTGCGCAGGCTTCCGAGCCATCACGGAGCCGTGCTGTTCGGCGCCGAGGCCGACGAATCGCTGCTCTCCTGCTACGAGCCGGGGCGGGAGCTTTTCGAGCCCGCGGCGGTGACCGGGCTCACTCTGCACACGGTTGGATTGGGCGTGCCCGTGGAATTCGCCGTCTGGTCCACGACAGGTCGACGGACCTCGCTCCTCGGCGCCTCGGGCGAGGAGCCCCAGGTGGTGTTTCCGCCAGGCACGCGCTTCGTCGTGGTCGACGTCCTACCAGGCGTGTCCGGGTCACGCCCCGACCGGGTGCTGCTCCGCGAGGCTGCCGGCTCGGCCGGCACCGACTCCGCGGACCGTGACCGCAGTGCTCGTGAACGCCTGGTCTCCTGGCTCGGCAAGCGCGACAGAACACCGGAGGCGGAGCGCAGGCCAGTGGAGCGGCCCGAACGCTTTCTGCTGACACCCGGATGCGGCGGCCTGTTGAATCCGCTGATCAGCTGAACCCGGACCGGAGCAGGCCCCGTTCATCGGAGCACAACCGATCGGTGCCGTCCGCAACCGATCGTAGGCACATCGCCCGGGCCGGTCCGAGGGAGTTCACGTGTCCGATCACGATCCGATCGCCGTCATCGGCATGGCATGCCGGTTCCCCGGAAAGATCGACTCGGCCGCCGCCTACTGGAGATTCCTGCTCGCCGGAAGGAACGCCCGGAAAGAAGTCCCGGAGAGGCGATGGGACTCGAATGCCGACGGGCCCCGCCGTTCCGAGGTCGTGCGCGGCACTATCCAGCCGGATTCCTTCCCGGAGGACATCACCGGCTTCGATGCAGAGTTCTTCGGAATCTCCTCTCCCGAGGCCGAGCTGATGCACCCACAGCAACGGGTGACACTGGAGATTGCGTGGGAGGCCCTGGAGCACGCGGGTGTCCCGGCCTCCCGGCTTGCAGGCACCGACGGCTCGGTGTTCATGGGGGTGTGCTTCGACGACCACGGCCGCCACATGCCGGAGTCGCTGCCACACATCGAGGGGTGGATGGGCGCCGGGTCCTCGATGGGCGCGGTGTCGAACAGGGTTTCCCACGTACTCGACCTGCAAGGCCCGAGCGTCACGGTGAACACCACAGGATCGGCCGCACTCGCCGCCGTACACCAAGCCTGCCAGGCGCTGCGCAGCGGCGAGACCTCACTTGCCCTCGCCGGAGAGGTCATGCCGGCGGCCAGGCCGGCTTTCAGCCTTGTGCCTGGCACGGCGGGGGCAATCTCCCCGGACCGGCGTTCCGTGGCCCTCGACGCGAACGCAGACGGCCACGGGCACGAGGCAGGCTGCGCAGTCATCGTCCTCAAGCGCCTCGAGAACGCCCTGCTGGACGGCGACGTTGTCCGCGCGGTGATCAGGGGGAGCGCGGTATACCAGGACGACCGGACCGACGGCATCATGGAGCCCAGCCAAGAAGCCCAGGAGCACATGCTGCGCCAGACGTGTGCCCGAGCCGGTGTCGACCCCCTGTCGATCGGATACGTGGAGGCCCGGGGAACGAGTACGCGGCTCGGCGACCCGATCGAGGCCGGGGCGCTCGCCGCCGTTGTCGGGGCCGGCCGCGCGGTGGACGAGCCGTGCCCGATCGGCTCGGTGACAAGCAACGTCGGCCATCTCGAATCCGCTTCCGGTGTGGCCGGCCTGATCAAGGTGGCGCTGGCCGTCGAACACGGCCGTATTCCCGCCACACTGCTCCCGACCGGCCTCGATCCGTCGCTCCCGTGGAACTCGTCGGGCCTCCGCCCGGTGACCCAGCAACTCGCCTGGCCTGCCCCGGCGAACGGCGGCCCTCGCCGGGCACTGGTCACCGACTACGGCTACTGCGGCACCATCACGTGCGCCGTGGTGGAAGAGGCCGTCCCTCAGACCGACCAGCCGGAATCCTCCGGAGACCCTCACGGTCCACACCTGTACCCGCTGTCGGCCGCCACGCCGTCAGGTGTGCGGGCACTCGCCGCCGACCTGGCCGACCGGCTGGAGGATCGGGAGGCGCCCGTCCTCCCGCTCACGGATCTCGGCCGGACGCTCGCCGTCCATCGAAGCCATCTGGCCGCTCGGGGCACCGTCGTGGCGGCGGACCGGACAGAGCTGGCCGACCGGCTGCGGGCCCTGTCGGACGGCCGGCGTGCCGACGGCGTGTCCGAGGGCCGGATCGTGGACGGCCCCGCGCGAGGGGCTGTCTGGGTATTCTCCGGCCACGGCCAGCAGTGGCCCGGCATGGGCCGGGAGCTCCTCGAAGGCGAACCCGAGTTCGAAAAAATCGTCAATCTGGTCGACCCGATCGTGGCGGCCAGGATGGGTTTCTCCGTGCGCGCCGCCCTACACTCGGACCAGCCGTACCCGGTGCACCACGCCCAGGTCCTGATCTTCGTGGTTCAGGTGGCGCTCACGGCCGTCTGGCGCTCGTACGGCGTCACGCCGGCGGCCGTGATCGGCCACTCGACGGGCGAGGTCGCAGCAGCAACGGTGGCGGGAATCCTGGACCTGCCGGACGCGGCCCGGCTCATGTGCCACCACTCGCTGCTCCTGCCCGACGTGGCCGGGCACGGGGCGATGGCGATGGTGTCACTCTCCTTCGCCGAGACGGTGCGCCGCCTCGGCGACCGACGGGACATCACGGCCGCCATCAGCGCATCCCCCCGGTCGACGGTGGTGTCCGGACCGGCCGCTGCCGTGGCCGAACTGTGCACACAGTGGCGGGAACAGGGGACAGCGGTACGTCCGGTGGACTCGGACGTCGCCTTCCACAGTCCCGCGATGGATCCACTGATGGAACGCCTCATGAACGACCTGGCCTTTCTCAGCCCCGGACCGGCCCGGCTGCCGGTCTACTCCACCGTCCTGCAGAACCCCCGGTCCACCACCGCCCGCGATGCGGCGTACTGGGTGGCCAACCTACGCGCGCCGGTCCGGCTCGACGACGCCGTGGCCGCAGCCGCAGCCGACGGCCACCGTGCCTTCCTGGAGGTTTCCGCTCACCCCGTGGTGTCGCAGTCCGTCCTGGAGACCCTCGATTCGCTGGCGATCCGCAACCGTGTGATGGCCCATTCACTGCGCCGCAACCGGCCGGAGCTGTCGAATCTCCTCGACAACCTCGGTACCCTGCACAACCACGGCGTTCCGGTCGACTGGGAGGAGCTCCAGCCGGCGGGCAGGCTCGCGGAGCTGCCGACTCGGCCCTGGCAGCACCACCGCTACAGGTTCGAACCCCATCACACGCAGGCACTCGACGATCCGAACTCGCGCCCCTTCCCCGGCGGACCTGCCATCGTCCACGGCTCGACGCGGACCCGGCCCCTGCAGACGGTGCTCGACGATGCGACCCTCCCGCACCGGGACTGGCACGCCGCACTCGGAGACGAGGCCGTACCGGCCGACGCGCTGCCCACCACATTCCTCGCCACGGGCGCCCGCCGATCCGCGGGCGCACGATCCGAAGTCCCGGAGTGGGACGGCCTCGAAGCAGACGAACTGCTCGCCCAGGTCACCGCCACAGTCGGCAAGGTCGTCGCACGGGAGCTACAACTGTCGCCCGAGAGCCTCGAACCGCGGCGCCCGCTCGCCGACCTCGGCGCGGACCCGCTGCTCGGCACGATGATCCTCCGGCAGCTGGAGCACCGATTCGACACCGAACTCCCGCACACGCTGTTCCGGAACCTGCCGAGCGTGCACACCATCGCCACCCATCTGGTCGAGCTGCTGTCCACGCCGCAGACGCGCTGACCCGACCCACCGTCCACAACGGAGCACCATGCCACAGGAGTCACCGGTCGGCACCGGCACCGCAGCGGTGCGCCGACTCGTCGAGAACCTCGACAGCAACGACCACGCCTTCGTGCCCGACATCGGCCACGAGATCTACCACGAGCTGCGTGAGCACCACCGAATGGCCGAGTACGCCGACCCAGTCGACCGGCAGACCAAGCTGCGTGGACAGCGCACCGAGCCCGCCGAGTCGGAGCACACGGCCCTTCAGCTCGACCGGGTACGGCAGCGCGCCATCGTCCCCCTACTGCACAGCGTTGTGGCAGCGGGCCTCCCGCTCGTGACGGCAACGAACGCCGAGCGTGGCCTACGCACCCCGCTCTCCCCCGTCCAGGAGTTCTTCCGGGCCGGACAAGCCGCCGCCCCAGAAGGGAACGCGCACAACTGCCTGATGGCCTGGTGGATCGACGGCCGACTGAACCATGCCGCACTCAGCGCCGCGACGGGCGACCTGCACCATCGCCACGAGGCACTGCACGCCGCGTACCTGCCGGCCGACGCTTTGTCGGGCCCGTTCGCCAACCCCTCCGCCGGGCACGCCGCCCCCGAAGTTCGCCGACTGCCGAAGTCCCCTGACGAGCAAGCCGCGCACGCCGCCCTCGTGGCCGCTCTCAGGGAACCACTCGATCCCGGCACGGGCCGCAACTGGCGCACCGTCACGGTGCAGAATGCGGCAACAGGCAGAGAAATGCTCGGAATCGCCGTCCACCACATCGCCTTCGACGGCGGTTCGGAGTCCGTGCTCGCCCGAGAACTCTCGCACTGCTACGCAGCGCGACTCGCCGGGCTGGAACCGTCCTTCCCGAACCCGGCGCCCACTCTCGCACAGCTCGCAGACGATCGCCGAGCCGAGCTGTCGCTCGTCGACCGGGCAGCCCGGCACGCCCACCGGGCTGAGGTCCTGCGAGGCATCCCCGAGCTGCCGGTGGTGCCGCCCCGCCCCGATGAGCGAACTGTCCAGCCGACCCGGGCGCATACGTACCGGCTGAACCCAGCCACCTGGTCCACCGTGGCGGGGAGGGCCCGGCAGCTGCGCGCCACCCCGTTCACGGTCCTGCTGCATGCCTACGCGGAGGCACTGCGCACGGTGACCGCATGCTCGGACTTCGGAATCGGAGTACCGATCGTGCGGCGCGGAACAGCGTTGCGCACAGAGTCGCTCGGCTGCTTCATCGACATGGTGCCGCTGCGGCTGCGCACCGAGGAGGGCGCGGCACTGCCCTTCGACGTGGTCCGTCGCGCCGTCGCAGATGCCCTAGCCGATCAGGACGTCCTGTTCGTAGACGTGACCGGGCTGGCCGGACGGCCGTCTGCAGCGCGGACACCCTTGCCTTGGAGCATGTTCGCGCTCCAGAACCACGCCCGCGCGGATCTCGAACTACCCGGCTGCCGAGCGGAGTTCCGTCACTTACCGCGGCAGCATTCGGCGTTCGGACTGACCACCGAAGTATGGCCCCGACCGGATGGCTCAGCCCTGATCGAAGTCACCCACCGGGCCGATCTGGTCTCGGCATCCTTCGTCGAAGCAGTGGTTCGGGAGTTCATCGCCCGCCTGCCGCTCCCCGCTCACCCGCCGTTTCCCACCATCCCCGACCGCCGAAGAGCAAAGCGATGACCATGACAACTTCACCGCCCGGCTGGCCCGGGCCCATCCCGCCCAGCCCCGCGGGGCCCCACCACGTCGGGATGCGGGTGGCGGACGTCTGCGCGACCGTTGCACACTCCACCGGCCTCGGACTCGCCCTGCAGGGCGTCGCGACATCCGTCGCCCGCTCCCTTCTGCCCCGTCATCACCCGGTCCGATCATCCGCGGCACACGCTGTTCTTCGAGGTGATCGACCGGACCGGGGCCCACTCCTTCGGCAGCGGCAGCGTCCAGGAGCCCTGGACGAAGCGATGAAGGTCCAGCGAACAGGCCAGGAGGTCCGATGACTCTGACCGGCCGTACCCCGACGATGGCATCGGTGGATTCTCTCGCCGAGATGGAACGACTGGCGCTCGCCGTGCTGCCACGTGACCGATGGGATTTCCTTGCCGGTGGCGCCGGCGAGGAGACAACTCTGATCACGAACAGATCTGCGCTGCAGTCTGTCAGGATCGTCCCGCGGGTGCTGTCCGGCGTCGCATCCGCCGACTGCACCGAGGAACTCCTCGGCATGCCCTCTGCCATGCCCGTCGCCATCGCCCCAATGGCCTTCCAGCAGCTGTTCCATCCGGCAGGCGAACTCGCCGCCGCCCGTGCGGCAGAACTCGCCGGCATCCCCTTCATCGCCAGCACGATGAGCAGCGTGCCGCTGGAGGAGATCACCGCCACGGGTGCCACCACGTGGTTCCAGCTGTACTGGCTGCGCGACCGCAGTCGTACGGCCGAACTGGTGCGGCGGGCCGAGGCCGCCGGATGCACCGGGCTGGTGCTGACCGTCGACGTTCCCGTGATGGCCCGCCGGCCGCGCGACGACCGGAACCGATTCGCCCTGCCCGACACCGTCCACGCGGCCAACCTGCCGACCGTCCAGGAGTGCGGCACCGTGGCCGAGCACACCGCCTTGTCCATCGAACCGGCCCTGGGTTGGTCGGACGTGGAGTGGCTGCGCGACCGAACCGAACTCCCGATCGTACTGAAGGGCGTGCTCGCGGCCGAGGACGCCAGGATCGCGGCCGATACCGGAGTCGATGCCCTGGTGGTCTCCAACCACGGCGGCCGACAGCTCGACGGCGCGATCACACCGATCGACGCGCTTCCCGCGATCCGTAAGGCGGTTGCGGGCCGATGCACCCTGTTCGTGGACAGCGGCATCCGCAGCGGCCTCGACGTCCTGCGGGCCCTGGCGCTCGGTGCCCATGCGGTCCTGTTGGGACGGCCGGTACTGCACGGCCTCGCCGTCGGCGGCGAGTTGGGGGTGTCGCACGTGCTCGGTCTGGTCCGCGACGAACTGCGGTCCGCCCTGCTGCTCGCCGGCTGCCGCGACCTGGCCGCAGCCAGACGCCTGAGCACGGTGCGCTCAGCCGGGCAGTGACCCAAGCCGTCAAGCCACAGCCCTCGACCGGGCCACCCGGATGAAACTTGCTGCGGGGCAGCCGGGGAACTCGACCTGCTGCTGGAGGACGGCCCGTACGGCCTCTTCCACGCGGAAGGGCATCGCCGGCATCGGCATCGAATGCGCCGCAATCTCCGGACGTGTTGTCCACCCGGACTCGCGGTCCGGGACCGCACGGGAGGGCGCCCGGATCGACTTCGTGGTCGCGGACCTGCCGGTGGTCGGTGGCGCCGGAGAGACGGTGGACCTGTTCGCCGACCGGCTGGCGAGGGCCAGGAGCATGGTAGCCGTGGACACGGCGGGGCCTCCCCCTGCCCTCGGTCGCGGCTGCAACGCGCCGCGGGGAACTGATACGCGGGCCGCGGGTACCGGACCGTCGGCCGGTACCCGCGGCCGGTGGAGCAGGTCTGCGATCAGCTGGCCACGGCAGCGGGCAGCCGGCGTGCCCAGCTCGGCAGGTCGATCCCGACGGCTCTGCAGTGCAACTGGATACGCTCAGCCGTCTCCCGGGCGGCCCGGACGGTACCCGGGGCGACATCCATCGCCTCCGCGATGGCCGACTCGTACCAGCCCTGGTCGAGCAGCATCAGCACCACGCCGGGGCGGTGCCTCTGCTGAATCTTCCCCCCGCTCAGGAGCGTCCGCTCCACCAACTCCACGCCTTCCTCACCCAGTGCCAGAAAGTCACGCATCTGTCCCGAGAAGCGCCGCCGCTCGCCGGGGGTGAACCCGCCCCAGACACCGTCACTCTCGCCGTTCCGAAGTGCCGTCTGCAGACACGCCTCGCGGATCGGACACACCTGGCAGACCTCCTTCGCGATATCGAAACTTGCGTCGGCCTGGGAGGAGGCGCGCCGGGCGCGGAAGAAGATCTCGGGATCGACGTAGCGACAGACTGCCTCGTCCGCAGGGAGCCCTACATCCTGCTGCAGTCGGCGGTGCAGCCTCAGCGCTGCCAAGCGGGTGACCGGGGAAGCGGACATCTCATGCCTCTCACACAGTGCGCGGCGAGCCGGGAAGCAGCCTCCGGTCACCAAGGATCCTGCGGGTCCGAATGACTCCCGCACCGGATAGCACGCGACGAAGGATCGCCCTGGTTCAACGGGTCGCCGACGGACCGGGCACCGGCCGGGTGCCGAATGAACTGCCTTTGCTCTTCGGCACGTTCCTCTGTCGAGGGCACTTGCCGACCCGATTCACCAGCTTCGAGACCGCACCACTGGAGTAGACGTATGCACTCCCCAGTGCGCCGCAACACCCACCGTCTTCCGCGCAAGCGATGCCAGCAGGTGGTGCTGTCCGTGGCCACCCTCGGCCTGGTGACGGCCGGTCTGGTGCCGGTGGCCTCGGCGGGCCTCCGCCCCGGGCCGACCCAGCACAGGCCGCATCGCACGACGATCCAGCAGGGCATGCCAACGTCCGCTCCGAACGGCTCGGCCGTGCCGACGGCATCTCCCGGCGCGCATCCGTCGCCGTCGTCCACGTCATCGGCACCGCAGTTCGCCACTGCATCGCCACCGGCCCCCACTGCCACGGGTTCCTCGGCGTGGCGGGGCGGATTCGACGGATTCGGCAGCACAGCTTGGAAGCGTGATTGGGGAGTAACCCCGTCCGGAGGTTGGGGATGGCAGGACATGGCCGCAGTCGCCGACTCCGAGGCCCCAGGCGGGACAGCTCTTCAGGTCACCTACGGCGACAGGTCCTCCGCCCCCTCGTGCACCGACTGCCCGACCTCCGGCGGTGGGCAGTTCTACACCTCGCTGGACTCGCTCGGCCTGAAAAGTCTGGCGTCCGCTTCCACCCTGGACCTGAAGTATCGGGTCAAGTTCCCCACGGGCTACGACTGGGGAAGGGCCGGCAAGCTGCCGGGTCTGTACGGAGGCAAGGTCGGCCAGGCCTCCGGCGGCAGCCACGGCGGCTGGTCCACCCGCTTCATGTGGCGGGGGTCCAGCGGAACACCTGACAACGGCGAGGTCTACCTCTACACCCCTACCGATTCCGGCCCGACCGGATACGGCGTGGATCTCGCGGTCGGCGACTGGCACTGGGCGGCCGACGACCGTTGGCACACCGTCGAGCAGCTCGTAGACCGAACCTCGGGCGACGTCACCGTCTGGTACGACGGCGAACAGGCCGCCTCTCTGCCAGGCATTGCCACGGGCATCGCCTCGATCCCCTTCTCCGGCATCTTCTTCTCCACTTTCTACGGTGGCCACGACTCCACGTGGGGGCCGGCCGGCACGCAGCACGCCTATTTCGCGGACTTCTCACTCTCCCCCGGGGTCCAACACTGAGCCCGTCGTCAGCCGTGGTCGGCCCCGGCCGGCTGCCGAGGCCGCCGACGGGCCTCTCCCATCATCCCCGCAGGCCAAGCCCGGTCGCCCGTCAGATGGGGCGGCGACCCGACACAACGGAGCGTCACATGCCGGCACGACACGCCCGTCCCACCATGGGACGCAACATCCGGATCGCCACGGCGGTGGCCTTAATCGCCGTCATTCCTGCCACGGCCGCCTCGGCCCGTGTCCACCGCACCACCCAGCCGCCTCACAAGTCCCAGTCGGCACTCAATTCGAGCCGCCACCCGCCGATGGCGACACCGACGCCGAGCGGTCACCCCGTCGAATCCGCGCGAGCCACCCCGGTCCCGGTCGGCCCCATGAGCCCGGTACCGTCGAAGCGTCCGGCATCCATCTCAAGCATCGACCCGGCCCTCGATCTGACATCACCCGGGCCGAAGGAGATCGCGATGGAACTGGTCTCCACCGCGGAGAATTCCTCACTCGACTGGAAATCCCAGTTCGCGTACATCGAGGACATCAAGGACGGCCGCGGCTACACCGCCGGCATCGTCGGCTTCTGCTCGGGCACGGGCGACATGCTCGACATGGTCAAGCACTACAAGCAGCTCAAGCCCGGCAACGTTTTGGCGAAGTACCTCCCGGCACTCGAGAAGGTGAACGAGAGCTCCTCCCACGCCGGTCTCGACCCCACCTTCGTCGCCGACTGGAAGACCGCCGCCAATGACCCGGTGTTCAAGAAGGCCCAGGAGGACGAGCGGGACCGTGTCTATTTCAATCCCGCAGTCAGCCAGGCCAAGGCGGACGGCCTGCCCATACTCGGGCAGTTCATCTACTACGACGCCATCGTCATGCACGGCCCCGGCAACTCGTCCGCGTCGTTCGGCGGGATCCGCGCCACCGCCATGAAGAACGCGAAGACGCCCGCACAGGGCGGCGATGTGACCGCCTATCTCAACGCATTCCTGGATGCCCGCAAGGCGGCCATGAAGACCGAGGCAGCCCACGACGACACGAGCCGAGTCGACACCGAGCAGCGCGAGTTCCTCAAGGCAGGGAACCTCAATCTGCAGCCGCCGCTGTCGTGGCGGGTCTACGGCGAGCCTTACACGATCAACCGCTGAACCGCCGGAACCGTGAACCGATCAGCGGTTCCCCGGACGTTTAGCAAAGTAGTGTGGTGGCGGCCGTGGTTGCCGACTCGGAAGCCCCTGGCCCGCCACCGATATCCCTCACGTCAACAAGGACGGTGACCTGAAGCATGTCGGAGCAGGAGCTGCGCGACCTCACCTGCCACAGACTACTGCTGTCGCTCGCGGGAAGGCTGCCAGACGACCTCCTGCGCACCGCCCGACGTGCCCTGGCGGACGGCGAGATCCGCACGGCAGTGTCGGTGACGCTGGAGGCGATCGCCGACCGGGGCCTCGCGGTCACGCAGGACGAGCTCGACCGTGCCCGCCAGCTGACCGAGGACTCCGAAGGATTCGAGCGGCTGAATGTCGACGTCGGATTCCTGACCGTCGACCAAGTGCCGGAGCCCGCCTACGAATTCGCTTCCTACGGACCCGCCGGGACGACAAGCGCCGACGCGGTGGACGAAGCGGTCGTGCTGGCCGCCGAAGCGTCCGCGGAACGGATCGCAGCCGTGTGGAGGTGCTGGCGGAGGTCACTCTTCGGTGAGGAGGCCGACCGTAGGGTGTACCTAGTACAGGCCGAACTTCCCGATGATGCACCGGCGCTGGCCGGCACCTTCTACGACGCGCTGGCGTCGGCAGGTGAGCGGGACGCCGGCGTGGAGGTGGTTCCGGTGGAGGAGCCGCTGTTTGGATACCAGCGGCTCGCACTCGACCGGGCGCTGCTTCTCTGGGCCAGCGGCGACCCGGCCGAGCCGGAGTTCCATCTCGCCCGGGTCTTCGACCACGCAGATCCGGTCCTCGGGCCGGGATTCCATCCGGACCATCCGCTGATCACCGAAGTCACCGAACGTGACCGTCTGCTCGACTACCTGGCGTCCGGCTACCCGGTGCTCAGCACCACCAGCCGTATGCCCGACCCTCTCGACCCCACGGCCGGGGAGGCGGTCCCGCTGGGGTTCCTGACCGATGGCGAGTGGATCTGGACGGAAGGGGTGGGCTACTTCCTGGAGCGCCACCACCTCGCCCCTGACGCGGCCCTGCTCGCGCACATCCGTAAATCGGACTTCGAATTCGCAGAGGTCGACGCCGACGTGATCTCCCGGGCCACAGCCTTTGTGCTGGGCCCCTCGCCCGAGGAGGACTCGGCCCCGGTGTGGCCTGCCGGGGCGTCCTGATCCGCATCCACCAGGCCGTATCACATCGGCCGCGACGGTGAGCGCCCGGAAGCACTCGGCAGGAGTGCTTCCGGGCGCTCAGCGTCGCGAGTACGAAGGTCAGCCTTCACCATCGGACCGGTCGTCCGAAGTAGCCGGCCGGAAAGTCGTAGACGTAGAGATGAATCGGCACACCGCTGGAACCGTGGTGGCCACAGAAGTACCGATCGCCGTCGTCGACCACCTACCGGCCATCGGCCTCGCACGTGCTCTGGTCGTCCCACGCGCAGGGGTTGCTGGTGGCCGCGGCGCACGATGCGTGGAGAGCGGCGCCGCCGATTGCCAGTGCCGCCACAGCGGCGAGGGCGGCTCCGAAACGGAGACGGGGCATGGAGAATGACGCGAAAGGGCCAGGTTCGGGACGGGTCCGCCGACTCACCAGTCGGTCGGCGAGGCGGCGATGGACGCTGTCCTCATGGCGGTCGGCCTGCCCACGGGCGCGCCACCGGCCTCGGTCCGCCTGGCGTCGACGGTCGTACCAACGGCTGCGTCCAGGCGGTCGTGCACCGCGGTCGTACGGATAGCCCGGGCCTCGGAGGGGTATGGCGCCGGTGCGTGCGCATGGTCCAGCTGATCCAGCCGAAGCACGAAGTTCTGCTCGACCGTGTCGCCCGGCCAGTCCCGGTCCTTGCTGCGCAGCAGTCGGGCGGGCCGGCCGTTGGAGCCCGTCGCCGGAGTGCTCAGAACCCGGATGTTGGGGAACCATCCTGCTCCCCAGCTGTGTTCGAGAGACAGCTCCCACTCCGCGGTATCCAGCACGTGCGAGGCTCCTGCTCTGCCGGGGATGACCGTGACGCCCTGCGGAGTCCGGACCACCGCACGCTGCTCGAAGTCGGCGGCCTTCTGCAGAACGGTGATCCGCCAGCGGCCGCTGAACCTGAGCACGGGCTCTCCACACGATGTCGGGCTGCCGGTTGACCGGGGCAGCGCTCGGTGCTCGCCCCAGGGAGCGGCAGGCGGGCCGGACCGGCCCTTGTAGGCGCCCCCGCCCGGGGAAGCGGGAGCGCCCTGGGGGCGCCGTATCTGCGCCCTCAGGGTGAACGGGTCGGCGCACGAAGCCGGTTCAGCGGCTGCTCGGTGCGGCACGGTGGCGAAGGAGCTTCCGGACGGGATCAGTTGTCCAGGGAGCGCCGGATCCGCTCGACCAGTGTGCGGGCCTCTGCCACGTACTCCTCCTTGCCGAGTTCAGTCGTTCGGTCGAGCACTGCACGCGCAAGGCCGGACGCCTCCTCGGCGCGCCCCAGCTCGTGGAGCGCCCAGGCACGGTTCAGGTTGAGCCAGATCTTCTCGACATCGCCGTAGTCGGCGACGAGCTCGATCGCTTCGTCGATGAATCGGAGCGCCGCCGAGGCGTCTCCGTCGGCCCGCGCCAGCCTGCTGCAATGGTGCAGCGCGACCGAATGCACCCGTCGATCGCCGAGCCGTCGGGCGGTTCGCAGCGCGGTCCCGAATGCCTGCCGAAGCAGTGCCGGCGCCATGCCGAGCCGCTCGTAGCAGACTGCAAGCCGGATCTGCCCGGCGCAGAGATTGGCCGTGTCGTCGGCGGCCTCCGCTATGCGTATCGCGGTCTCATGATGCGCCAGGCCTTCTTGGGCACGTCCGCTCTCCGACAGGGCGAGACCGAGCTGGCTCTGCATCCGTCCGACGGCGGAGAGCGATCCGTACTCCTCGGCGGACTGCAGACCCAGGGCAGCTGTCGCCGTCCAGTGCCCGACCGGGTCCGCGCGGAGATAGAGCATGCAGAGGTTCTCCGCCAGGCGCCAGACCAGGTCGTGCCGGCCTTCGCGGGCTGCTTGGCAAAGCAGGTACCGGAGCGTCGACTCGTGCGCCCGGAACCACTTCTGGGCGTCAATACCCGAGGTCCATTCGCCGACGCCGACCGGCGGTGTTCCGTCCGGCCGCTCCACCAACCACGGGTACACGGCCAGTGGCGCGGCGGCGGATGCGGAGGCCGCCAGCGCGAAGTCGAGCAGTCTGCCGAAGGCCTCGTGCCTGTCGCCGTGTTCCAGTCCGTCGAGGAGCTGACGGGAGTAGAGGCGGATCAGACTGGAGCGGGTGTACCTGCCGGGCACCTCCTCCACCAGAATGTGGCCGGCCGCGAGTACCCCCAGTGCTGTGCGGGCCTCGGCGAGGTCACTGCCCAGCAGTGCCGCTGCGGACGCAACGCCGATGTCACCGCCCGGATACAGACCCAGGAGTGCCAGCAGCCTCCTGGACACCATGGGCAGGCGCGTGGCGGTCAGCTCCAGAGCAGCCCGGACACCGGTGCTGCCGTCGACCTCGAAGCCGTCGAGCCGGTCCTGTTCGTCCTCGAAGTCGGCGACCAGTTCATGAATCTTCCACACGGGACGGATCGCAAGCCGTGCTCCGGCGAGCCGTAGCGCGAGCGGCAGGTGGTCGCAGAGTTCGGCGAGCCTGAGCGCTGCGGCGGGCTCGGACACGACCCGGTCAGGACCGATGAGGGCGGACAGCAGCGCGACGGCGTCGGCGGCCGGGAGCGGGCGCAGCGACAAACAGGCCGCGCCCTCCGTCGCTATCAGGTCGAGCAGTGCCATCCGGCTGGTCGCAACGGTCGCGCAGCCGGCACCCGAGGGTATGAGGTCTCTGATGTCCTCTGCCGAGCGGACGTTGTCGAGCACGACGAGGAGCCTGCGGTCACGGGTGAGCTGTCCGTAGAGGGCCACCCGCTCGTCCATCGCGGTGGGGACCTCGTCGTCGGGCACTCCGAGGGCCATCAGGAACTCGGCGAGGACCTTGCCGCTGGTCAGCGGGGACTCCTCGTCGAAGCCCCTGAGGTCGGCGAACAGCTGTCCGCCCGGGTAGCGGTGGGCGACCGTGTGCGCCCACTCGACGGTCAAGGCGGTCTTCCCGACCCCGGCAGGCCCTACGACGAGCGCGAGGGAACCCTCGACCGCCCGTTCCCTGGAGATCTGATCCAGCCACGCACATTCTGCCGTGCGGCCCGTCATGGATCCCGGGCGCCTCGGCAGGGTCGACAGCATCAGCGGGCCCGCGGCAACCGGGCCGCCCCCTGCGGCGCTCGCAGAAACCGGCCGGGGCCGTGCAGGGCCGACAGCGTTCCGCGGGATGGCGGGCCTCAGCACCGCCTCCAGGGCCTCCCGCATGGCCTGGCCGGGATCCAGGCCGAATTCCGCGCGCAGGTAGTCGGCCGTCCGGCGGTGCACTTCCAGGGCCTCGCCGGTCCGGCCGGCCTGGTGCAGGGCGCGCATCAGTACCGAAACGAGATTCTCCCTGGCTGCGTCCGCGCGAACGGCAGTGGACAGCGCCGGCACCGCACGCTCGCCCCATCCCCGTCTCAGCTCCGTGACCGCCCAGTCCTCCAGGACCGCCACCCACCGCTCAAACAGCGGGTAAGCGCCTGACCGTTGAAGCTCCGACCCCTGGATGTCCGCGAGGGGACTGCCCCGCCAGAGACCGAGTGCCTGCTCCAGCAGTGCAGACCGGTCGGCGTCGTCCCCGGCGGCGTCCGCTGCTCGGCGGAGGCGGTCGAAGCGCGCGCAGTCGAGCATGCCGGGGTCGCAGGTGAGCCGGTAGCCTCCGGAGAGGGTCGTGATGGCGAGTCCCTCGGGAAGGATCTTGCGCAGGGCCGCAATATGGCCCTGCAGGGCCGCTCTGGCTTGTGGGGGCGGTGCGCAGTCCCACACAAGGTCGAGCAGCCGACCGACCGCCACCGACTCGTTGGCGTGGATGGCGAGAGCCGCGAGCACGGCGCGCCGCTTGGGCCCACCGACATCGAGCGTCCTCCCGTGCCGGTCGTGGAGCAGGACCGGACCCAGCAGAAGAACCTGCGCCTCCACTTTCCGCACCGATCCCTCCGCCTAGGCCTCTCGGCCCGTGGGCCCCGTGCAGTGCCTCTGGCCTGCGATGTCAGTCAGGTGAGCGTACTCGAGCTCGAAACCGGCCCAAAATCGTCTATCTCAACTGCCGGACAGGCCGCAGGGGCGCCGCCAACAACCACATGACCTGCACTCTTTGTCAAACCTGGCGGGCGGGCAACTGAAACAAAGTCAGCCATCCATCCGTAGAACTGGTCGACCCATCTGTGAGCAGCCCAGGAAGACGGTCCCATCCATGCCCAAGCCACCCGGGGAACGGCCCACCCCCCATCGCGGCCGCCGTCTTCTGACCACCGTCTGCGTCGCCCTGGCGCTGCTGGCGCCCGCGACGTTCACTACTGTCCAGTACTGGAACAGCACGGCGTCCGAGGCCACCTTCACCGTGGCCGAGCAGCGCGGCGTCGCCTACCTGCGCCCGCTCACCGCGCTCATCGCCGTGCTCGCCGACAACCAGTCGGCGGCCGTGGCAGGGCATACGGTCAAAACGGATGAGGTCCGCCGCGCAATGTCGATGGTGGCCCGGGCGGACGAAACCGACGGCCGGAGCTTGCGGGTCCACGACACATGGGTGAACCTCCAGTCGGACCTTTCCATACTGCTCGGCTCGCCTCCGAGCGGGCTGGCCGCCTTCTCGGCCTATTCCGCCGTGGTGGACCAGGCGCTCTTCCTGGCAGCTCGCGTCGGCGACACGTCCAACCTCATCCTGGACCCGGCGCTGGATGCCTATTACCTGATGGACGCGGCGCTTCTGCGCCTGCCCAAGATCATGGTGGAGAGCGGGCGGATGTCCGATCTGAACCTGATGCGGCTGGGCGGCGGCAACGCAGACCTGTCCCGGGTCCTGGTTGCCAGGGATCATGTCTCGGGTGACTCGACGGCTCTCCAGTCCGGTCTCTCGAAGAGCTTCGGGTTCACGGCCAGCCCGACCTTCGGTCCCGACCTGCTGTCCAAGGTGGATGCGTTCCGCGCGGCGGTCGGCGCTCTGGCCCCGTCCACCGCGTTGATCAGTCAGCCTCTGCCGACCGACCAGAATGCCGTCAGCTCCGGCCGGACGGTTCTGCTGCAGGCATCCATGCAACTCGACATCGCGGTGTTGGAGCAGCTCAACGGCCTCCTGCAGGTACGGCTGGACGCACAGCAGGGCGGCGTACGGCAGGTCGTCCGATGGTGGGTGGTCGGCCTGCTGGCCGCGCTGTGCGCGGCCCTGTCAGCCCTCCTGGGCCTCGGCCGCGGAATTCGTCAGGCGGTAAACCGCACCGGCATCCGTCGGCACCGCCGCGCGAGCGCCGCACCCGAGGTGCTGCGAGGTACTCGCCCGGGCACCGGTGAAGACGGCGCCGGCCGGCCGCGCCGGAAGGAGGGCCTCGGTGCGAGTCGCTGACATCGCGGTCCGCCACCGGGTCGCCGCGCTCGCGGCACTGCCCCTCACCGCTGCAGTACTTCTGACCACCCCGTACATCGCCGATCGGGTGCAGAGCGCCGATCGATCGCTCCGCGACGCCGAGACGATCGGCCTGACCCGGCAGGCCAGCGGCCTCGTCCAGGACCTCCAGCGGGAACGGCTGCTGTCCATCGCATACCTGTCCGACGACTCGGCTCCCGCCGACCAAGTGGTCCGGCAGTCGGCGCAGGTCGACGCCGCAGCCAGCGATCTCCTGAATGCGCTCGGTACCGGAGGACACCCGGCACTGTCCCAGGCCCTGAACGGCCTGGCACCTCTGCGCAGCAACCGCTCCCTCGTTCTGCAGCGGAGCATCAAGGCGCACGATCTGCGCAGGGTGTACGACCAGTCCATCAACCGCGTTCTCGACGGGCTCGGATCCGGGGCCGAAGACAGTAAGTTCGGCAATGCCCGGGAGACGCGCAACCTGCGTGTCCTCACCACCCTTCTGCGGCTCGACGAGGACAACAGCGCCACCGGAGCTGCTCTTCTCACGATCACAGCCGATCCGCGGGACGCCCAGCGTTCCCTGGCCGACCTGGAGGCGGCGCTCGCCCGCGAAACCACGGACAGAGGCCAGTTCTTCGCCGTGGCAGCGGCGGACCAGGCAGCCCTGTTCACCGCAGCGCAGCAGGGTTGGGCCACCCGCCAGGTGGGAAGCTTCGCGAGCACTGTCCGGGATTGGGCGTACGCCGCCTCAGTTGCGCAGTCCGGCCAGCGCGCCACCAGCCCGAACATCGATCAGACAGCGGTCCTCGATGCCGCGGACGCGCAGGACGGCCTGCGACAGCTCGCCCAGGAGAAGATCGCACGGGATGCCGCCGCAGTCGCGACGGCGGACGCCCGGACCGCGATCTGGACCGCTTTCGTGTTCGGCCTCCTCACCGCCGGGCTCGCGGCAGCCATGGCCTGGCTCACCATCGCGCTGGGCCGCTCGATCAGCCGTCCACTGGGTCGGCTCCACGACGCGGCTCAATCCATCGCCGATGTCGCCGAAGCCGAACTCGCCCGGGTCACGGACGAAACCGCGGCGCAGGATGCCCCGGTCAGTCTCGCGATCATCGAGTCGGCAGGAAGCGATGAGATCGGCAAGCTCGCGACCGCGTTCAACCGGGTCCAGCAGGCCTCGGTCTCCCTGGTCGAGCGGCAGATCGCCAGCAGACGCAACGCAGCCGCGATGTTCGGCAATGTGGGGCGGCGAACGCAGAACCTCGCCGGCCGACAGCTCGCCATGATCGACGAGATGGAGCGCTCCGAGGTCGATCCGGGCCTCCTGGAGCGCCTGTACCGTCTGGACCACGTCTCGACCCGCCTGCGCCGGCATGCCGACAGTCTCGTCGTCCTGTCGGGCTGGACGGAACCGATGCTGTCGATCGACCCGGTCGACCTGTCCGACGTCCTCCGCTCGGCGATGGGAACGATCGAGGACTTCCGACGTGTCGACCTGGGAGAAGTACCCCCGCTGCTGGTGGTTCCGGACGTCGCCACCGACCTCCTGCTCATCCTGTCCGAGATCATGGAGAACGCCGCGTCGTTCTCGCCACCCACCACCCGGGTCGAGGTGGGGGCACGCCAGACCGCGAACGGTTGCACCCTGAGAGTCGTCGACCGCGGCGTCGGCATCTCCGAGAGCAGGCTCGCAGAGGAAAACGCCCGGCTCGGCCGCGAGGAACGCCTCGACCTGGCGCCCACCGAGGTACTGGGTCTCTTCGTGGTCGGACGGCTGTGCCGGAAACACGGCATCCGCATCCATCTCGGCCCAACCCTTGGCGGAGGCGTCACCGCGTGGGTGCAGGTGCCCACGACCCACCTTCGGGTGCAGAATGCGGCGCTGTCCCTCCCCGGTCCGCCACAGACCGGTCACCCCGAACAGCGCCGGGCCGAAGCGCAGGCCGCAACCGGATCGTGGCCGGCCACTGCCGACGGCGCCGTGACCCGCGGGCCCGTCCTCAAGCTTGTCCCGCCACCGGACAACCGCCCCGCTGTCGCCGTACTGCCCGCGCCCGCCGCGCTACCCCCTCGACCGGAGCCGGGCCCAGGCCCCTTCGACTGGTTTCGCCGTGAGATCGAGGACGAGATCCGCAAGGTGCTGGACCGCCATACCGATCCGAGCGCACCACCGCCGGCCCTGCCCGCCCCGGCGGAGCCGCAACCTGTGACAGGCCCGCCGGTCGAAGGCCTGGTACGCCGCGTACCAGGTGCCCAGATGCCCACCGGCGCCGTGATACCCCGTCCGGCGAGCGTTCCCACAGGCTTTCAGCATCTCGACCCCGAGGCGGCCAGGGCGATGATCGAGGAATTCAACGCCGGCATCATACGCGCCACCCACCACAGCGGAACCACGCCGCAGATCTGACAAAGAGGAAGCAGGAGATCAGAGTGCTGACACAGAACGGGCTGAGCGAAGAGGCCATGGGGTTCAACTGGCTGCTCGGCCGCTTCGCGCAGCAGACAGCGGGCGTTCGGGACGCCATCGCCGTCTCGTCCGACGGCCTGATGATCGCGATCTGCCGACCAGGCGAGCGGGCCGAGGCAGACCGGCTCTCGGCCATCGTTGCGGGCATGACCAGCCTGGCCCACGGAGCTGCTGGCGGGTACGGACTCGGCAGCCTCAACAAGGTCATCGTCGACATGGCCGACGGCTACTTGCTCATCTCCGCCATCGGCAGTGGTTCGGTTCTCGGCGTCATCGCCTCCAAGGAAGCGAACCTCGGCAACGTGGCCTACGAGATGACCCTGTTCGCCAATCGAGCCGGCGCGGTACTGACCCCGCAGCTGATCCACGAACTCAAGACGCACGTCCAGGCATGACCGGCTACCCACCCGATCGCAGACCCGACCCCGAGCTCCACCAGGAGGTCTCCTGGCCGACCCCGCCCCCGCTCGCCCTACCCCCCGCCGAACCCACCCCGCCGTTCTCGCTCGCCCCTCGTCCGTTCCTGCTGACCCGGGGACGGACGCAGGGGCAGAGCACGGCGATCGAGATCGAGACCCAGGTGGTGACCACCGGCAAACCGCTCATCGGCGCGGGCCACTCCGTGCACGAGCACAGGGCGATCATGACGCTCTGCCGTGAACCCCTCTCGGTCGCCGAGATCGCCGCACGGCTGCGGCTGCACCTCAACGTGGTTCGCGTGCTGGTGAGCGACCTCTACGCCGGCGGCCACGTCACAGCTCACATGCCCGAGTTCGATGCCGCGCGCGACGTCGACACACTTCGAAGGGTCATCCGTGGTCTTCGAGCCATCTCCTGACTCCGCGCCGTCCGGGGTCCGCAGAACTCCGCCACTTCCAGTCAAGATCATCATTGCGGGCGGGTTCGCGGTGGGAAAGACGACGACGGTGGCCAGCATCTCCGACATCCGACCCCTGACGACCGAAGCCGTCATGACCGAGGTGGCGGCCGGGATCGACGACGCCAGTCAGACGCCCGACAAGACAACAACCACCGTCGCCATGGACTTCGGGTCACTGAACATCGACGACGGCCTGAAGCTCTACCTCTTCGGGACACCCGGCCAGGACCGCTTCGGCTTCATGTGGGGAGACCTCGTCCGCGGCGCCCTGGGTGCGCTGGTGATCGTCGACAGCGGCCGTCTCAGCGACTGCTACCCCGCCGTCGACTACTTCGAACAGGCAGGACTTCCGTTCGTCGTAGGAGTCAACCGCTTCGCCGGACGGGAGCACTACCGATCGGCGGAGCTCCGCTGGGCCCTTGCGATCCCCGACCGCATCCCCATCGTGGAATTCGACGCCCGGGACAAGCTGTCGGTCCGCGACACACTCCTCGTCGTCCTGGACGAGGCACTGACCCGCGCCCAGACCACCCACCCGACGTAAGGCATACCCTCCCCCGCCGAACCACCCTGCGACGCCCGGCCGTTTTCCCGGATGAGAGGCGACGACCGGTCCTGGACATCACCGGACCGAAAGCTGACACAGCGGGAGGAGGGCCGTCGTGCAAGGGAAAGGACGGAAGGCGGACCTGAGACCGATGCTCGCTGCGCTCGTACTCGCCGTCACCTCGGCCTGCCATCCGGTCGGCCCGCCCCGCCCTCCGTCGAGCACCCCAGCGGCCGAGTCCACCCTCTGCACCACCGAGGCCTGCACCGTCCGGCCGGCGACCGTCGAACCGACCACCGCCGAACAGCGCCGCATCCTGCATCGACTCTGCGAACCGCCGACCATCGCCAGGATCGGCACCCGCGTGGATCTGTCAAGCACCGAACGGCAACCGACGGCCTCCGGCTGCGCCCCGTCGACGACCTCTGAAGGAATGAAGGCCCGATGACTGAAAGCCACACGGGGTCTGCGACCCCCATGCCACCGCCCGGACCCGAGCCGGGGCTCCAACTCCCCTGGGTGGGCGGTCAGGGCTCCTTCGGACGGACCCGCCGCCGACCCGATCCGGCAGCTGTACGGCGCTGGTGCGCCGACCGGGCGCATCGCGTCGCACACGCACTGGGCACCCTGTCAAGAAGTACGCTCAGGCTTCTGCACCGGGCTGTCGCCTCACTGTCAGCGAGGAGGCCGTCAGCACCTCGGCACAGCTGGGACGGCGGCCGCATCGCCATGATCGGAGCGATAGCCACCGGCGGCATCCTGCTGATCATCGCCCCTCTCCTGCCCAGCAGCAGCACGGGGAGCGCCGGGTCCGTGGGCAATGCGCAGCCGGAGGACAACAGCGCCGCCGGAGCGCCGTCCCGAGCCGCGCGGCACCGGCCCGATCCCTCCGCCTCGAACCCGCCGGCCACGGCTTCTCCGACGCCGGCCACTACCGGCACCCCGTCCACCGGTCCAACGGCCTCCGCCGGGCCGACCAAGGTGCCACACACCGCCGCGCCGTCCACGGGCCGCGCTGCCGCACCGCCGGCAGCTCAGCCGGCAGGCTTCCACGCGATCGGCGGATACGGGTGCCCGAACGGCGGGTCCGCCCGCTACCAGGAAATCGGCTCCGTCCCGGACGACGCATCCGACTGGGCAGCAGTGGGTAGCGGCGGCTACGCCGGGGCTGGCTGCAACGGGGGCTTCCGCGGCGTTCCGATGTCCGGCGACCGGCACAAGGATGACCCGAGTACCTACGTGCTGTGGACCTTCGATGTGGGCACGACCGTCTCCACCTGCTCGGTGTCCTCCTATGTGCCCACCGGATCAATCAAACAGGTGGGTGGAGCGCCTGCGTACTTTTCCGTCCAGAACGGCCCCTCCGGTGCCGACTACGGTTCGTTCACCGTGGACCAGGTCGGCCGCCAGGGCAGCTGGGTCCAGGTCGGTAGCTTCGCTCCGGCCGCCGGCCGGCTGGTGATCAGGCTTCACAACCGGGGTCTGGACTGGGGAAGTTCGGCTCGCAACGGCGCCCGCCTCGCAGCAGCCCAGTTCCGGGTGGACTGCCCTGCCTGACCCGCCGGGGCCGATCATCGGGCTGCCGCCCGCGGAGGGGGGGGGGGGGGGCGGGGGGGGCCCGGCCCCCCCCCGGGGGGGGGGGCGGCGCGCCGGGGCCGGGAGCAGCCCGGGTCCGGCCCCTCCGCGGGTACGGTCCTGCGCCGCGTCAGCGGGGCCTGCGACGGCTGGCCAGTCCGACTGCTCCACCCACCATCAGCAGGCCGCCCGCAGCGGCTACGAGTACAGGTGTCTCGTCCCCGCCGCCCGTGGACGCGAGGGAAGATCCCTCCTGATCGGCCGATCTGGCGGTGGGCCGAGCGGATGCCGGACGGGGCGAGCCGGATCGCCGGGTGGATGTGGGCGAAGCAGGAGCCGCTGCAGCGGTGGCCGACACGGACGGGGTGGTCGGCGAAGGAGACTCCGTGGGGCCGGGCTCATCGGTGGCTTCGGCATCCGGGGAGGGCGTGGCGGGAGCAGCATCCCCGGCGTGGTAGCCGGCGGCCACCGCGGTGTAGGCAAGATCATCCTGGGCAACGCCGCTGCACGACTCGTTGGCAGCCTGTCCGGGCGGGCACGACCGGTCGCGGTTGACGGCCCAGAAGGTGAAGCGGGCCAGATGCCGTGTGGTCGCGAAGTCCCGGAGTGCTAGGAAGTCGGCGACGGACACGGTCTCGCCGGCCTGATCGGTGTGTCCGTTCATGGACGAGATGCCCGAATGCCGCCATGCCTTGTCCGCGTCCCAGCCGTACGCATCGGCGATCACCTTCTGCAGGCCCGTGACCGCTTCCTTCGAGGCGTCGACCATCGTGCCCGAGTGCGAGTCGAAGTCGAACGGCATGACGGTCCAGCCGTCCACGACGGTCCCGGCCGCGGCGGCCTTGCGAACAAGGTCCACGCCGTCGGCGATGGGACCTCCGGGGTCGGCGGGAATCGTCACGTAGATCAGCAGGCCGGGGTTGCCCTGGCGGAGGATCTTCAGCGCCTCCACCACCCTCTGGCGGACCGCCGGCGTGCTCAGCTCCGTCGATTCGATGTCGAAGTCCACGGCTTTCAGGTCGTAGGCATCCACCACGCTCTGATAGGCCGCCGCCAGTTCCGACGCGGTCTGGCACTGCTCACCGAGCTTCGCCCCGTCCCAGCCGCCGAAGGAGGCCACCACGTCGCCTCCGGCTGCCCTGATCGCCGCAATTCCAGCGGCGTCGTCACCGCCCTTGAGGGGGCGGTCTGCGTCCCAGAGCGGATCGCATCCCTGGCCCGCGAGGATGAAGGAGAGCGTGAACTGCTTGATCCCGGTGGTCTTCATCACCTCGACGGGATCCTGGGCGTTGCCCCACCCCAGGTACTCGTAGGGCGCGTTGAGACCCAGTGGGTCCGACGGAGCGGCTGCTGCCGGAGCGACCGGTAGCACGGCGAACGTGCCCGCGGCTGCGACAGCAGCAGCCCCGGCAAACACCCGCCGTCGAAGTGTGGGCTGGGCTGGGGTCATGAAAGGCCTCCTGGGCGGGATACGAGCGTGGCGGTCCAGGGCGGCAGTGCCGCCGTCCCCGAGCCGGGGGTTTTCCTCCCTCCTGCCACCCGCTGAGCCGACAGGCAGGCGGCCTCCGCCCGGACGGCACGGATCAGCGCTGCCCGTCCGAGGCTTCCGACCCGGTGCGAAAGGACGGCCCATCGGTGAGTACGGACCGCCAGGACTTCGCGGTTCATCTCCCGCTGAACCGGACGAACTCAACGGACCGTTCAACTTCCATGGGGTGCAGTGGAATTGTCGGGCAGGTCGGTACACGCACCCGGCCGGATCCGGTGGCGGTCGGCCGCAACCCGTCACGCGGGTCGATCGCCCGTCACGAGAGGCAGCCCATGGGGCGAAGAAGGCGACCGAAGAAGCACTGGCAGGCAGCACTTGCCGCAACGGGAGTCGCGGTAGTGGCCGGTGCGGCCTGGCTGCCCGGCGGGGCCGACGCGGCCTCGACGGCCGAGCAGACATGTACCGCGTCGTGGTACGGCGCGACCAACGAGAACGTCGAGGGTGCGCCGACCGCCAGCGGCGCACCGTTCCGCCGGACCGACATGACGGCGGCCAGCCGGACCCTCCCCTTCGGGACACGGGTGCGTGTCACCGACCTCGGCGGCGGCCCGGCCATCGTCGTGGAAATCACCGACCGTGGACCGTTCACGGACCCGGACCACCGCTGCATCGACCTGTCCGCGGGTGCGTTCCATTCTCTCGGCGCCGATCTGTGCGGCGGGCTCACCCAGGTGAGAGTCGAGACGGTTCCGACTACGACTCCGTTGAGTTCCCTGGCGGCCGGCTTCCGCCCGATCGCCATGGATGACTGTCCGCCGGGTGGTGGTCCCGCCGTGTTGCCGACGCAGTCGGAGGATGCCACGCCGGCCGACGATCCTTCCGACGCCGCTTCGGTCTCGAAGCCTCGGACGCGCGAGCACCGGCGGACGAATACGGGGCTTCGGCCCGCACCGACGGCGAAGGCCGAGGCCCCGGCGCCCGTGGACAGCGAGTCGCCGTCCGACGGCTCTCCCTGGTGGCTGAACCACGACGCCGCATGGTGGCAGGCGCGGTGGGCCGATCAGCTTCAGGAGATGGTCGATCAGCAGAACGCCATGTCCGTAGGCCGGTGAGGTTCCTTCTCCTTCCGATCAACCTTCTGCTGTCCAGTCAGTTCTTTTCGTCGGCCCTCTCGGTGCATCTCGCCGAGAGGGCCGACGGCTGAAACCGCACCCTGGAAGCACTCGTTGTCCTGCAGGCGGCACTGTCCCAAAGTGAGGCTCTCCGCACACCGACGACGAGCCACCGCGCGAAAAGCACCGCTCCGGTCGAGCGGAGCCCGCTGTACAGGACCTCGCTCCGTCCAGCACTCCCTGGGTGACACGGGCAGGTGACAACCTTCTGCACACACTGGTCCACCGTCTGGTTTCCGTGAACCCGGGCAGTACCACCGTCCGTTGATACAAATGTCGGCCCGTGCAGGGACACGGGTCGGCAATGACTCCATGCCACCGTGTAGGCGGCATGGAACCCTGAGCGCGACCCCGGGTGGTGACCCCGCACCGACACCGCCCGGGTGACGGACAGCCCTGTCACGTCCCGCGCTCGTAGGAGCCCCGGCCGCACACCCCCGCGCGGTCGGGGCTCCCTCTTTCCCCAGAGGTTCGACACTCCGATACCCCTCTCGCGACACCACCTCTGCAGGACGTGCACGACGGAGTACCCCTGGGCTGAACCCACCTTCCACAGGCGGACGTTGGATCCTTCGACGAGCGGTGTGCCCGAGGCCGACCGCTGTATTCGGCGCGTCACACCTGCACGTGCCCCGTTCAGGGCGGGAACAGACCCTGACGACGCGTCCCTCGCCGGGACATCGAAGGAGATACTGCATGAAGAAGCTCCGAGTCGCGCTGGTGAGCGGGTGCACCGCGGCAGCCGCGCTTGTCGTCACTGCCACCGGCACCGCGTACGCGTGGAACGCCGGTGACGTCTCGCTGAAGGCGGAGTGCCGTCCCGACCCCACACACGTCACGCTCGTGGTCGGCAACAAGTACCGCACCGGCGGGAACTACACGCTGGAACGCATCGGGGGCAAGGAGGTCTACCACGGATCTATCGGCGGGCGCACAACCGTCAAGGTGACGGTCGGCTACACGGGCCCGAACGACACGTGGCGGCTGAGCATCGCCGAGGTCACGGTGAAGCAGAAGGTTGCAGAATCCGACCTCTGCGAGCCCGTTGTCCCCAGCCCCACGCCGACGCAGAGTCCTTCACCGGCTGCGAGCCCTTCACCGTCACCGAGCTCGTCGCCGACGCCCAGCTCGTCGCCGACGCCCAGCGGATCTCCCTCGTCGCAGCCGTCCGGCAGCCCGAGTTCCTCGCCGTCGCTGGCCCCGCCGGTCTCGCCGAGCCCGTCCCAGCCTGTTTCGGCCTCTCCGAGTCCCGGTGAGCACCTGGCTTCGACCGGCGGCGGCGGCAACAGCGGCCTGCTCGTCGGTATCGGTACTACGATCGTCGGACTCGGTGTCGGTGTCCTCGCCGTAGCACGGCGCACCCGACGCCACCGCCGCCACTGACGATCCCTCGTCACGCCGTAGGGTGCCGTCGAGTCCAGCTCGGCGGCACCTCTGGCTTCTCCGGTGTCAGCACCGCGCATCACATCCGGTGCGGGTCGTGGGCGGGGAGCCACCACAGCTGCTCGCAGAGGAGCAAGTCTTGTGCGGCCTGCCCCGGCAGGACGTCAAAATCCGATGGCGGAGCATACTGAGCAGGTATGCGGGAAAGCAGCCCACTCATCAATCGGCCCCGGTCGGGCACCAGGAACGGCCTGGTCTGCGGCGGAAGCCACCGGAGCAGCACCCTCACACTGAGGCTTGCCAAAGTGAGGGATGCAACGAGAACAATCGAGTTCATCAGCTAACCCTTCATACAGTCGGCATCAGGACGGTCCGAGCGGGCGACTGCGGGATCGGTGCATGAGGCTCCTGGAGCACCTCACCGGAGCCTCATGCGAGCCGAGCCGGTCCTCCTTGCACGGATCCCCTCCCGATCGTGCTCAGTGGAGCGCCAGCCGCACACGAGCCGTAGAGGCACTCCATCAGGTACTACGTACGGAAGGCTCCGTTCGGCTCGCGATCGTCAAGCACCGGCGGCCGGGACGGGCCGCTTTCGCACTGTCCGTCCCCTGCTGGGGAGCAAGCTCGTACAGGATGTGCTCGGCGCTTGTGCGAACGGTGCCCGGAGCGGCTCCGTGTCTGTTGGCCGTCTCCTCGAAGTCGAACTCCATGGACAGGTCCGTCACGCCAACGGCGGCGTACCGTGCCAGGTCGGTCCGGATCTGGCCGGTGCTTCCCTCCATGAGGCGGCGCCTCACCAGGGGCCGCCGGTGCAGGCGTACGGTGGCCCGGCAGACGAAACGCAGTGCAGAGGCGTCGCGTCCGGCCGCGGCGACCTGGCGGCACACGTCAGCGACCAGACGGCCCCACCGCTCGAAGGACAACTGGCCCGCCACACAGCCGTCTCCGTAGGCGACGATGCGCTGCACCGTCGCCTTGCCGTACCCCACCAGCAGGATGGGAACAGTCGGCTTCTGGACGGGCATCGGCCTGGGGATCCGGAGGTCGTGCTCCCTGTCTTCCGCAGGCTCGCCGGCCAACGCGCTTCTGAGCTTTGCCAGCAGCTCGTCGGTAGCCCGTCCTCTCTCGCCGAACCGCTGGCCGAAGAGACTGAACCTGTCACCCGACCAGCCAGGTCCGATGCCCAGATCCAACCGACCCGAGGACAGGAGGTCGAGCGTGGCCAGCCGGTTGGCAAGCTCCACCAGTGAGTGACCCGGGGAGACGACGATGCCGAGCCTTGCCCGAGAGGTACGACCCGCGACCGCGGCAAGCAGCGTCATAGGTTCCAACCTGCTGTCGTAGGCGTGTCGGCGCAGCCCGTCGGGCAGGGTGCGATGGGGCTTCCGGAACGGTTGGAAGCCCCACAGTGACTCGTACCCGAGCCTTTCGGCCAGGTCGGTGATCGCAAAGATGTTGTCCGCAGTGGCCATCGGGCCGTCTGTCGGCAGTCCCACGCCTAGCTTCAAAACCATGTGTCGTCGCTCCAGGTCGCTCGTCGGTGGACAGGAAAGGTTCACGGACGTCGGCACGTCGACGTCGCGTGGTGTACGAGGTGCACCGCAGCGCCGGCGTTGCTGCCTTCGGCGGCCACAGTGGCACCCCCTCCGAGGAGCCCCTGGTCGAGGACTGTGCAGGAGCCTGGGCTCCTGGCAGAGGGGCGGTGTTGCCGGCTTTTCGCGGGTGGCTGTCGGGCGGTGCCCCGGGTGGCGAGCACGCTGCGCTGCAAACGGTGAGCACAGAGCAGCCGGATGGCCGTCTCGAATCCGGATCGTCCGGATACCTGTCCCCTCCCTGCCACTAAATCGTTCCGCTCGCTCGTCACGACCTGTCATCTGTTGCTCCCGTGACCGACCGCACTGAGTGCCGCTCATCGATCAGCGCGGCGTCATCCGAGCGGACGTGGTTGCACGGGGGACTACGAGCCCTCCCGTCCTACAGGTTCAGCGGTCACCCGGTGGCAACGGTCTCCACCGATTCGGTGACGGCTCAGCCCGAGGCGGGAACCCTGTCTTCGAGAGAGATACGGCCCAATAGCAGCCAACTGCACTGCGGCAGCCGACAGGCCTGGACCCGCGGGGGTACCTCTATGGGGTTCGTCAAAGAAATCGGGCTGCGTTCGCAGGCGCCGGCGGACAGCATGGCGGGATGCCGGATCTGCTGTGGGACGACGCCAAGGACTTCTTCGACCCTGACCTGATGGGTACCTTGCCGGATGTGTCCGTGGCGGGCACCTCGGTCGAGGACTGGCAGGCGGTGTTCGACCTGGTCAGGGCGAAGGGATGGACGTGGGAGTACTCAGTGGGCGGCGTCCCTGGGCCGCTGCCCCCTGCTACGGAGGTGCTGTCGCGTCCCGCCGATGCCGAGACGGCCGATCTGCGGGTCTGGCCGGTCCCGGAGGTGCTGGCGATCTTCCGCCCGATGTCTGCCGACGAGATCGACTTCGACGTCGACCTTCGCGAGCTGCAGGGCCAGGCCGGAGCGGACACCCTGTGCGGCTTGCTGCGCGCGATCGGCCGCCGACTGGGCAAGCCGGTGGCCATGGCCGCCGAAGGCGACTACGGGAATCCGGTGCTCGGGTTCGATCCCGTTGCGGACCGTGTGGTGCTGCTGGCGGATCCACCGCTCAGCTGACCGCATCGGCAGGGCGGACTGGTAGAGGGCGCCGTCGCGGAGCATGGCGAACAGGACGTCGACCCGGCGTCTGGCCAGGCAGAGGAGAGCCTGGGTGTGCCGTTTGCCCTGGGTGATCTTCTTGTCGTAGTCGGCACGGGAAGCCGGGTCTCCGAGCGAGGCGAACGCGGCCAGGAAGAACGCCCGTTTCAGTTGCTTGTTGCCCCGGCGGGCGGGTTGTTCACCACATATGGAGGAGCCGGAATTGCGGTCGCAGGGGCGAGCCCGGCGTAGGAGGCGAGGTGGGCGGTGGTTGGGAACGCGCTCGCGTCGCCGACGTCGACCAAGAGACGGGCACCGGTCCTGGTGCCGATGTCGGGCATGGAAGTCAGGATCTGCGACAGCGGGTGCTCGTCCAGCAGCTCTTGGATCCGCCTCTCCAGGAGCTTGCGCTGCTCTAGCACCGCCCGCAGGGAGCCGACCAGGCTCGGCACGATCAGCGCGGCAGCCTCGGGGCCGGGGACGACGACGGTCTGCTCATCAAGCGCGGTGAGGAGGTCCTCAACGAGGCGCTCGAACATGCGCGGGGCCAAGTGCCGGGCGACACCGAGCAGACGGCTGCGTCCGGCATGGGGAGGGCGGCCGGTGAGCCGAACCGCTCCAGCAGACCCAGGACCGCCGGGTGGTCGATCCTGGGCCCCAGCGCGCGCTCCAGGTGCAGGTGGATCTGGGCGAGTAGGCCGCGCAGGCGGTTGGCGATCCGGGTGGCCTCGCCGGGGAGGTCGTCGTCGAAGCCGCCGACCATCTCCAGCTCGGCGATGGTCTCGTCGGTGAGCTCGATGCCGCGCAGGGGGGCATGGTGCGGGCGGCGTCCGTGATGACGAAGGCGTCGCCGACGTCGGTCTTGGCCTCGCCGGGGTAGAGGCCGGCGATCCTGCGCATCGTCAGGCCGGGCAGGGAAGCGACGCGGCAGCCAGCGTCCCGCGCGACCGCCAAGGGCAGGGCGCCGATGGAGGCGGGCTGGTCGACGACAACCAGGACCGTGCCGTGCCTCGCGATGAGCTTGTCCAGCAGGGCCCGCATCATGATGAGCTCGCTGTTCGGCAGCCGCTTGTCGAAGACCCGCTTGCCCGCCCGGGGCACCGCGGTTCCGTGGTACTCACCCTTGCCGACGTCCAGGCCAAGGAAGACGTCCACCAGATCACCAAGCCATCCGGCTGCTTCGGTCGGCTCTTCTACCCCACCCTCGACCCCGGGACGGGCAGGTGGCCAGGATGAGCGAGGTTTACCACTCCTGATCAAGGGAGGGCGGCGAGCCGGCTTGGCGGGTGGCCACCAAGCCGCTCCCGACCGGCAGCCGTTTCACAACCCGTTTTCCTTCGGTCGCTGGTCTCAGGCACTGACATTTCTGCAGGTCAAAGCCTTACTGCAGCACAAACAGCGACCGAAGCGACTCAAGGTCAGACATACAGTGGCGCTCGTTTGCACGTACGCACTCAATGTCTGACCTTGAGTCGCTTCAGTCGCTGATCGCAACGCCATACCTGCCCTGACCTGCGGAAACAACCAGCAGCTGCCACCAGCGACCCAGTCGCTCACTCCCTGTCCAGCGGTTCCTCGGCAGGCACGACACGCCCGAACAAAAGCACCCGTCCACTCGGCCACCACAGGGGGTCATGCCTCTTCCCCAAGGAACGGATGTGCCTGCCGGTTCGGTTCAGTCGCTTCGGTCGCTGGTCTCAGGCACTGACATTTCTGCAGGTCAAAGCCTTACTGCAGCACAAACAGCGACCGAAGCGACCCTGGGACGTACATATGAAGACATTCACGTGCGTGCATACGCGTTCATATAACCGACCTTGAGTCGCTCCAGTCGCTGATCGCAACGTCATACCTACCCTGACCTGCGGAAACAACCAGCAGCTGCCACCAGCGACCGAAAGGCCACAGTCGCTCGCTCCCCCCACTCGGTCGCTGCTCCAGGCAACACGGTTTTTCACCACCGTTGGCTCCGCTAGTCTGTGGGCCCATATTGAAAAGTCAGTCGCTTCGGTCGCTTCAGCTTGTTGACCTGCACGAATGCCACAGCAACTGACGCCGGGCCTCGACAGTCCCGGACAGAATCTACGAACGAGGTGGGAGGGACCAAGTGGCGGCGAGCGGGAAGAACGCCTCCACCATGCGCTCACAGTCCTCACTGACAGTAGCGCTGTGGTGTGCCGAACAGGGCTGGCCTGTCCACCCTCTCTCCCCTCGAAGCAAACTCCCGGCAGGCAACTGCAGTCAGTGCTCCACCCGGGGACACAGCGCACAGGGCTGCGCCTGTCTCTCGCACGGCCGCTGGTGCCACGGTCACCTGGCAGCGACCACCGATCCCCACCTGCTCCATGCCTGGTGGTCGGAGAACTCCCGCTTCGGCGTCGGTATCGCCTGTGGGCCCGCAGATCTAGTCGTCATCGACGTCGATGCGCACCCAACCCCTGTACCGGGCCGAGACAGGCTGTTGCCGGGAATCCCCATCGCCGAACACGTCGACCTCGCCGGCCTGACCAACGGCTTTCACACCCTGGCACTCCTTGCAGCACTCCGCGGAGCCCCGAACCCCGCCGACGACAGCTCCACACTGCGTGTGCGTACCCCGTCCGGAGGCCTCCACATCTGGTACAGGGCGCACCCCCACCTGCCCTTCCGCTCCTCCACAGGGTCCGGTAAAAACCGTGCCCTCGCATGGCAGGTCGATGTTCGCGCCCGTGGCGGCTACATCGTTGCTCCCGGCACGACCACCCCGGTCGGCACCTATGCCGCTCTGGGTACGGCCCGGCAGCCCGCCAGACTGCCTGAATGGCTCGCCGGGGACCTTCTGCGCACCCACCATGCAGAACCCTCAGGTGGTACGGACACGCCGCAGCCTCCTCCGCGAGCCCGGCAAGCCGTCCTGGCCGCGGGCGTATCGACGGGCACTCCGCAAGCCCTCGCAACAGTGCTCGCCGAAGTGACAGCGTGCGCCGCAGCGGCCGAAGGCATGGGTTTCACGGAGAAGCTCAACCGTGCCGCTTTCACCGCCGGCGGTCTCGTCGCCTCCGGCTACATCCACCACCACGAAGCCCTGGTCATCCTCCGAGAGGCAGCCAACAGCACCCGCCCGGGCCAAGAACGGCGATGTGAGTCGATTATCAGCACCGCGCTTGAAGCAGGCTCTCGACGTCCGCTCCACCTCCGAGGCCGTACATGAACCACACCGAGACCGGGGCAGGGGGCTTCGACCCCATGGCCGCCGCGCAGCAGATCCTCGCCGCGCCGGCCAACCCTGCGCTGGCATCGCCCGCGCATGCGCCGACCGCGGTCCAGGACAGCCTGCTCGACGTCCCCGGCGCCACGGACAGCTCTGCCATCCCCGTGCGCCAGGCTGCCACAGCCGGCCCGAGATCGACGACGGTAGTCCGTGGGCTCCTGCCCGACTCACTCAGCGACCGCGGCAACGCCAAATTGTTCGTCAGCCTCTACGGCGGCGACTACCGATACGTACCGGGCCTTGGCTGGTACAGCTGGGCAGGCCATCGCTGGCAGATCGACGAGACGGATACCGTGCTGTGGGCCGCCGGCGACCTTGCAGAGCAGTTGAGTCTGCACGACCCCACCGGCCACTACACCAACTCCGATCTGGCCCGGCATCGCCGCCGGGCCCTGTCGACCAACGGCATGAACGCCATGCTCGAACAAGCCAAGGCCGCGCCCGGCATGGTCATGCAGGCCTCCGCACTCGATGCCGACCCCTACGCGCTGTGCACCCCGGGTGGCGTTGTCGACCTCCGGACCGGTCTGATCAGCAAGCCGGACCCCGCCCGGCAAAAGCATTCCCGCGCAACAACCGTCGCACCGCAGCCCATGCAGACCCCCCGCTGGTTCCGCTTCCTCGGAGACACCTTCGGCATCGACACCGAAGGCAAGGAGATGATCTCCTTCCTTCACCTGTGCCTCGGCTACTCGATCTCCGGCGATGTCGGTGCCCAGATCATGCCGTTCCTCTACGGGACCGGAAAAAACGGCAAGTCCGTCCTCCTCGACGTCATGCTGCAGCTCATGGGGGACTATGCCGATGCGGCCCCGCCCGGCTTCCTCATGGCGAAAGCCTTCGACGGACACCCCACCGACCTTGCCGAACTCCACGGTCGGCGCATTATCATGTGCTCCGAGCTCAAGCCCGGCGACCGTTTCGACGAGGCGCGAGTCAAGCTCCTCACAGGCGGCGACAAGATCAAGGCTCGCCGCATGCGCCAGGACTTCTTCAGCTTCCATCCGACGCACAAGCTCTGGCTGCTGGGCAACCACCGCCCCGAGGTCGGCACGGGCGGTCCCGCTTTCTGGCGCCGGATGCGCCTCATCCCCTTCGAGCGCGTCGTCCCCGAGGACCGTAAGATCGACAACCTCGCGAACGTCCTGGTCTCGGAGGAAGGGCCCGGCATCCTCGCCTGGCTCATCGCGGGAGCTCGTCGCTACTTCAACGGAGAGAAGGATCTCACAGGGCCACAGCGCGTGCAGACCGCGACCAGCGCATACGCGGAGACCGAGGACAGCGTGGGACGCTTCCTCGGCGAAGCCTGCAAGGTCGCCGACGGGCTCCGCGCCGAACAAGCCCAAATGTACGGCGCTTACACTCGTTGGTGCGGAGAAGAAGGAGCCAACCCTGTCACCGCACGTGCCTTCGCGGCACGAGTTCGCGAGACAGTGGGTATGACGTCACCGAAAGACATGGTCCTGTCCAACTCCCGCAAGTACTACCCCGGGATCGGCCTCATGGCCAACGAGGAGCCGCAGCCGTGAGCGCCCTGATCGACCCCGCCGACCTCGCACACGAGATCGAGATCCGCTGGCTCGAAGACCCCGAGCGACTCGATTACGTCCGCCAGTCCCTGGAACGGCTCTCGTCCCGCAAGGGCAGGCCCCCCTACCATCGCGACGGCCGCATGGTCGGCTACGCCATCCTCGGACCGGGTGCGCCTGCCTCCCGGGCGTCCGGGACCTTCCGCCGCCGCGTCTTCTGGCTCCTCCCCCACGACCGTGACCAGCATCCCGACGGCCTGTACTCCAGCGGGGCTCCGTCGGAAGCCGTTGACCCACGTACCGTCGCCGCGACGGTGAAGGGCGAAAAGACCGAACGCTCCCAGGGCGGACCGGCCTCCCCCGCGATGATCGAACTGGGCATCACACTGCCGAAGCACTGACCCGTACGGTCTGGTCTGCGCGGTGGTGGTGGCCAGCCCGGCGAGGGGCAGGTGTTCGCCGCAGTGGGACGGGGGAACCTCCTGACAGTGGCCCAGGACCACCGTGTGGCGGCCTGACCGGTCATTAGGCAGGCCTGGACCGAGGACCGGTTGGGCTTCGGCACTGTGCCGGTACGAGGCCGGATCACGCATAGACCGGGATCCATTCGAGGTCACGGTCATCGACCGGCCCGAACGAATCCGGCTCTTCGACGGTGCCCCAGTGATGGGCGGAGACGGGGTCCTGCTCGCGCCAGTAGGCGAGCGTCCTTTCGATCGCGAGCGACACCTGGCGCTCCTCCCAGGCCTGCTCCAGGACCGGATCGTGCCGGACACTGGCGGGCGTCTCAACGTGAGGATCCAGGAACCTGCGACTCACGAGTGGCCGCAACGGGATCGGCGACGGGCGGACGGCCAGGGTCGGTACCTGGATCCAGCGGGACGGTGCGTCGGCGCGCTCGGATTCTGTGATGCGGGGTGTGGGGTGGCGACGAAGGTGGTCGGCGACGTACGCGAGGGGTTGACGGACCAGTTCTCGCGTTGCGTTGCGGAGCTCTCGAGCCAGAGCAGGAACTGTGGCGCCGGCGAGGAAGCGGTCGCGGAGGAGGAAGGCGAGGCGCCGCGGGCAGACACGCGACAGCCAGCTGACCTCCGCCTGGAGGGCCTCGGAGGCCTGGATGAAGTCCCGGGCGAGACCGGGTGTCAGGCGCTGTGGCGGGTCAGGGTGGCGGGTGGTGGTTTCGCGCGCGCGTGAGCGCGTGTAGTTGATGTTCTCTCCTGCCTGAAGTGTCTGTTTCAAAGCCAAACCACCACAAGAAGGGGGTGTCCTCCGCCCCCCGGTCGGGCGTGTCGCGTTGCGGCGGGTAGCTGCCTTCGCCATGCGCGTCTCGTGTCGGCGGCCGCGGTCGGTGACAGCCACCAGGCGGGCGTGGTACCCGGTGCCGCTGGTGCCTCGGCCATGAGCCAGGTCGTAGGCAGGCGGGACGACAAGGGCAAAGATGGTGCCGGTGGCTTTGTAGGCGTTGGGCTGCTGGTGTGGTGCGCGAGTCCGCAGGACGTTGGTCTTCGATCCGTGCTCGACCCACGCCAGGAGGCCGAGTTCGCGCAGGACTCGGGTGTGGGCCGCAACGCAGGCGACCGACAGGTTCAGGTCCGCGGCGAGGGCGTTCCGCCCGTACCCGAGGTGGCCGCGGCGGTTGGCCTTCTCGGCGAGCGCTTCGGCGATGCGCAGTGTCGTGGTGTTGGCCCGCGGGTGGAATCCGCGGCGCAGTGCCCAGCGGACGGCGTTGAGGAAGTCGTCTGGTGATGTGATGGCGCGGGAGGCGGTGGTGGTGGCCTCGTGGAGGGCACGGGTGGTGATGAGCGTGTGGGCCCCGCGAGAGGATGGGCGGGATCGAGGTGTGGTCGGGGCTGTGTGGGTCGGGATGCTGGATTCGGGCAGCACGGTGCCGACTGCCTGGGCGTGCGTGATGGCGGGCTCCAGGTAGGAAAAGGGTGCGTGATATCGAGCCGCGGCGGCCGAATCCGGCGGAAGCGCGACAAAACGACATCGCCGCGTGTCCTCGGCGGAGGCCACGCGTGCGATCTATTCGGTTGTGGTCGGCATCACCTCGGTTCTGTCGGTTGGCTGGTCGACGGACGGGTCAGGACCGACCGGCTGCCGGTGGCATAGGGATGGTGGGAAGCTCGAATCCCACCGGGAGTTCGCCCACCCAGGCCCCGATAGGGATGCGGACGGCGCACAGCGGGCCGATCTCGGTGAGGATGACGAGCGCTTCGGCCATGGAACTGCTGATGCGGACGTCGTTGGGCATGAGCCACAGGAGGGTGTCGGGTCCGAGCGCGGGGTCGCTGACTGCGTCGCGCGCTGCGCCGACGACGACGCTGTGCCAGATGGCCACGTCGCGGGGAGCGCTGCGGGAGCGGCGTTCGCCGGGCCAGACGATCTGGTCCGCCAGGGCGAAGACCCGTAGCACGATGAGGTCTTCTCCATCGAGTGCGTCCGTGTTGACGAAGCCGCGTTCGACCGCCTTGTGGACCCAGATGCGGTTGAGATCGGCTGCCTTCGCCAGCGCAGCGGGTGTGATTCGTCTGGCCAACATGACCTCGGCCTTCTTGTGGTTGTGACGTATATGGGGCGTGCGGAGAGCGTATCGCAAGTGACGACGAATCAATGTCACGTCGCATCACATGAGCGTGGCAGAAGGTGGGCTGATTGCCGGTATTTTCAGGATTTGTCGCCCTGCATACCTGCTACGACACATCAATTAGTACTGGCATCGATCGATCCATGCCTACGTGCATCACTACCGGCGCGCATGGATCGATACAGGGATGCCTACGTAGATGCCTACCTGGATACCGCTCTGCATCTTTACAGACCTATTGGTATAGCTACCGGTCTAGCTTCATAAATAACTACAGGTATCCATACAATGGCAGGTCGTCGCATGTATGAGGGCCCCAACCCGTAGAGGTTGGGGCCCTCACACATGCCAGATCTCGTCTCAGGCGAGCGGCCCCTCGTCATTGAGGGCCGTGAGAAACAGGTCCAATGCGGCGGAGTAGACGTGGACTCCCGTCCGGGCTCGTCCCACCGACCGGAGGTCGTTCGGCAACCTCGACGCCACGTCGTACACGGCAGGACTGACCCGGTGGCTCGCCTGCCGGCCGGCAGGCACATCGCCTTCCCGGCGGATGAAAAGTTCCTCTGCCAGGGCGAGTTGCGCGCTGGTGTCGGACGGCAGGTAGAGACGCATGGCCGCGTCCACGTACTGCGCGATGGTCAACTGTCGGCCGCTCGTCTCGCGGTCCTGCCCCACGCGGGCCGAGAGAGCCGCCACCAGGTCCGGTGCGAAGCGGAACGGGAGCGTGCGCCACTGGTTCTTGCCCAGTTTCAGGTCCATCGTGCTCTCGGTCCAGGAGGTGAGCACAGCCTGCCGGGTAACTCCGGATGCCCCGCGGCGAACTCCCGGCTTCCGCTGCCGCCCGCTGCCGGAAGCCGGCTGCGGAGCTGCTGCGGTCGTGTCGGCCGCAGGACCCGGCGCCGACTCCTGCGCAGTGTGCTCGATTCCTGCCGGGGCGCCCGCGGGAGCTGTGACTGCAGCAGCGGCAGCCGGGGTCTCAGCCTCTCCTCCGCTGCCGTCGGGTGTGGCTCGGACAGCGACGCTCCCCCCGTCGGCAGTCCTGTTGACACCCGGGGTCACGGCCTCGAGTCCGGGCGATCCGGTTGCAACCTCCGGCTGTTCCCCGCGGGACGGAGACTGAGCCGTCGCGGCGGTAGTGGGACGCAACGGGGCATCCGCCACGGCCGGCGCCGCAGGGGTGAGCCGACTATCCGTCTCCGCCGTCGGAGGGGCGGCAGGTCGCTGCGGTTCGGCCGCCGTCACGGCTGCCGGAACCGCTCGTGATGCGAGCCAGGGGTTCACGGACGGGGACAGAGGGTCCGCCGATCCATCCGGCGCGCTGCTGACCGGCTGGGCGTCGGCGCTCGGGTGTGCGGGAACGGCCGGTGGTATTGGAGCAGCAGCGGCTGTCGGCGGGGAGATCCGGGCGGAGGGAAGAGAGTCGGCTGCAGCGGCCTGGATTCCCTGGCCGACGAAGGAGCGGTTGACGAGCTCCTCTACGTCCCCACCGAAGACATCGGCCCCGCGCTGCTGCCGGGCGGCCTGAGCGCGGGCGGCAGCAGCAGCACGGCGTGCGGCGGGAGTGACGGAGAGGCCAGCGACCTTCTTTGGCTTCTCAGGCATCGACTTCCTCGAGCGTGGCGGGGTTCGCGATTTCCCACGTGTCGGACGGGCTGTCGATGCGCTGGAGGATCTCTTCCACCAGCGCGGTGTAGCGCTTGCCCGGGGCGTGGTTCGGGAACTGGACAACGACAGGGCCTGCGGGGCCGTAACAGTCGGAGATTCGGACATCGCTGCGGATGTCCGTTTTGAAGGGCTTGAGGCCCTTGCTGACCATGCCGTTTATCACGAAGACATCCTGGGCCGTCCACTTCGACTCGGAGTTGGAGTCGTTGAGCAGCACACCGAGGAACTGGGGGTTGCACTCCCCCAAGGTCAGCTCGCTGACCTTTTCGACGGTCGGTTTGATGACCAGCGCGCCCTTGACCGTCTGCCGCTGGGGGTTCATGACGGTGATGACGTAGTCGGAGGCCGCGTAGGCGATCGCGTTGAGCGAGGACATCGACGGAGGAGTGTCGATGATGACGAAGTCCACCACGCCGCGCAGGTGCTCGAGCAGCATGCGGCGCAGGATCGGGGTGGCGGCGTACGGCTGGGTGATGAGGGCGTTCTGGGCGGCGGTCATCGTGCTCTCTTCGGAGGCGATGAGGTAGAGGCGACCCGCGCCCTCGAAGTCCTGAAGGATGTCGCTCTGATCGAACATGATCTCGGTGAGCGGCCGGATCGGGATTCCCTGCAAGGCGTGCTGGAACGTCAGGCCGAGCGAGCGCAGGATGCGCTCCCCCTTGAGCTCTACCCCTATGGCCTCCCCCGCCTGCGCCTGGGGGTCGAGGTCGACGATCGCGACGTCGAAGCCCGCCAGCGCGAGGCGTGCCGCCACGTTGACGGTCGTGACCGTCTTGCCGATGCCGCCCTTCTGACTCGCGATCGAGATCACGGTCATCGGCCGGTCCAGCAGGTTGTCGTCCTGTTCCTCGCCGGACAGCGCCTCCGCTGCCTGCTGAACGTCCGCCACAGTTTTTGCCTCTCGTGCTGACCTGCGTTGGTCCCGATACGTCGCAGCACCAAGCCGACCGGCAGACCCGGCGCAAAATCGGGCATACAGCCAGATTCATGCGCCTGTTGCCGGTGATCCGGAGTCCTGCGGCTGACGCGGGATGAAATTGTGTTACGACGCGACATGACAGTAGCAGCAGAAGCCGGAGGGTTGGAGGGTTCGGCTGGCGCGTGTCCCTCCGAAGGGCGGAGCCGCCCGCTCCGCCGGCCGAAGTGGGGCTGGCTGCCACGGAGCGTTCATGGATCTCCGCATGCATGCGCCCACGGGCGCATGCATGGATTCCTCGGTGCCTGCCGAGATGTCTGCATGGATCGGCCGACCCGTGCAGACATTCATCGGTGGATCCATCGGTACATCAACAGTCAGTCAGGTGCAGTCCTGCATGGGTGCACAGGTGCATGGATCGGTCCTGGCATCAGTAAGCCGGAGCATGGATCAGTGCGTACATGAGTCAACGGATCGCAAAGTGCACGGATCCGTAGATGAGTAGAGCCGTGCATGTGTGCAACCAAGCATGCCGACACAGGTGCCTGCATGCGAGCGCGGGTGGATACCGGCATGCATACAAGGATGCCTACCGAGATGCATGGATGCATGCATCCATGCCTACCTCCGTCTGTAGGTGAGTGCCTATATGCATGCCTACAGAGATGTCTACCTAGCTACCTTCATAGATACAAGCATCACTACCGAGTGCGCTACTTGAGTCACTATCGATATAAGTGTCACCCTGCATACCTGCATCGATGTGCACGTATCTACTTCAGTTCCTTCTGCCATCCATTCCATCATCACTACTTGTCAAGCTACCTTCATGTCTATAGATCAAGTGAGGTCGATGCGGCTTGCGTGGTGCGGCCGGTGACCATATGCCTACCCGCATGCCTATCGTCATCCCTACAAGATCAGCGGTCCGCCGCGACAGCCAACGGCGGCGGATGCCGCACCGAGGGGTCGCCGGCATCCATACCCTCTTCCCTACAACTGCAGGTCATCGCGGTAATGACTGACTTGCCCCCAGGGCCGGCGTGATCCGGCAGCAAGCCCCACCGGCCTTTCCCTCCGACCCGAAGACAACGTTCGAACGGCCCGCCCGTCAGAGGACGACAGGCAAGTGGAACCGGCAGCCACGTGTCGATGGATTGCAGAGAAGACCGTCGGAGTGCGCGGAGCTGCCGTCGCTGCCCCTCTCGCCGCGCCCCGGACTGACGAAAGTCTGCCGACCGATGCGCCCATCAAACCCATCCGAAGCCGAGAGACAATCCGCACAGACGCCCTCCCAAGGCTCGTCTGCAAAGCCCGGAACTGGCTGAGGGGGGCGCCATTGCGGGCCGCATCGGTCGCTGATGTACGGCGGATACCGGTCGTCATCGGGCGCGCCATCGATCCGCTGATGACTGCTCCGATACGGGCCGACGCCGAGTATCGAGTCCATTTCAGGGGTCACAACGCGCCCATCGACCGGAGGAGAACTGCTCATGAACGCTCTCGAGACCAGCATGCCTCGCGGTCCACAGCACGCCTGGCACCCTTTCAGCATCCTCCCGATCACTGCCACAAGCGCTCGACGGCAGGCCGATGAGAGTCTCGAAGGGGGTGATGACCAAGCCGAAGTCAGGCGATCAGCGCACAGATAAGACGCGTGGCACAGACTGAAATGGCCCGGACAGCAGGACCAGGAGGGATGGGCCGCCTCTTCGATCGGACGCTCGAAAGACGCACCGGAGCGGTCCATGAGCGGAACATGAAGGACGGCCCCACGTGCCGGACGGAAAGCCATCAGGCGGCTGCGGGGCCCAAGACCCGTACCGACCATGTGCCGGCATGGGCGGCCGACGTCCGCCTGCGGACATGCCTGGACGAAGCCAAGGCCGCTGTCCCCGGTCCCGGTTGGGTCCGTATCGACGGTGTCAGGGAAACCATCGTGCGGGCGGACGGCAACCGGGAGTCGGTCGAGCCGGGTGCACAGATGCACAACTGCGCGCAGCGGGGCGTGCGCGCCCCTGCCCGGTCGGACGATGCCGGGCTCGCCGGAACCGGGAAGCCCGGCGGGAGACCTCCCCGGCACGCGCGACCTCGTCCGGAGTCTGCAGCCGGTCAAGAGCCGGCGCCGGTGGCCTGCGCTCGCCGGCCCGCCCCGGGTGTGCTGGTAACGAGCCACGACCACCGCGACGACTGGATCGGCCTGGGACGAGGCCGGGCGACGCGGCTGCCACGACGGGGCGGACCCGGCCGCCCTTCAGCGGGACCAGCAGGCGGGTGCCGCCCATGCCCATGCCATTTGGCCGTCGGCCAGCAGCGACCGGCAAGCTCGACAGCGCACTCCGGGGTGACCACGCGTCCATCCTCAACACCACGCAAGCCGGTTCTCTTGTCCACGTCGCAGCCGCCGTGCTGCGCAAGCGGGCCGACGCACCGTTGCCACGGGGCCTGCGATTCCGCCCGGGGACGGCCCGGCCTCGCTCTCCCCAGGTGCGCCCGGAGGCGACAGCCCGAAAAGGATGACCGCGTCACCGCAGGGGTCGGCGCCTCCCGCGCACTAGGGTCTGCTCGACGTACACGTTCGAAGCCGGAGGTGACGGCAGATGGCAGGTGCAAGCGGACCGACGATGGACTTCTCGCCCCGACGCCGCTCCATTTGGGACATGCCGGACGACAGCACCACGGCACACCAACCCCCTGTGCCGGACAGCGTCGGCAAGCCGGTCCCGCTTCACAAGCTCTGGGCGAATCCCTTCAACCCGAGACTCGTGCACGACGACGCCGAGATCGATGCGATGGCCGACTCCATCAGGGCGGAAGGACTCCTCCAGGACCTGATGATCGCTGACGTGGGGCCGTTCCTGGCCTACTGGACATCCCGCCTCGGCTCGTCGCCCGTGCAGCGAACCCTCCTCACCAAGTCCCTCGCCAAAGCGCGGCCGGACGACTTCGTCATCCTCATCGGCCACAACCGTCACACCGCATGCGCCAGAGCCGGACTCGACCATGCACCGTGCCGGATCCGGAACGACAAGATCGACCGAGCCCGCGTCCTTGCCCTTCCGGAGAACCTGCGCCGCATCAAGCTGAACCCGGTGGAGGAGGCCCTCGGCTTCCGAGGTGCAGTTGAAGACGGACTCACCCAGGCTGAGATCGCCGCCCAAGTCGGCTGCCAGCAGCCGCACATCTCCCGGCGGCTCAAACTCCTCCATCTTGTCGACGAACTCCGCGACGCCGTCATGGACGGCACCCTCCGCACCGCCGACGCCGAACTCATCGCCGGCACACTGCCGAACGCAGACAACCGACAGGTCGACGTACTCGGCCGGATGCGGGCCCAGGGAGTCTCCGCCCACGCCGCGCTGGCACGACTCGACACGGCGCCATCGCAGGACCACGGGGCGGAATCCGATCCCGGCACTGCCGCGCCCATCCTTCCTACGCCCGAAAGCCACGCCCACGCCATCCCGGACAGCGAGCCGCTGCTTCCCGGGCAGGCAACGCCGGCCGACGGTGACAGCGTCCATGCCGCGCCGGCCACCGGCCCGAACGGTGTCGCCGCCGATGAAGCCGCCACCACCACGCACGGCGAGAACGACGGTGCCCAGGCCCGCGCAGGCGCGTGTCAGCTTCTCCTCCAGGGCGCAGCCACGCCCAATCCTCGCGAAGCGCTACGTCTCATCGCCCCTGCCGTCCTGCTGGCGGACCCGGCCGCCCGCAGACTCGCCTGGACCTGGCTCAACCCCTACCAGGCCGCACGCAACGCACCCCGGCAGCCCTTTGCCGACCTGCCGCACCACCCCAACCCCAAACCCACGTACCAAGCAGCCCTGGCCACCGCACTTGCCGCACTCGAGCGGCGAACCCGCCACACACCACGGCCCTGGCAGACGGCCGACCGCACCTACATCGAGCACCTCGTCCGCCACGCCGGCTACCACCCCACCCCCTGGGAACAAGCCCGCCTGCGCGATACCAAGGCACCCGCTGCCGATATTCCGTCGGAATAACCAGCACCAGGAGACAGCCGTGCTCCCCACCCAGCCCCCAAGCACCGACGACACACCTCGCGCCTATGCCTTCTCCGGGCAGTCCGGCGGAGCGGGAAAGACCCAAGGCGTCGTCAACCTCGGAGTAGAGCTAGCCAATCGCGGCCACCGCGTCCTCATCTGGGACATCGACCCGCAGCGCAGCGCCTCCCATCTCCTTGGCTACCAGGATCCGCCGGGCGGCCACGCCACCCTGTTCAGCGTCCTCACCGGTGACAACAAGCTCGACGAAGCGATCGTCCCGGCCCGCTACCGCATCGCCGCAGGATTCTCCGACGCAGCCTTCCGGAACATCGCCAACCTCGACCTCGTTCTCGGCACCCCCGACATGGCCGACGCCGAAGTGACCCTCGGCCATGACCCCGCCGGCATCCTCTGGCTCCACAACGTCCTTGACGAACAGCTACCCGCTGGACGCTGGGACGCGATGCTGTTCGACTGCGGCCCCACCCTCGGCATCCTGCTGCTCTCCGTCGTCCTCGTCGCCCCGCAGGTCATCGGCTGCGTCAACGACGAGTACAAGTACGTCATCGGCCTGACCGACCTCGAGAGCACCCTCGACCGCGGCCGCAGCAAACTCCGCCGCCTCGGCTTCCAGGCCCACCTTGCCCATATCCTCGCCACCAACATCCCCCTCGACCAGCGCGGCAACGTCGACCGTAAGGCCGGCGCCATCACAGACGACGTCATCAGAACCATCCGCAACCACCCCGACTGGGCACCCCGGCTGCTCCCACTCATCAGGCGCAGCATCCGGTTCAAGGAGACGATCGTGAAGCAGCGCCCGCTTCGCTTCCACGCGCCGAGCTGCACCGCTCTCGAGGACGTGGCGGCCATGGCGGACACGCTCGGTTTCGAGCGCCGTAACTCCACGCGGCGCGGACGGTGATGATATTCCGTCGGAATAGTCGCCGAACCATCCGCTGGGAAATGCGGCACTGAAAGAGCGAATCCCGCAGTCCGTACGGTGAGGACGGAACAGACGGAGGGCCGCCGCGACGCCCGGATGCGGTGCAGTGCCGAACCGGCACCGACCGGAGACAAGGAAGGGCGGCCCGGCGCCACGGTGCCCGCTGCCGCACGTGAGCCCGGAAGCCTCCCCGTCCGATCTCCTCCGCGCTCTGCAACCGCAGAACCGCCGAGACTTCTCGGTCTCGAACACGCCGCTCCTCCCCGGCACCGCCTGCCCGGCCACGCCCCGGCCCCGCATCTGCGCACCACCCTGTTCGTCCCCCGCGCACTTCACGGAAAGTGAGCACCGGGATATCACTGTCACCCCGACGCTCCCCGCCGGCACCACCGACTGCGCAGGCCGCCCGGCACTGCGTGCGCAGGACGGGCACAGACGGCGCAGCTATGCCGGAGTGGCCTGCGCACCCCGCGGGACGGCTGCCTGCGCACCCCGTCGGCGCTGCGCACGTCGGCGCACGACCGGCTCGGCTACAGCCAACCCTCTGCGCCTGCCTACAAGACCTCCGTAGGCTCCAGGTGCGCACCAGGCCCTCGGCCGCTGCGCTGCTGCCAGAGGGATGCGGAGGCCACCGCTGCCGGGACAGCGCACTCCCACAGCAGAAAACACCAGCTCATCGGCCTGGTGCGCAGAAGAGAAGGTAGACGGTGCGCAGGGCGTCGCCCCCCGCGGCGCCCAGGCGTGGGCCGGGGCGGCGCGGCCGGGGCGGCCCCGGCGGCCCCACAGGGGGCGCGGGGGGCGACGCTCCTGGTCCGAGCACTGCGCGGCGTGAGGCCCGCAGCGCGCAGGTCCGGCCCGCCCCGGCAGGCGCAGCGCAGGGCCGCGGGGAGTGGGCTGCGCATCATCCGCTCGGGCTGCGCACGGAGGTGCGCACCGGCCGGGGTGAGGGTGCGCACCTGGTTGCGTACTGCGCTGCCTACCGGCGCACCTCCCACTTCGGACTGACATCGACTGCGCAGGCTCGGGAGTGGTTGGACGGGTAGTCCTGCGCAAGGGCCGTCCATGACGTTGAGTGATGGGGCTGCCGGGGAGGGGGGGGTATGGGTCTGGGCGGCTGGAGGGCCGGGGCCGTGGTGACGGGACTGCACCGGCTGGCGGCCCGGTGGGGGAGGGGGCTGGCTGACCGACCGGGCCGCCGGACTCTGTGGCGTACCCGGCGGCCGCAGTTGTTGGCACGGCAGGGGTGGCGGTGGCCTTGGTCGGTCAGAGGCGTAGGTTGCGGCCGCTCCCGGCCGGGTGCGCTCGAGCAAGCACCGGAATGTGGGCCTTTGTCAGACCTTGCGGTGCGAAATTCGGTGAGGAATGCGCATTCATGGAAAGCTGTGCCTTCGCGATCACGCACCAACCGGTTCGCAGAGGAGGAGACAATCGTGGCCAGGCCGAATCTGACCAAGGTCCATATGTTCCTGATGGCCATCGTGGCCGTCGCCGCAGTGATCATCGCCGGCATCGGGTTCCTCGGCTCCTACACCGCGGTACGCGAACTTGCCGTCCAGCAAGGATTCGGCAGCTTCTCTGCGCTGTTCCCCATCGGAGTCGACGTCGGCATCATCGCGCTGCTCGCACTCGACCTGCTCCTCAGCTGGCTGCGCATCCCGTTCTTCCTGCTGCGCCAGACCGCCTGGCTGCTGACCGCCGCAACGATCGCCATGAACGCGGCATCGGCGTGGCCGCACCCGCTCGGCGTGGGCATGCACGCCGTCATTCCCCTGCTGTTCGTCGTCATCGCCGAGGCCGGCCGGCACGCCATCAGCCGCCTGGCGAAGCTCACCGGCAGCCGCCGCATGGAGTCCGTCCGATTCATGCGCTGGGTGCTGTCACCGGTGCGGACCTTCGCCATGTGGCGCCGCATGATGCTGTGGGAGCTTCGATCCGTCGACGAAGCCGTGCGCCTGGAGCAGATGCGCCTCGCCTACGCCATGCTCCTCGAGGACGCGTACGGCAAGGACTGGGCCAAGGCGGCACCGCGCTCTGCCATCCTTCCGTTGCGGCTGGCCAAGCTTGGCGTCCCCATCTACACCACCGCCCCTCAGGGTCTGGCAGCCGCGGGCCTGTCGGACGAGGCGTTCGGCAGCCTGTTCTCGGGTTCCGTTCCGGCTGCGTCGTTCGGTGCAGGGGGTCGGGCCGAATTCGAGGGGGAGACACACGAGGACGGCGGCCGACGGGTCGTCCCTACGACACGCCACCCGGAGGCCGTAGGCCGCACCACAGCGTCCCATGACGCTGGAGCGTCCGGAGACGCCGACAGTTCCGCACTCCCTTCCGAAGTCGGTGCAGCAGAGGCCCCGACGACAGGCGCGGGGCCACAGGCTGTGGGGCCCGGCGAGCCCCGGCCCGACGCCGAACACGCTGCAGCGGAACTGGTTCGCCCCACCGAGAGCCCGGTCGAGAGCCCGGCCCCGGAGGAGGCGGCCGATCCCGTTCCCGCCGGACAGTCGGCGACCCCGACGGCGGGCCTTGAGGAGGGTCAGTCCCGCGAGGACCAGCTGTACAGCTACTACTGCCGCTACATCGAGCGGCACGGGCAGCACCCGGAGAAGCACCTGTTCGCGGACTTCATCTACCGGGAATTCGGCCAGACCGGGCAGAGCGGCACGGCTCCCGTCAGCGTCCAGTCGCTGCGCCGGTACTGGGGGAACCTGGAAGCCCGTTACCGCGACGAGTTCGGTGCTGCCCGTCCTCTCGAAGGTGCGGCGAAGTAGCTGGGTGATCTCCTCACGAGGACGGCTTGTTCCGACCCGATGACGGCCACCTCGCCTGCCGGGTTCAGGACACGGACCGACTGATCCAGCTGATGTCCGAGCACGTGGACATGGGTGTGCAGGGCACGGCATCGGGTGACTGCGGGTGCCGGGCCCGGCGGCCCGGGCCCGGCACCGGCTCGGTCAGGTGAGCTCCGGCGGAGCGGCGACGGCTTGGGCGTCCAGGCGGAAGGCCACCGGGTACTGTTCCGGATCACTGGCTGTCGGCGGCTCGCTCGATCGCCAGATGTACCAGCATGTCGTGCACCGGTACAACGTCCAGCAACCGGGTTGCGGAGATTCTGCGGTGATCTCGGTCTGTTCGGCCCGGCGCCGCGGGCAGGGGCCGGGCATGCGGTCGGTGCCGGAGTCGGCGGCGCGAGTGTCCCGAGAGCCACCGGTGCGGTCCCGGTCCTCCCGTGCCTGGCTGCTCCGAGGCTGCGGCGGCAGGCCGTCGCGTTCGGCGATCAGGTCTTCGAGCAGGTCACGCCACTGAGCCGCCTCCGGCCAGGGCGTGACCTCCTGGGCGTCGGCCCCGGATCGCACATCGGGGGGACGCGGAGTCGTCGCATCGATGATCACACGTGAGTTGAGGCCGGGGGGGGTCCGCCGAGGGGTCGAGCGGGACCATGTTCATCCGGGGGAGCATCACCAGGTCGTGCAGCGGGTTGACCTTGGTCGAGAGTGCCCACATGACCTGGGGAAGGTCGAACGGGTCGACCGTGTGGTCCACGACGATCACGAACTTGCAGTAGCCCCGCCCGTGCGGAGTGGTGATGGCCCGCATTGCCACCAGCTTCCCCAGCCCGCCGGTGCGGGCCTCCACCGAAATGATGGCGACGAGTCCATGGGTGTACATGGCGTTGACGGCGCGGACCTCGGGGAAGTCCTCCTTGAGCTGCTCGTACAGCGGCAGGCAGGTGTTGAGCGCCATCAGATAGTCGATCTCCGTCCATGGCATCCCCAGGTAGAGGTGCTCGAAGATCGGCTGCGCCCGGGTGTGCACGGCGTTGATGCGAAGAGTGGGCAGCGAGCGTCCGCCGCTGCTGTGTCCGGTGAACTCGCCGAACGGTCCCTCGTACTCGCGTTCGTCGAGCAGGATCTCGGCCTCGATGACCGCCTCCGAACCCAGGGTACGTCCAGGCCGTGCACCGGGCTGGTGGCCACCGGGTACGGGGCTTCCTGCAGAGCACCAGCCATCTCGTACTCCGACTGATGAGATTTCAGCGGCATGGCTGCGACGAGGGAGAGCACGGGATCGTTGCCCAGGCAGATGGCCACCGGAAGTGTGCGGGCACCGCGCCTGGATGCGGCCGCCATGTGGCCGCCGAGATCGTGGATGGGTGCGGCCTGGACCGCGAGTTTGGCCGGTCCTTTGACCTGGAGCCGGTAGATGCCGACGTTCTGCCGGCCGAAGTCGTCGGGGGCTTCGGGATCCCGCGAGACCACCGCCGCCTTGTCGATGTAGGGGCCTCCGTCCGCGGTGTTGAGTCGGAAGAGGGGGAAGAGGTCGAAGAGGTTGATGTTCTCGGTGATGCTCACCTCCTGCCACGGCGGGGTCGCATCCCGGCGCTCCGCCGCGACGGGGAAGTTCTTCCACCGCCTGTGCAGCTCGAAGAACTGCTCACGCGGTCCTGTGTCGGGAGGCAGGTCGAGCATCAGTGCGTGGTTCGGCCAGGAGCCGTGCACGTTGAGCGCGACTTGGGCGTCGCGGTAGCCGTGCACAGCGGTGAAGAGCAGCGCGGGCGCCTTGTCGCCGAGGTCGGCGACCGCCCGCCCGGCTGCCCCCAGGTCCGGTTCGGGGCTGACCTGTCGGTTCACCCGCAGGAGTTGTCCGGCCTCCTCCAGACTGTCCAGGAAGGAACGAAGGCTGTCGAAAGGCATCTGGGCACCTCATTGTCCGTTGCAGGGATGGCAGAACGAGGCGTCAGGACCAGCGCACCGGCAGCTCGACGGGTCGCCGCAGCAGCCAGCCGCTGTGCCAGGCGAGATCTTCGAGCGGTCCGGCGGCCCGCAGGTCCGGCAAGCGTTCTGCCAGCGTCTGCAGTGCGGTGACCATCTCCATGCGGGCCAGTGCCGAGCCCAGGCAATGGTGAATGCCATGGCCGAATCCCAGGTGCCGGGCACCTCGGCGGGGATCGAGCACGGTGGGCCGGTCGAACACCTCGGGGTCGCGGTTCGCAGCGAATCCGTCAGGGAAGACCGCTTGACCTGCCCGGACGAGGCCGCCGGGCAGCTCCACGTCGCGGACGGCCACTCGCGGCAGGCTGGGAATGTAGCCGAGCGGGAACAGCCCCAGGAACTCCTCGACGAAACCAGGAGCCAGCGTGGGCTCGGAGACCAGCTGGTGCCAGAGAGAGGGCGCGCTCATCAAGGTGTAGAGCCCCTTGAGGAAGACGGACACCACGCTCTGGTCGCCGGCGACCACGATCAGGAGCAGCAGGCCGACGATGTACTCGTCCGTGATGTCGGGGGTCCGCGTCCGGGCGTCGAGGATGTGCGCGATCAGACCGTCGGGCCGGTAGGGAGACCGGCCGCCGACCACGTCCGAGAGGTATTCGACCATGGCGTCGACGCTCTCGGCAGGATTGGGCGCGTCGCCCAGGCCCATCTTCTGGATCCGAGGTGTATGCAGTTCGAAGACCTTTGCGGCCTCGTCCGGTACACCGAGGAGGTCGCAGAGCACTCGCGAGATCAGCGGAACGGCGAACTGCTCGCCGAGATCTGCCACTTCGCCCGTCGCCAGCTCGTCCAACAGACCGTTGACGGTGTCCTGGATGAATGCCTGCTTAGAGTTCAGCGCGGACAGCGCGAAGGATGCCGACACCAGGGACTTGATGCGGCCGTGCTGGGGCGGATCGAGCGTCAGGAGCAGGGTCGAGGGGAGCACGATCGGATAGAAGCTCGGACCGCCCGCGGTGTTGGCCAGCGCTCGGCTGAGGTCCGGGCTGACGAAGGCCTTCTGAACGTCCGCGTACCGCGTGAGATGAACCGTCTCGTGCCCACTGGGCAGGCGAACGGTCCGGAACGGGCCGCTGCTGCCCACCTCCGGGAGGTAGCTCGGAGGGTCGAGATGGGGAATCGACGTCACATCGACGTCCGTGTCGTGCTGCTGCGCCGGAAGGGTGGTCAAGGTGTCTTCTCCTCTGTCTGCTGGTCGAGATGCCGGTGGATGACGTCCGGGTGGTGGCCCACGCAAGTGAGTTCGATCCTGCGGACATCGGGAGCGGGCGTCCGTCCGGTTCCACCCGCCGGTGCGCTGAAATAGAGGACGGACCGGCCGCCGGCGTCGGCGGATTCGTGCGGATTGAACCCCCCGCCGTCAGGACGCAGGCCCAGACCTGCCAGCAGGCCGGCCAAGCGCGCCAGTTCGGATCCGGACGGGTGAAGGACCTCCAACGCGAGATGGCTCTCCGACTCCTCGGCCTGTTCACGCGGGATCAGATCGGCGGGGAGCCCCGGCACGTTCCGTTCCACCATGAACACCTCGATCCTCGCGGGCCCCGGCACCTCGGCGGTACCGTGGACCAGAAAGACCGGCAGGTCCGCCAGGGCCAGGTGGTGGCGCTGAGCCAACCGCCCCCGCACCACGGTGCTGGGCAGGACGTTCCCCGCCGTGAAACCGAGCGCCGACAGGGCCGTCAGCAGCGCGTCGACGGTGGACGGGAAAACGAGGACTCCCACGTGGGAGAGCGCGCATGCCCTCTCGAGCTCCGCCAGCGCGTCGCCCTGATCCGGACCGGGCACCAGCTGGTTCAGGACGCCGTGGAGCGAGCCGTGGGTCGCATGCCTCACACTGTGGCGCAGGCGTCGGGTGTCGATGGGGTCGAGGCCGGGCAGGCACTCGGGGGCCGGGGGTGCGGATCCGGATGTACGGGCCGCAGGGTTCACGGACATTCTCCTGTCGTTGTCGCCGCCGATGGCCTCAGCAGTACAGAACCGCCCTGTCCCAGTCCTCGTGGGCTGCGAAGAGGCTCTTCGGCTTGACCACGTCCGGCGAGGTGGTCAACATGGCCGGCGGTACGAGCGTGCCCGGTGCGACCGCATCGACCGACGCGGTCAACCCCAGCCGGGTTTCGGCGGATTCGCGCAGCAGGGCGCAGGCGTCCGCTGCGTGCTCCGGCGCTGCCTCGATCTGTATCTCGACCTGCTGCGGGTTTGCACGGGCCCGCCAGAACAGCACGTCGTGCTGGTCCGGGAGGGAGAACACGAGTTCTTCGAGGTCGTGCTGGGTGAACTCGGCATCACGCACCCGGTGGGTGAAAGCCGCCCGCCCGTAGACGTCGATCAGCGGGAGCTTCCAGCCGCACGGGCAGTCCTCGTGGCTGATCTCGACGATGTCCTCGAGGTTGTAGCGCAGCAACGGCATGGCCTGCCTGCGCAGCGGAGTGACAACCAGCTGGCCGCGCCGGGAGCCGCGGGCGGCCTTGCCGTCCACGGCCACCGAGTCCGATCCTGCCAGGTCGGAGCCGGTCAGATCGGCCAGGCCGCCAGGGCATGCCAGGGCGATGACCCGCCGGATTGTGGCTGCACTCGGCGCGACGTGCACGCCCAGTGCGCCCACGGCCCGGGCGCCGAGGCGGGCCAGGGCGTGCTGCGGAGCGTTCGCGGACCACTGGCCGATGGCCACGTACGAGCGCGCCGGCGACCACCGCCGAGGCGGCGACCAGCAGCACCGCCACGAACGGATGACGCACCCCGCGACGCCGACGCGGATCCGGCAGCAGCCGCAACCGCTCCACCAGCGGTAATCCCGCCACGCCGTCCAGAATCGGCGACTTGATCAGGCAGACGGTGGCAGACTGACGACACATCGAAGCTCCGGCGGTACGAGGCGACTTGGCAAGGTCACCTCGTTCAACCGGAGCTTCGATGCGTACGTGACGGGTCGATCCCGCCTCACCCCACCATGACCTGCGGACTCATGCCTCACCGGGACTTTGCAACAGCCCTGGCTCGAGGATGCCTGTGACCTGCATGTCGAGGAACGGGCCGCGGAGATCGAGGCAGCCGACCGGCCCCGGGCCAGGGCAACCCGGCAACCACGCGAAAGGCACCCCGGGCGGGCCGGAGGAGTTCACCTGCGCCGTCGAGCAGCTACGGGAAACCGGGATACGGGCGCCGTCGAGACGGTGCACCGCAACCACGCCGACGGCCGACCTTGCCGGGGTGCGTTGACCCGGACGACCGGGACGGCGGTTGCCGTGTGGGTGCGCCTGACAGTGGTGCCCGCGCGGATGTCATCGTCACACGCCGTGTGAGCGCGCTTCCGGTGCTGTGGCGGTAGATGGCCAGCCGGTCGGTGGCCGACGCGCTGCTGCTCCGGGTCTTCAGTCGCAAGGCCGGCCGCTCGGCCGACACCTGGTGAGGGTCCGGCCTGGGGCCGCTCGCAGGCCACCGAGGTCCGGCTGCCGCTCCGAGCCGACCCGCGACGCCCAAGCCGCTACTTCCGCCATCTCCCGTACCGGCGGCCCATCCCCGGCCACCGCCGCCACCACCTGCGCCATGCCGCAGACCAAGCGGCCCGGCTCCAGACCCCCACCCCCGAACACCCCAGACCCCGCAATCTCCCGAATCCGACCGCACGCGGCCCCGGGACAGCAACAGGCCCCGGCACCATGGGGCGCCGGGGCCTGCTTCGACGGGAGGGGTCAGCGACAACCGGCGACAGCGAACCTTCCCCCGCCGACGTTCACCACGTCACCCCAACGGGCGTCGCGGTACCGGCCGCCCATCGCCGCCTCCCTATCGATCGTGTACGGCACTGTAGGGTCTGCCCGGCTCACTGTTACCGGCATGGCCCACGCTGAGCTCTCACCCGACAACCGCTACGTACAGGCCCCGGCCGCTGCGCTGCGCTTTGCCGGTCCTGGCGAGGCGCTCGAGCATCGTGCGAATCGCGTTCACGTTGGCGTCCTGGTCGTCCAGGCCGAGCAGACCGGTCACTTCACGAGCGCGCAGCGGGGTCGTGACGCCGGCGAGTACGGCCAGGACGCTCTTGGCATCGGTAAGCCGCCTGCGGCTGCCTGATGCCGCTCCGGGCGCAGCGGTGGTGGGGACCTCCTCCATCGGGGCGGGCTTGTCGGCCGGGGCCACCGTCTTCTTCGTCGCAACCTTCTTCGCCGGAGCGGTCTTCTTGGCCACCGCCTTCTTCGCAGTGGTCTTCTCGGCGGAACTCTTCTTCGCCACTCCGGTGCCCTCTGCCGTCCTCTTCGCGGGGCGCTTGCGCACCGCTGGTGCCGCGGCAGGCTCCGGCTCGGACCAGGACGCGGCCTCCTCGTCGACCAGCCCGGCCGCCGCACCGGCCGCCGACGGTGCCGCACCCTGCACGGGCTCCGCCGCCGCTGCGCCCTGCCCGCCCGAGGAATCGTCGTTCAGGGACGCGCCGGACAGCGCCGTCAGGCCCTGCAGCACGCTGACCATCGCGTTCTCCTGCGCGACGACGGCTGCAAGCTCGTCCTCCAACTGTCGGCGCCGCTCCCGCACACCGGGCAGTCTGGTCTCCAACAGGGCGATCGTCGATCCCACATTGCTGTCCGTACCGAACGTCTCTCCGCTTGCCACAAGGGCTCCTGTCGCATCGTCAACCAATGTTTTTCACAGCAAATCTACGACCGAAATCCCCGGACGCCGCAGGGAATGGCACAACCCGCCTGCTCCGGGTAGTTGCGGCACGCTCTGCACTCCCTGCCAGCAGCACTCGGCGGTCGCCACATTTCGGGCCCACAGGGCGGGTCGTGCCACCGCGCCATCCTGCCTACGGCGCCCGCCGGTACGAGACGCACACTCTACGGCGGGTGCTGCTGTGCTCCGGTGATCGACCGGCCGTGCACCTCCGGCAGATCCGCCGGACGGCAGGGCGGCACGAGGGTGCCCCCGTGACGTCCGGCCAAGTTCGCATGGGCCAGACTGCGGGCATGACCACCGACACCCGCCCGCCCGGACCACCCGCCTTCTCCGAGAGCCGCCCCCCGGAGCCGGTGCAGCCCGCCGACCCGACCGGTCAGGTGTGTGGTGCGGTCTTCCTGGCCCCACCGAGCGACCCGGTCGAAGTCCTTCCTGCGGGCCTCCCGCGCCCACGTGCCAGCACCTGGCCCTTCTCCCCGCACACGAACACCTGATCCCGGTCGGCATGACGGCATCCGGCCCGGCCCAAGGCTGGGCCGGTCACACGGGTACGGGCCGCTCCTGCCCGGCGCCGGGATTCGGTTACGCGGAGCACTGCTCGCGAGCTTGCTGACGGCTGGCCCCAGGGGGCAATGCGGCCCCGCACCGGAGGGTCTGCCCCTTCCCGAGGCCGCGTGTTCTGTCAGCGGAGGTCCAGAGAGGGCAGGCGGCGATGCGGCGGGTCAGGACCATGACTTCGCTGCCAGGCAGGGCGGCGGGGCAGCGCGGGCGGCGTCTCCTCGGTGCATGCGATCGGTCTGGGGGCGCGTAGGCGGGCATGGTCGCGGTTGTACTGCTTGTAGTTGTTGGGGAGTTCGTGGTGCCGGTAGTAGGGGTGCGGACGGTCGCGCCGGCACCATGGTAGGCCCGGTCGGCGAGCACCAGGATCTCGCGGGTCAGGCAGGCCTGGACGATGCCGTGGGCCCGGGCGGCGGTCAGGTCGTGGGTGCGCCCGGGCAGGGCTCGGGAGAACCACGGCGGCGTTCCGTCCGGTGTGGCGATGACCTGCACGTTCATCCCGTGCTTGCGGTGTTTCTGTGAGTAGTACGGCTTGTCTGCGGCGATCCGATCGGTCGGGATCGGCGTGCCGTCCACGATCACGAAGTCGCCCTCGCCCAGGCCTACCAGGGCCTCACGCAGACCCGGCGCCCATGCGGCCAGGACCTCGACGGTCTCGTCGACGTACCTCCAGACCGTCGCCTCCGACACACCGAAAGCCGCTCCGATCTGCGCGAGGGTCTCGTTCTTGCGCAGGTGGGCCAGGACCGGCAGGGCCTGCTTGAAGCAGCTCAACTTCCGCCATCGCGATCCCAGTTCACGCCTTCGGGTACAGATCAGCCACGAGACGTGCTCGACCAGCTCGTACGGGACGTCGAGCATGATGGCAGGATACGAGACCAAGCGAGGCTCCTCGGTCGAGGCATGGTGCGTAGAGAACATCAGCGCAACGACCAGGAGCCTCGTCCCGTTACTCCACCCCGCTGACCAGCCATTTCACCCTCCCAGGACAGGATGAAAGAGGCTCAGTGAACGTGGCGGAGACGGCGAACAGGATTCGGACCGGGCTCGTGGGGTCGTGGAAACCGGGCCAGCGGCTGTCATGCCTCCAGTATCAGTCGCAGCAGCTCGCGCAGGGACTCGCGTTGCTCTGTGGTGAGCCGGTCCAGCGGGGCGGTGACGAAGGGCATCCGGGCGCGGAGGTCGGCGATGACGGTACGGCCGGCCGCGGTCGCGGCGACGAGCTTGACGCGCCGGTCGCCCGGGGCGGGGGCGCGTTCGACCAGGTTGCGGGATGCCAGGCGGTCGATGATCGGAGTGACGTTGGAGGGCTCCGCGTGCAGGCGGTCGGCGATGCAGCGCATCGGGACCGGATCCTCGGCGGCCAGCAGCGCCTTGGCCTGGAGCGGGGTCAGCTCATGGGCTGTAGCGGCGGCCTCGGACTCCTGTGCGTAGCGCCGGTTGATGCCTGCGAAGAGGCCGATGACCTCCTTGGTCAGCTCATCCGATGACTTGGGCATGAGTCCAGTCTACCGACATGCTTGACAAAGTGAAACATCGCTCTCCATAGTTATGGACAATAGTAATTATTATTCATAAGTAAGGGATCCTGAACGATGAGTACCAAGACCGTCCTGCTCACCGGCACCTCCTCCGGTATCGGCTTGGCCGCCGCCGTCGCTGCCGCCCGCGCCGGCTGGCACGTGATCGCCACGATGCGCGACATCGCCAAGGCGGGCGCCCTGCTAGCGGCGGCCGAGGAAGCCGCGGTCACCGTCGACGTCCGCGCGCTGGATGTGACCGACCCGGCCTCGGTCGAGGCATGCCTGGCTGGCCTAGACCGTCTGGACGCGCTGGTCAACAATGCCGGCGCGGGCCACCTCGGCACGCTGGAGCAGGAGAGCGTCGAGGACGTGCGCGCTGTCATGGAGGTCAACTTCTTCGGCGTCCTCAACGTCACCAAGGCGGCTCTGCCCATGCTGCGGGCGAGCAAGGGCCGCGTAGTGACCGTGACCAGCGTCGGCGGCGTGATCGGCCAGCCGTTCAACGAGGCTTACTGCGCGGCCAAGTTCGCGGTCGAGGGCTTCATGGAGTCCCTCGCGCCGGTGATGGCGACGGTCGGCGTGGCCGTCAGCGTGGTCGAGCCGGGCGCGGTGGCCAGTGAGTTCGTGAGCAACGTGGGCGGCCGCGACACCGCGCTGGAACAGGCTGGCCCATATGCGCCCGCGCTGACCGCCTACCTGGCCCGTACCCGCGACGCCTTCGCCGCCGCGCAGACGTCGCAGGGCGCGGCAGCAAGCATCGTAGAACTGCTGGAGACCCGGCAGCCCGCCTTCCGGGTGCAGACCTCGGATGTCGCGCGCGCGTTCACCGCCGTGAAGATCACGGACGGCGACGGTTCGGCTGTCCAGACGTTGACCAGCGCGTGGATCGCTGTCCATGGTCAGCATTTCTGATCATTTGTAGTGCTGTCGACCTGTGGTGATCAGTGATTCCCAATCGGGTTCGTCAAGCGCGTGGGTGGCGGTGGGTGAGCGTGTCACGCCGCTGCGGGAGCGCTTCGGGGTGGTGAATGTGGGGTGGTCGCGCATCAGGGCCCAGAGCACGTCGAGGCGGCGTCGGGCGAAGGTGAGGACTGCTTGTTTGTGGGACCTGCCCTCGCCCCTCTTGCGGTCGTAGAACGCTTTGGAGACGGGGCGGCAGCGGGCCGCGACCTGGGTGGAGAGGTGGAAGACGCGCAGGAGCCGATGGTGGTAGCGGCGGGGCCGGCGCATGTTGCCGCTGACGTGTTCGGAGTCCTTGAGGACAGGGGCCAGCCTGGCGATGCCGCTCAGGCGACGGGAACTCCCGAGGGTGTCCAGGTCTCCGCCGGTGCAGGCGATGAACTCGGCGCTGAGCAGGGTACCGATGCCGGGCATGCTGGTGATCGTCTCGGTGTGCTCGTGTTCGCGGAACCGGGCCTCGATCAGCGCGTTGATGGTGGTGATCTCCTCGTTCAGGGCTATCACCGCCTTGGCCGAGGTGTGCACCATGGCGGCGGCCGTCCTCGCGCTCGGGATCACCGTGTGCTGGGCGTGGGCAGCCTCGACCTCGGCGGCTGCCACCGCTTGAGGCGTTGCGGACCTTGCGGTTCGTGAGTCACGTGGTCAGACGGGCCGGGCCGATCCTGAGCAGGGCGGCCGGAGTCCGGTAGCCGGTCAGTAGAACGAGGGAAGCCTTGGAGGTGCTGTAGTCGAAGGCACGTTCCAGGGCCGGGAAGTACTTGAGCAACTGGGCCCGCAGGCGGTCGATCGCGAGGGCGCGGTCGGCGGTGAGTACGAGTGACTCGGATCAGCCCACGATGAATGGTATGGAGCGGGCCTTGCACACACCATCACCAACCCGTCGCTGGGCAGTACCAGGGGGCTGGTGACGGTGAAGTTGGAGGCGCTGCAACAGGCCAGGTCGTTCAACTTCCGCGGCGCCTACAAACACTCGCTGCCCTCGGCTCCGTACGTCGGCGTCCTCCGGCAACAGATTTGGACACCAGTCCAGATTGGGACTTCGGGCTACCCGAAGGGGGTCCGCTGACGCGATCACTTAACTCCTGGTGTGATCTAATGGACAATCAGAAGTGGAGTACTACCTGCCAGTTATTGCTCTGTTGCCCACGGGGAAGACCTAAGAAGTTCAGGATGATGCTCACGACTGCCAGGCCGCCGCACGCAGGGCGGCGGACATCCCATACAAAGCGCCGTCGCATTGTTGAGCGGGAGTTCAGTGGTGAGCTGAGCGGCGTGGCGCATGTCCGCCGATCGCCGGTCAGGCCTTCCGTGCCGTGCGCATGGTAGGTCGCTTCCGCTGCCCCGACCTAGCCCAGTGCTGCTTGATCGATCAATTGTACGTCCGTAATCCGCCGGTACTCCGAAGGCCGGGCGCTCGTTCGCCGCGAACGAGTGGTTCCTCAACGTCTGGCCCCCGGAGCCGGTTCGAGCCTGAGGACCCGACCGTTGACCTCGATTCCGAGACCGCCGCTGTCATACGCGGCGCCACGACCGCTGCTGGCGCTGCAGACACGGTGCTGCCGGCGTGTTCGTGTCGCGCCCTGGCCCACGGCGGCCGCCCCGGACGAGGCCTCGGCCCAGACACCGGACGACACCGGCGACCTGCCCCAGCGCCACCGCCGCCCCCGCACGGAGCGCACCCGCGGTGACGCGCCCGTCATCGAGTCCCGGGAGCTGAACCCGGAAGAGGCTCGTGACACCTGGAGCCAGT
>NZ_BPRL01000050.1:0-80987 GCF_045862635.1 Kitasatospora sp. NE20-6
AGTTCCATCTGGTGCTGCTCGACAACGGCCGTACCGCGACGCTGGCCGACGAGGTCGGCCGGCAGGCGCTGCGCTGCATCCGTTGTTCGGCGTGTCTGAACGTGTGTCCGGTGTACGAGCGGGCGGGGGGTCATGCGTACGGTTCGCCCTATCCGGGGCCGATCGGGGCGATCCTCACTCCGCAGTTGCGGGGGTTGCAGAGTGAGGTGGATGCGTCGTTGCCGTTCGCGTCGACGTTGTGCGGGGCGTGTTACGAGGTGTGTCCGGTGGCGATCGACATCCCCGAGGTGCTGGTCCATCTGCGTGAGCAGGCCGTCGGATCGGGCGGTCACCACGCTGAGCGGGCCGTGATGAAGGCCGCGACCTGGCTGCTGGACCATCCCGCCGCGCTGGGCGCGGCGGAGCGTGTCGCTGCGAAGACCCGGGCCCTGCATCCCCGGCGGTTGCCGGTCGGTCCGGCGAAGGCCTGGACCGACACCCGCGACCTGCCCGAGCTGCCCGCCGAACCCTTCCGCGACTGGTGGAAGAAGAACCGTACTCCCGAGGTGGACCGATGAGTTCCCGCGAGCAGATCCTCGCCCGCATCCGCGCCGCCCTCACCGATGTCCCCGACCGGGAGCAGGAGGGGGCCGGCAGCATCGAGCGCACCTACCGCACCGCCCACACCTCCGACGGGCCAGCTCTCCTCGACCTGCTCGCGGACCACCTCACCGACTACCGCGCGCACGTCCACCGCACCACCGACGACGCGCTGCCCGCCGTCCTCGCCCGCCTGTTCGCCGACCGCGGCACCCGCACCCTTGCGGTTCCGCCGGGCCTGCCGTCCCACTGGCTCTCCGGGGCCGCCGGGGTCGAACAGCTCCACGACGACGGCACCCTGACCCCCCGCCGCCTCGACACCACGGACAGCGTGGTCACCGGTTGCGCCCTCGCCGTCGCGGAGACCGGCACGATCGTGCTCGACGCGGGGCCCGGGCAGGGCCGCCGTCTGCTGACCCTGGTGCCCGACCACCACGTCTGCGTGGTCCGTGCCGACCAGGTGGTCGCCTCCCTTCCCCGGGCCCTGCCGCTGCTCGACCCGGCCCGACCGCAGACCTGGATCTCCGGGCCGTCCGCCACCAGCGACATCGAACTCGACCGCGTCGAGGGCGTGCACGGCCCCCGCACCCTGGACGTCGTGATCGTCGGGCCTGGCCCGTCCGACGGCGATCAGCCGTAGCGGGGTGCCGGCGCCCCGGCCTGCCGCGCCGTCGGGCGGGGCCCGGCAGGCCGGGACGCCGGTGGTGGCTCAGTGCAGCGCCGGGGCGTGCACGGGGTCGACACCCTTCGTGCTGTGCCGTCCGGCCCAGTCCTGCAGGGCCGACCGGCAGGCGTGGTCGAGGTGGCGCAGCGCGGCCAGGTCGAGTTCGATGGCGCGGTCGCGGGGGAGGGCCTCCAGGGTGTCCAGGATGCGGGGCAGCCGGAGGAACGTGGCGTTGCCCGAGATCGTCACCCGGACGGCGCCGCCGGGCCGGTCGTCGACCTCCAGGTGCACCGAGGAGGTCTCCCACGCGGTTTTCAGCACCGCGAGCAGCAGGCCGATCAGCACGCCCTCGAACATGTTGGTCACCACGATGGCCACCGCGGTCGCCACCAGGACGACCGCCTCGCCGCGGTGCGACTGCCACAGCGGCCGGAGGGTGCTCACCGGCAGCAGCTTGGTGCCCGCGTGCACCAGCACGCCGGCCAGGGCCGCGAGCGGGATGACGCCGAGTGCGGCCGGCAGCAGGGCCGCGAAGAGCAGCAGCCACGCGCCGTGCAGCACCCGGGAGGCTTTCGTGCGGGCGCCGGCCTGCACGTTCGCGGCGCTGCGGACGATGACGGCGGTCATGGGCAGGGCGCCGAGGAGCCCGCACACGGTGTTCCCGGCGCCCTGGGCGATGAGCTCCCGGTCGTAGTCGGTGCGCCTGCCGTCGTGCAGCCGGTCGACGGCCGCCGCGCTGAAGAGGCTCTCCGCGGAGGCGATGAGGGTGAACGCGACGACGGTGGCCAGGGCGCCGACCTCGGTGAGCACGTCGAAGGCGGAGGTGCCCGGCGGCTGGACGACGCCGAGCAGGCCCTTCACCTCGATCCGGCCGACGGGCAGGTCGAGGGCGGCGACGGCGAGGGTCGCCAGTGCCACCGCGGCGAGCTGCGCGGGTACGACGCGGACGCGGGCGGGCAGTTTCTTCCACAGCACGAGCACGGCGACGGTGCCGGCGCCGACGGCGAGCGAGGCCCGGCCGGCGGCCGATCCGGCGGTGTCGGCGACCAGGCCGGGGAGTCCGGCGATGTTGGCGGGCCCGTTGCCGGGTGCTTTCGCCCCGGCTGCCGCGTACAGCTGTCCGGCGACGAGGACGAGGCCGATGCCGGCGAGCATGCCCTGCACCACGGAGACGGAGATGGCGCGGAAGAGGCGGCCGAGGCGCAGTGCGCCCATCAGCAGCTGGAGCAGGCCGGCGGCGAGCACGATGACGCCGAGCGCGGGCAGGCCGTACTCGGTGACGGCTTCGTACACGAGCACGGTGAGTCCGGCGGCGGGGCCGGACACCTGGAGGCTGCTGCCGGGCAGCATGCCGGTGAGGAGGCCGCCGACGATGCCGGTGACGAGCCCGAGTTCGGCGGGCACGCCGGAGGCGACGGCTACGCCGACGCAGAGCGGCAGGGCGACGAGGAAGACGACGAGGGAGGCGGCGAAGTCCGCCCGCAGTGCGGGGACGGAGGGGGTTCTACGGAACATCAGGTCCTCTTGGGGTCGGTCGTGGAACGGCCGGCTGGAGGGCCGCTCAGAGCGGGAGGAAGGCATCGGGGCCGGGTCGGTGGGCCAGGACGAGTCCGGTGTGGACCTCGTAGAACCAGGCGTGCAGGCGCAGTCGGCCCTGGGCGGTGCGCCGGGCGATGCCGGGGTAGCCGCGGAGGCGGTCGAGCTGGGCGAGCACGTGGCGCTGCACCGGTCCGGCGACGGTGGGGTCGAAGAGGTCGGCGGGGGCCGGTGCGAGGGCCACCGGGTCGCTGTGCGCGAGCCAGGCGCGGACGGCGGGCACGGCGCTGAGGTCGTCGCCGCGGACGAGGGCGCCGACCGCGCCGCAGTGGGAGTGGCCGCACACGACGATGTCGCGGACGCCGAGCACCTCGACGGCGTACTCGACGGTGGCGGCTTCGCCGGTCGGCCGGTCGGCCCGGTACGGCGGCACGATGTTGCCGGCGGTGCGGAGCTCGAAGAGGTCGCCGGGGTCGGCGCCGGTGATGAGCGACGGGACGACGCGTGAGTCGGAGCAGGTGACGAAGAGTGCCTGCGGCTGCTGGCCGGCGGCGAGTCCGGAGAACTCGCGGCCGTCACGGGCGGCGCGGTCGCGGAACGACCGGGCGCGGTCCCTCAAGGGATCCATCGGGGCATACCTCCATGGCCCCGGCGCGGTGTGCGCGGGGGCGGACGGTGGACCAGGGTTTCTGTGCGCCGTTCCGCCGGAGGGCGGGCGGCGGTGCTGGGCTACGGGGGCGTGCCGCGGCGGCCGGGCGCCGACGGGTGCGGCGCGCAGGGGCGGTGGACCCGGGGCGGTGCGGTGGCGCACCGCCCGCCGGGGTGCCGGGCAGGCCCGGGTCAGCTCAGCAGCGGAAGACCTGGAACACGGAGGCGGTGGTGCCGCCGGTGGGTCTCGACGGGTAGGGCGTGGCCCCGGAGGGGCCGGCCGGTGGTGCGCACGCCGGCCGGGCGGGCGTGGCGGCGGTGTGGTCGGGGCGGGCGGGCCGCAGGGCGGCGGAGGTGCCGGGGAGGTGGCGTGCGGCGGCGTGCGGCCCGTGCCGCTGGGAGAGCCCGGTGGGCAGGTCCTTCCCGGTGTCGGACCGCTCGGCGGGTACGGCGGTGCCGACGGCCGGCACGGGCTGGCGGGGCGTCAGCGCGTCCGACACCTCGGCGCCCGCGAGCAGCAGGACGGCGCCGAGCAGCGCGGACAGCAGGGCCCTGATGGTGGTCTTCGTTCGCACCGGTGCCCTCCCTCCGTCGGCCGGCCGGTGTACATGCTCATGGTGATAAACGAATCTGATGACCGATCAGTTTCCGGTGGATGTACCCCGTGTGAGGGAATGCGGTGGATCGGTTTGTGTCCGAGCGGTTCCACCGTGAGCAACGGTGACGGAGCGTGAGGGGGAGCAGGAAGGGCGCACGGGAGTGGTGTCCCCCGCCCGGGTGAGCCCCGGGCGGGGAACCCTGCACCGGCGCGGAGCCGGGGCCCGCCCGGCCCGTCCCACCGGCGCCCGGGCCGTCCCGTCGGTACCCCCGGCCGTCCCACCGGTGCCCCGGCGGCACAACGGGAACGCGCGTCGCATGCGTGCGCGCACACGGGGTAGGTGAGAGTGGGGTTCCAGGACCGGGGCCCGGCCCGGCCGCGCGCCGGGCCACGTCGAGGAGGAGAGCGAAGAGATGGTGCACGTACGAGCCGGGGAGCCCGCCGCCCCGCAGGACCTGGTGGACGTGGCCCGGCTGGTGACGTCCTACTACACGCTGCACCCCGACCCGGCCGAGCCGGGCCAGCGGGTCGCGTTCGGCACCTCGGGGCACCGCGGTTCCTCGCTCGCCACCGCCTTCAACGAGGACCACATCGCCGCCACCACCCAGGCGATCTGCGAGTACCGGGCCGCCCGGGGCACCACCGGGCCGCTCTTCCTCGGCATCGACACCCACGCGCTCTCCGAGCCCGCCCGCGCCACCGCGCTGGAGGTGCTCGCCGCGAACGGCGTCACCGTGCTGCTCGACACCTCCGACGGCTACACGCCCACCCCGGCCGTCTCGCACGCGATCCTCGCCCACAACCGCTCCGCGCCGAAGCAGCTGGCGGACGGCATCGTGGTGACCCCCTCGCACAACCCGCCGGCCGACGGCGGCTTCAAGTACAACCCGCCGAACGGCGGCCCGGCCGGGTCCGAGGCGACCGGCTGGATCCAGGACCGGGCCAACGCCCTCATCGAGGCCGGCCTCAAGGGCGTGCACCGGGTGCCGTACGCGCGTGCGCTGGCCGCGGACACCACCGGCCGGTACGACTTCCTCGGCGCCTACACCGACGACCTCCCGGCCGTGCTCGACCTCGACGCCGTCCGGGCGGCCGGCGTGCGCATCGGCGCCGACCCGCTCGGCGGCGCCTCCGTCGCGTACTGGGGCCGGATCGCGGAGACGCACCGCCTCGACCTCACCGTCGTCAACCCCGTCACCGACCCGGCATGGCGCTTCATGACGCTGGACTGGGACGGCAGGATCCGGATGGACTGCTCGTCGCCGTACGCGATGGCCTCGCTGATCGGCCGCAAGGACGCCTACACGGTGTCCACCGGCAACGACGCCGACGCCGACCGGCACGGCATCGTCACCCCCGACGGCGGCCTGATGAACCCCAACCACTACCTCGCCGTCGCCATCGACTACCTCTACCGGCACCGCCGCGACTGGCCCGCCGAGGCGGGGATCGGCAAGACGCTGGTCTCCTCCTCGATGATCGACCGGGTCGCCGGGGAGCTGAAGCGGGAGCTCGTCGAGGTGCCCGTCGGCTTCAAGTGGTTCGTCGACGGCCTGCTCTCCGGCACCGTCGCCTTCGGCGGCGAGGAGTCGGCCGGCGCGTCGTTCCTGCGCCGCGACGGCGGCATCTGGACGACGGACAAGGACGGCATCCTGCTGGCGCTGCTCGCCTCCGAGATCACCGCCGTCACCGGCCGCACCCCGTCCGAGCTGTACGGCGAGCTCACCGGCCGCTTCGGCGCCCCCGCCTACGCCCGCGTCGACGCTCCCGCCGACCGCGCGCAGAAGGCCGTCCTCGCGAAGCTCTCGCCGAGCCAGGTGCGCGCCGACAGCCTCGCCGGCGAGCCCATCACCGCCGTCCTCACCGAGGCCCCCGGCAACGGCGCCGCCATCGGCGGCCTCAAGGTCTGCACCGAGAACGCGTGGTTCGCCGCACGGCCCTCCGGCACCGAGGACGTCTACAAGATCTACGCGGAGAGCTTCCACGGCGAGGCGCACCTCGCCCGGGTGCAGGAGGAGGCCCGGGCCCTGGTGGGGGAGGCCCTGGACTCCTGAGCAGGGGGCGCCGCGCGCCGCGCACCGCGCCCTAGGATCGACCCCATGTCGCTGCCGCACGCCATCCTCACCGCCCTGCTGGAGAAACCGTCCTCGGGGCTGGAGCTGACGCGGCGCTTCGACAAGTCGATCCGCTACTTCTGGTCCGCCACGCACCAGCAGATCTACCGCGAGCTGGGGCGGCTGGAGAAGGACGGCCTGATCCGGGCCGTCCCCCAGCCGCCCAGCCGCGGCCGCCGCAAGGAGTACGAGGTGCTCCCCGAGGGCCGCACCGCGCTCGCCGCCTGGATCACCGAGCCGCAGGACCCCAAGCCCGCCCGCGACCCGCTCCTGCTGCGGCTGCGGGCCGCCGCCGCCACCGGCACCGGCGGCGCCCTGGCCGGCGAGCTCCGCCGCCACCTCGACCTGCACCGGGCCCAGCTGGAGGAGTACCGCGCCATCGAGCTCCGCGACTTCCCGCCCGGGCGGACCGACGAGGCGAGCCGGCTCCACCACGTCGTGCTGCAGGCCGGGCTCGGCCTGGAGACCCACTGGATCGACTGGCTGGAAGCCGCCCTGGCCGCCCTGCCCGGCCCCGGCGGCACCGCGCCGGACCGCCCCGCCCCGGCGCCCGGCGGCCCCTGACCGGCAGGCCCCGGCGCCGCCCCGGTGCCGCGGCTCCGCCCGGCGCACGCGGCGCCCCCGGGTGTTCAATGGTGTCCGGGGGCGGACAACGGGCGAACTCCGGCCGGTGAGGACCCGCGGATGCACAACGGCTCACAGCACACGGCCCCGCCGTCGCACGGCGAGGCCACCCTGGTGGTCGACGGCGGGGCCCGGATCACGGCCTGCAGCCCCGCCGCCGGCGCACTGCTCGGCCGCACCCCCGCCGAGCTGTACGGGCGCCCCGTCCAGGACCTGCTCCTGCCGCCCGGCACCCCGTGGCCGCCGCCCGCCGACGACACGGCCCGGACGGGCGCCGACGCCATCCTGCGCCACCGCGACGGCTTCTCCGTGCCCGTCCGGCTCCGCATCCGGCCGCTGCACGGCCCGGACGGCACCCTCGCCCTCGTGCACCTCGCACCCACCGCCGCCGCCCGCCACCGGGAGCAGGAGCAGGCGCTCCTCGCCGCGCTCTTCGGCCAGACCCGGATCGGCCTGCTCGTCCTCGACACCGAGCTGCGCCTCGTCCGCGCCAACCTGCCCCCGCAGCCCGACCCGGCCGGGCCCGGCGCCGGCCTCGACAGCGTGCTGCTGCCCGCCGACGCCGCCGGGATCCGGGCCCGGACGGCGGCCGTCGTCGCCACCGGCGAACCCTTCAACGACTGGGTGCGGCCCGTCCGGCTGCGGCGCGACCCGGCGGACGAACGCATCCTGTCCCTGTCGGCCATGCCCATGCGCGACCCGGCGGGCCGCATCGTCGGCGCCCTCCTGAGCTTCGCCGACGTCACCGCGCAGCACGCCGCGCAGCGCCGCATCGACGTCATCGACGAGGCGGCCCGCGGCATCGGCCGCTCCCTCGACGTCACCCGCTGCGCGGAGGAGCTCGTCGCGGCCCTCGTCCCCGCCGTCGCCGACCTGGCCTCGGTCGACCTCACCGAGGTCGTGCTGCGCGGCGAGGAGCCCGGCGAGTTCCTCATCGACGCGCCGCTGCGCCGGGCCGCCGTCGCCTCCGCGGACGGCACCTGGCCGGAGGAGGTGCACCCGCCGGGCGCCACCATCAGGGTCCGCGCCCGCGAGAGCGACTACCTGCGCAGCGGCCTGGTGCGGATCGTCGACATGGACGAGCTCCGCGTCACCGTCTCCGGGCAGACCGACCGGGAGCGGCTCCTGCTGCCCGGCCGGGCCAGCAGCTTCCTCGTGCTGCCGCTGCAGGCCCGGGGCCTGGTGCTGGGCGCGCTCGGCCTGTGGCGCACCGCCGACCGCCCCGCGTTCGACGCGGACGACGCCACCCTGGTCGGCGAGATCGGCTCGCGCGCCTCCCTCAGCATCGACAACGCCCGCCGCTACACCCGCGAGCACCACCTCGTGCAGAACCTCCAGGAGAGCCTGCTGCCCCGCCCGCTGCTGGACGTCGGCGCGGCGCAGACCGCCGGCACCTACGTGCCCGCCGGCACGTCCGCGCAGATCTCCGGGGTCTGGTTCGACGCGATCCCGCTGTCGTCCGCCCGGGTCGCCTTCGTGGTCGGCGACGCCCGCGGCAACGGCCTCGACGCGACCGCCACCATGGGCCGCCTGCGCACCGCCGTCCGGACCCTCGCCGACCTCGACCTGCCGCCGGAGGAACTCCTCACCCACCTCGACGACCTCGCCCTGCACCTGCGCGCCGACGGGCTGCCGCAGCCGGGCGCCGCCCCGGCCGGCGGGCCCACCTGCCTGTACGCCGTCTACGACCCCTCCGACGGCACCTGCACGGTGGCCTCGGCGGGCCACCGGCCGCCCGTCGTCGCCACCCCCGCCGGGCCCGCCGCCCCGCTCGCCCTGCGGCCCGGTCCGCCGCTGGGCGCCGGCTCGGCCCCGTTCGAGCCCGTCAGCGTCGACGTGCCGCCCGGCACGCTGCTCGCGCTCTTCACCGACGGCCTGCTGGAACGCGCCGGCGCGGACGAGGAGAAGGCCGTGCGGATGCTCGGCGACGCCCTGCGGGACGCCGCGCAGCCCTCCGCCCCGGTCGCCGGCCTCGGCCGCGAGGTGCTCACCCGGATCCTCACCCACCCGCCCGGCAGCGACCTCGCCCTGCTGCTGGCCCGGGTGCGCAACCTGCCCGAGGGCTCCGTCCTGAGCCGGGAGTTCCCGGTGGACCCGGCCGCCGTCGCCGACGCCCGCTCCACCGCCGCCGCGCAGCTCACCACCTGGGGCCTCGACGACCTGGTCTTCACCACCGAGCTCATCGTCAGCGAGCTCGTCACCAACGCCATCCGCTACGCCGGCGGGCCGATCGTGCTGCGCCTCATCAGGGACGAGCGGCTGATCTGCGAGGTCTCCGACCCCAGCCAGACCCAGCCGCGGCTGCGGCGCGCCCGGCCCACCGACGAGGGCGGCCGCGGACTCTTCCTCATCGCCCAGCTCACCAGCCGCTGGGGCAGCCGCTACACCCCCGGCGGCAAGGTGATCTGGACGGAGCAGGAGATCACCCCGGCGGAGGACCCGCCCCCGGCGTGAGCCCGACCGCCGGGCGGCTGCGCCCCGACGTGCGCCGCCACTGGCGGAACCGCCACACCACGCAGGAGATCAGCGAGACCACCACCAGCCCGACACCGACGGCCAGCCACCGGTGCCCGGCGACCCGGCCGCCGCTCACCACCAGCAGGACGGCGGCCATGAACGGCAGGAGCAGCGCGGCGAGCGTCCGCAGCGCCACCAGCAGGGCGAGCGGCCGTATCCGGCCGCGCCGGGGCCGCCCGCCGTCCGGGGCGTCCTCGGCGTCCTCGTCCCCGGGCGAGGCGCCGAAGTGCGTGATGGCGCGTTCGGCGAGACGCAGCGTCGCCGAGCGGTAGGCGAACCCCAGCACCGGCACCCAGACGAACGGCAGCAGGATCCCCACGGCGACCAGCAGGGCGATGGCGACCCAGCGCAGGTACCGGCCCGGGCGCGGCCCGGGCGCGGGTTCCGGGGCGGAGGGCGTGACGACGCCCAGCACGTACGCCATCCGCACGACGACCCGCACCCACTCCCGCAGGGACATCCGGCGCCCGGGCGGCGGCCCGTCGTCCGGCGGCAGCGCGTCGAGCGCCGACCGCGCCTCCTCGACCGTCGGGTACACCCCCTGCAGGAGCAGCAGGTCGGCCGCCCGCGCCGGATCGGTGGCGGGACGGCCCGACAGCTCGCCGATCTCCATGACCATCCGGCCCTGCGCGAGGAGCGCCGCGCAGAAGGCCGTGGGCACCAGCGCCATGAACGGCCCGCCGACGAAGGCACCGTCGACCACGGCCGTCCGGACCCCGTGGGCGACGACCGTCTCCAGGACCTCCCGCCGGGGCTTCCCGGTGCGCCGCAGCCGGGCGAGCCGCTCGGACGACTCCGCGCCGATCCGGTCGACGGCGAAGAGCGCGGCCCGTTCGGGCATGTGGCGGGGATCGCGCCGGATCCGGGCGAGCAGGTCGATCGGGGGCCAGGGCGCGCGGCCGGACGGCGGCGTGCCGGGTGCCGCGGTCGTCTCGGGCCCGCCGCCGTCCATCGCCACCGCCTTTGCCGTGCCGTCCCTCGCGGGCCTCCCGGTCCTACTGACAGCCTGCGCCCGTGGCGGCGCGCAGGCCCGGCGGACCCGCGCGGCGGTCCGCCGTCAGAGGTGCGGCTCGATGGCGGGGATGACGTCCTGGAACGTCCGCCCGTCGGCGGGGGCGCCGATCGCGGTCATCTGCCAGCCGCCGTTCGACCGGTGCACCTTCGCCATGATCTGCGCCGTGCTGGAGCCCCCGCCGGTCAGGGTGTAGCGGGCGAGCTCCTGGCCGGTGGAGTCGTCGACCAGCCGGCAGAAGGCGTTCTGCACGTCCTGGAAGGTCTGGCCGGTGAAGGAGTTCACGGTGAAGACGATCTGGTCGACCTTCTTCGGCACCCGGGCCAGGTTCACCGTGATCGTCTCGTCGTCGGCGCCCCGGCCGGCGCCGCCGGTCAGGTTGTCGCCGCTGTGCCGCACCGAGCCGTCGGAGCTCGTCAGGTGCTGGAAGTAGACGACGTCCACCGGCTCGCGGCCCGCGAAGAGCACCGCGGACGCGTCCAGGTCGATGTCGCGCGCCATGAGCTTCGCGAAGAAGCCCTTCCGGGGAGCGGCCTGCCAGCCGAGGCCCATCCGGACCACCTCCAGCGTGCCCCCTCCGGGCTTGCCGAGGTCGACCTTCTGGCCCTTGCCGAGGTTCACCGTCATCGGGTGCGTCACCCTTCCGCTCTGTGCGTGCCGTGCTGCGCCGGGCGGCCGGTGGTCGCCGGCCGACGAGTACGGCGTTCCCCTCCGGAGCGGCGGCGACTCCCGGCAGCGCGTGCGCGTTGCCCGGCGCCCGGTTCTTTGCCCGGACTTTACCCGCCGCGGGCCGGTCCCGAACCCCCGGAGCCGCGGACGGACACCCCGCTCACCTTCCGCCCGCCCCCGTGCCCGCCACCCGCTACGGCCTGCTACGGGCCGCTACGGGCCGCGCTGCGCGTCGTGCGCGAGCAGCGCCACGTACAGCGAGGTCAGCTGCTCCAGGTCGGCCAGGTCGATGCCGAGCAGGGCCTCGATGCTCTGCAGCCTCCGGTAGAGCGCCGGGCGGCTCACGTGCTGCTCCTGCGCGGCCAGCGACTTGTTGCGGCCGGTCCGCAGGTAGGTGCGCAGCACGTCCAGCAGCTCCGTGTGCCGCAGCAGCGGCCCCAGCTCCCGGCCGATGAACGCCTGCAGCTCGGGCTCGTCCCGCAGCAGCCGCACCAGACCGCGCAGCCGCACGTCCCGCAGACGGGCCACCGGGCCCGACGGCGGGCCCGCCACCGCGGCGTCCGCGACGTGCACCGCCTCCAGGAACGAACGGCGCACCTCGTCCAGCACCAGGCAGCCGAAACCGGCCCCGATCACCGCCCCCGGCGCCCGCTCCTGCAGGCGCACCGCGAGCCGGTCCACCTCCGTGTCGGCGTTCCGCTCCGGCGGCACGCTGACCAGCACCGCGACCGTGCCGTCCGGCCCGATCCGGGCGACCAGCCCGGCCAGCGACTCCTCCTCCAGCGCCCGCCGCGCCGCACCGCACACCGCGCCGTCGCCGGACGACCGCCGCAGCACCACCGGCACCAGCGTGCGGCGCTCGGTGGGCAGCCCGGCCGCCCGGAGCCTCGGCAGCAACTGCTCGGGGTGCACCGTGCCCGAGGCGAGGTCGCTCAGCAGGGCCTCCGCCGCCTGGTCCTCCCAGCCGCGCTGCCGGCCGATCTCCCGGTCGCCGAGCAGCCGGTGCACCGCCAGCGCCTCCGCCGCCCGCCGCCCGAGCACCCGGCCGATCTCCTCGCCGCCCTGGTGGCCGAAGAGCACCAGATGCCCCCACTGGCGCCCGCGCGCCTCCAGCCGCGCCGTGATCCAGCCGTCCGGGCCGAGCGTCACCGGGCCGTTGCCCTGCAGCTCGGAGACCTGCCGTGAGACCCGCTCCCAGTCGCGCAGGAGATCGCCGAGCGCGGCCGGATCGCCCGCCGACGCCAGCACCCGGTGGGCCAGGTTCACCACCACCGCCGGACAGCCCGCGTACCCGGCGATCTCGTCGAGGAGCCGCTGCAGCGGCACCCCCGACAGGTTCAGCGCAGACAGGGAGCCGCCGAGCCGGTCCGACAGGTCGAGCGCGGCGTACCGGCCGTGCAGCAGCCTCGCGTGCACCTCCTCGGTGAGCCGCGCGAACGACGCCGGGCGGTGCAGCACCACGAGCGGCACCCCGCACCGCCGCGCCGCCCGCCGCATCGCCTCCGGGGTGGTCGAGAACGCCCGGCCCAGCCCCAGCACCACGGCCGCCGCGCCGGCCTCCCGCATCGACTCGACGTACGCGGTCTGCGCCTGCTCGTCGCCCGCCAGCAGCAGACCCGTCGTCAGCACCATCTCCCCGCCGGTCAGCATCACCGCGACGTCCGCGGCCTCCGCCACGTGCAGCCACCGCACCGGCCGGTCCAGCAGGGCCGGGCAGGCCGCCACCTCGGCCCCCCACGGCGCGACGAGTTCCAGCTCCAGCACGTCCCGCACCGTCAGGCGGCCGTCGTCCACCAGGTCTCCCCTCCACCGGCAGGGCCCCACCGGCCGGGCCCTGCCCGCCCGGCCCCGCCGGTCGGGGGAGTCTACGCGCGCACCGCGCACCGGCGCCGCGTGTGCGCAGGCGCACGTTGCCGCCCCTCGCCGACGCATGCCAGAGTGCGGCCATGGTCCACCCCACCGCGCCGCAGCCGACCCGCACGCCGACCGCCGTCTTCGACTGGCTGGACGAGGCCGCCGACCTCCGCGCCCGCGCCGGACTCACCCGCACCCTGCGCAGCCGCCCCGCCGACGACCCCGTGCTGGACCTCGCGAGCAACGACTACCTCGGGCTCGTCCGCCACCCCGCCGTCACCCGCGCCGCCGCCGACGCCGCGCTGCGCTGGGGCGGCGGCGCCACCGGCTCCCGCCTGGTCACCGGCACCACCGCACTGCACACCGAACTCGAGGACGAACTCGCCGCGTTCTGCGGATTCGAGGCCGCCCTCGTGCTCTCCTCCGGCTACGCCGCCAACCTCGCCGCGCTGACCGCGCTGACCGACCCCGACACCCTGATCGTCTCCGACGCGTACAACCACGCCTCGCTCATCGACGGCTGCCGCCTCGCCCGCAGCGACGTGCACCGCGCGCCGCACGCCGACCCCGACGCCGTCCGCACGGTGCTGGCCGGGCGCCGCCATCCGCGCGCCCTGGTGGTCTCCGACTCGGTCTTCTCCGTCGACGGCAACGCCGCGCCGATCGCCGGCCTGTCCGCCGCCGCCCGCGCCCACGGCGCCGCGCTGCTCGTCGACGACGCGCACGGCCTCGGCGTCGTCGGCCCCGGCGGGCGCGGCGCGCTCGCCGCGGCAGGCCTCGCGGGCGAACCCGACACCGTCGCGACCGTCACCCTCTCCAAGTCGCTGGGCGCCCAGGGCGGCGCCGTCCTCGGCCCCCGACGCGTCATCAGGCACCTCACCGAGACCGCCCGCACCTTCATCTTCGACACCGGCCTCGCCCCGGCCGCGGCCGGCGCCGCCCTCGGCGCGCTGCGCCTGCTGCGCGCCGAGCCCGGCCGCGCCGACCGCGCCCGCGAGGTCGCGCACCGGCTCTCCGCGCTGCTCACCGCCGCCGGGCTCCACGCCTCCGTCCCGGACGCCGCCGTGGTCTCCGTCCGCGCCCCGGGCCCCGAGGCCGCCGTCCGCTGGGCCGCGGACTGCCGCACCGCAGGCCTCGCCGTCGGCTGCTTCCGCCCGCCGTCCGTGCCGGACGGCATCTCCCGGCTGCGCCTGACCGCCCGCGGCGACCTGACGGACGCGCAGATCGCCGACGCCGTACGGATCATCGCGGCGACCCGCCCGCAGGGCTGATCCGCCTCCGGGGCCGGCCGGGCCGCCGGCCGGGCCACGAGGGGTCACGGCCCGGCGGGCGCCTCCACCGCCGGGCCCAGCAGCGGGGCCAGCGCCGCCCGGAGGTCCGCCGGGCCGCGGTAGTGCACCGTGGCCATCCCGAGCGCGGCGGCGGCCTGCACGTTCTCCGCCCGGTCGTCGACGAACAGGCAGCGGGCCGGGTCGACCCCCGCCCGCGACGCGGCGATCAGGTAGATCCCGGCGTCCGGCTTGGCGACGCCCACCAGGGAGCTGTTGACGACGCCGTCCGCGAGGCCGTCCAGGCCCACCCGGGCCAGGTCCTCGTCCAGCCACGGCGTGCCGTTCGTGACCAGCAGCACCGGGCAGTGCGCCCGCGCGCGGCGCAGCAGGCCGACCGCCTCGGGTTCGGCGCGGAACGGCGCCCCGGCGAACGCCGCGGCCAGCCCGACGGCCAGGTCGTGCGGCACCCGGTCGGCGAGCGCGGCCGCCGTCGCCCCCACCCACGCGTCCCTGGTCAGCAGGCCGAGCACCAGCGGGCGGCCCCGCTCCGGGGCGAAGCCCGCCGCCGCCGTGCTGCCGACCGGCAGGCCCGCCGCGTGCTCCAGCCGGGTCACCTCCGTGACGTCGTAGAAGCGGATCACGTCGTCGATGTCGCACAGCACGGCCTCGAAGGGCACCGCGTCCGGCCCGGAAATCGTCATCCTGCCTGGATACCACGGCTGCCGCGCCGCCCGGGCGGGCAGGGCGGCCGCTGCGGCCTGGACCCCGCGGGCCCCGGGCGGGCGCACCCCGCGCACGGGGCCGTACGGCCCGGCGGGCTCAGCGGACAGGCGGGCTCAGCGGACAGGCGTCTGCCGGTCGGCCAGCACGCGGAACAGCTCCAGGTTCGGGAAGCGCATCAGCTCCCGCTGGTACCAGCGGCCGCCGACCAGCCGGTGCACCCCGAGCTTCCCGTTCTCGACGGTGACCCGGCCGACCTCGTCCCAGGGCAGCGTGCGCCCCCCGACGGCCAGGCCGGCGGCGTCCAGCCGGAGGTCGCCGAAGACCACGGTCCCGCCCGCGTCGACGGAGGCCATCGCCGCGGGCAGCTGCGCCCGCGCGACCTCCTCCTCGATGCGGGGCAGCAGCTCCGCAAGGCCCCGGAGCCGCTGCGTGGAGAGGACGATCCGGTGCCCGTCCCCGCGGGTCAGGTAGCAGCCGTGCATCGGCACGGGCCCCGCGAGGGAGAACACCGTCACCTCGTTGACGTCCCCCCAGCGCGCCACCTCGGCCCGCTCGCCGACCGTGTGGACGACGCCCAGCTCGTGCACCGAGAACTGCTGCGCCGCCTCCCGGCCCGCCGAGCCCCGGCCCGCCGAGCCCCGGCCGCGCAGGGCGAACAGCAGGACGAGGCCGGTGCCGAGCGCCCCGATCAGCGTCAGCACGGGGGCGCCGGCGATCAGGCCGGCACCCAGCAGTCCGACGGGTACGACCGCCCAGAACACCCCGCCGACCGCGTCGGTGCGGCCGGCGGCCTTCGTGTCGCCGCTGCACCTGCCGACGAGCGCACCGAGCGCGCGCTCCTCCGCGTCGCCGCCCCCGCCGTGGTTCTCCTCCGCCAACGGGTCCATCGCGTTCCGCCCCTCGTACCCGGGCGGCCGTCGCCCGCGTGCGACGAGTGTGGCGGAGCCGACCCGGGAGGTCCAGGGTGCCCGCCGAGGCCCCCGGACCCGGCCGGCCGGAGCCGCCCGCCCGGAGCCGCCCGGCCCCCGGCGGACCGCCCCGGCCGCCGTATCAGCCCATGACCGTACCGGAGTTGCCCGCACCGCCCGGCCGCAGCCGGGAGAACGCCGACAGGTCGATCTCCGCTCCGGTGTGCGGGCCCCGCAGGTGCACCGGATCGGTGTCGTGGTCCTTGCCGTCCTCCGCGTGGTCGACCAGGGCGCGCAGGAAGGCCCCCACGAGCGGCGCGTTCTTGAACTGGTTGCCGCTCGTGCCGATCGCCACGAAGAAGCCCGGCAGATCGGTCCGGTCGTAGACCGGCGTCCAGTCGTCGGCCGCGTCGTAGACCCCGACGACGCCGCTCGGGCGGTTCGGCACGGACAGGCCGGTGAGCCGCCGGGCCGCCCGGGTCACCTGCGCCTCGAACACCGCCCCCGTGACGCGGGGGTCGACCGCGTCCGGGTCGTCCACCCAGTGCAGGGGGTCGCACGCGGGCTCCGTGCCGCCGACCAGCAGGCCGCCGCCGGAGTCGCCCCGCAGGTAGACGCCGAGGTCGACGTCGGCGAGCGCGATGCCGTTCCAGCCGGGCGGCGCCGCGACCCGGTGCACCTCCTGCCGCAGCGGACGCAGCCCGACGGCGAAGTCACCCCCGACACCGGCCAGTTCGTTGACCCGGGTGGACCACGGGCCGGCCGCGTTCACCACGACGGGAGTGGCGATCACCCCGCCGTCGTCGAGCCGGACGGCACGGACGCGGTCACCGGTCCGGTCGACCGCGGTGACCGTGCGCCGCAGACGGAACTCCGCACCGAGGCGCCGCGCGGCGTCCGCGAGGTTCGCGGCGGCGAGCTGGGGGTCGGAGACGTAACCCGCGTCGGGGGTGAACACCGCGCCCAGCGCCGACTCCGGCTCCGCCCAGAACCTCTCGTCGGCGAGCTGCCGGGGCGGCCAGTGGCGGCCGGGGTCCAGACCCGGTACCCGGCGGGCGAGTTCGGCGGCGTCCCACTCCTCGTACGGCACCCCGGCGCGGTCGAAGGACGGCAGGAACCGGTCGCGCGGCAGCACGTCGACGTCCAGCAGCGCGAGGCCGCACGGCACGAGGCGTGCGAGCCCGTCCGTGCCGGCCGGCGCGCCCAGGTGCTCGCGCCAGTGCACCCAGTGCGACCGCGCCTCCCACGAGGTCGCCACCCCGGCCCAGGTCGAGTAGTTGAAGCGCACCACGGCACTGGAGGCCGAGGTCGACCCGTGGCCGATCCCGCCGGCCTTGTCGACCACCACCACCCGGCGACCCGACCTGGCCAGCTCCAGGGCGATCGAGGCGCCCATCACTCCGGCACCGATCACGACGGCGTCTGCGGACAACGCGAGCACCTCTCCCTCGGACCACGGGCGGCCGACACGCCGCCCCGTGGAATCCTTCCACCCGTCCGAAGGCTTCGCCATGATGGGACGTCAGCCGGACGACCGAGGAGCCCGCCGTGCCCGAACCCCGCGTCCTCCTCGACGGCCTCGTCCTCGGCGAATCGCCCCGCTGGCACGACGGGCGGCTCTGGGTCTGCGACTGGGGTGCACAGGAGCTCCTCACCCTCACCGCGGACGGCACCCGCGGGACGGCCGGCGGCATCGACTCCTTCCCGTTCTGCATCGACCCGCTGCCCGACGGCCGCCTGCTGCTCCTCGCCGGCGGCGACCGCCGCCTCCTGCACCGCGGGTCCGACGGCACCCTCACCCCGTTCGCCGACCTCCGGGCCCTGTGCGACCGGCCGTGGAACGAGGTCGCGGCGGACGGCCGCGGCAACGCGTACGCCAACTGCATCGGCTTCGACCTGATGTCCGGCGAGGCCCCGGCCGCCGGCCTCGTCGCCAGGATCGCCGCGGACGGCACCGCCCGCACCGTCGCCACGGACGTCGCCTTCCCCAACGGCATGGCCGTCACGCCGGACGGCGCCGTACTGCTCCTCGCCGAGTCGTACGCGGCCCGCATCACCGCCTTCGACATCGCCGACGACGGCGGCCTGGTGAACCGCCGTACGTGGGCGCGGATCGAGGGCTCCGCACCCGACGGCATCGCCCTCGACGCCGAGGGGGCGCTCTGGTACGCGGACGTGCCCGACCGCCGCTGCGTCCGGGTGCGGGAGGGCGGTGAGGTGCTGCAGACCGTCGAGGTCGACCGCGGCTGCTTCTCGTGCGCCCTCGGCGGCCCGGACGGCAGTCCGACGCTCTACATCACCGCCGCCGAGTGGAACGGTCCGGCTGCCGCCGGTGCCGCCCGCACCGGGCAGGTCCTCGCGGTGCCCGCGCCCGCTCCGGCGGCCGCGCGGCCGTAGCCGCCGGCCGGACGGGGTCGCCGCCCGACTGCGGTCGCGGCCGTGGCGCTGGTGGCGGCGGATGTGAGGGAGGCCGGAAAGGCCCGGACGGTCCGTCGGCCCGTGTGGCAGGATGCCGACCGGGGACGGCCGGCTCCGTCGGTCTGCGTCCCCCTCCCGGCGTCGACGTGTGCGCCCCGGCGGCCTTCTGCGGTCCGGGCGCGTCCGCCGGATCCCCGGGCGGCCCCGACGGCGGCCGCCCCTCCCGTCCGACGTGCGCCGACCGCCGTGCCTGCCGCTGCGCCTGCCTGCCGTGCCGGTCCCGGACGGGTCCACCGATGCGACCCCTCCGAAAGGCCGTGCCCGTGCGCCCCACGCTCTTCACCGTCGACCGCCCCGGCCCGGGGCGGCTCAGCATCATGGCCCGGCCCCGCGGATCCGACTGGCTGGACGACGAGATGGCGGGGCTGGCGGCCGCCGGCGTCGACGTGCTCGTCTGCGCACTGACGCCGCCGGAGCTCGACGAGCTCGGGCTGGCGGGTGAGGCCGGTGCCGCGGCGGCGGCGGGCCTGCGGTTCGTGCCGGTGCCGGTACCCGACCGGTGCGTGCCCGAGGTGACGGCCGTGCTTCCCGTCCTGCACGACCTGCTCGCCCGACTCGGCCGTGGCGCCCACGTGGTGACGCACTGCAGGGCGGGCATCGGGCGGGCCTCGCTGCTGGCGGCCGGTGTCCTGGTGCTCGGCGGCGCGCCGCCGGAGGAGGCCTGGGCACGGCTGGCACGCGCCCGCGGGCTCGCGGTGCCGGACACCGACGAGCAGCGTGCCTGGGTGGTGCGCCTCGCGGGCGCCCGGTGCTGACGCGGCGCGGGCGGGCCGGCCGGCCCGCCCGACATGCCGCGTTCGGACCAAGCTCTCCGGTTCGTCCGCGCGGAGGCCGCAGACTGCGAGCACGGTACACCCCGGAGGCGGAGGTCAGGACGTGAGCGGGATCGAGGAGTTCGACGCGTGGGACGTGCACGAGTACGGTCCCGCCGACGCCCCGCACCGGGTGCTGCTCCTGCCCGGCGCGCTGTGCAGCACCGCGGTGTTCGACGACATGGCGGCCGACCCGGCGCTGGCCGGCGCGCCCGTGCGGATGGTGGCGGTGACCGTCCCGGGGTTCGCCGGCACCACGCCCCCGCAGGACCTCAGCATGGAGAACTACGCGGCGCTGCTGGGCCGTTTCGGCGCGGAGCGGGGCTGCACGACGGTGGTCGGCCACAGTCTGGGCGCGAACATCGCGCTGGAGATGGCGGCCGCCGGACACGCCCCCGGGCCGGTGGTGCTGCTGTCGCCCTCGATCTCGCGGCCGGACGAGGTGCGTGATCTCGCGATCATCGACCGCCTGGGGCGGATCCCCGGACTCGGCGGCGTCACGTGGTCGGCGGCGCTGCGGCTGACCCCGCGGATGATGGAGGACGACCTGCCCGAGGGCCGGCGGGAGGCGTTCATCGCCGACCTGCGGAAGAACGATCCGGCGTTCTGCCGCAGGATCGTGCACCACTACTTCGAGCACCTCGACCGTTACGGCTCGCTCGCTCCCCGGCTCCGGGCGTCCGGGGCGACCGCCTGGGTGGTCCGCGGCGACCGCGACGAGATCGGGCTGACCGAGGAGGAGCGCGCCGAGCTGGCGGCCGGCCCGCAGATCACCCTGGTCACCGTGCCGGACGCCGGTCACATGCTGATGATCGACCAGCCCGCGGCGCTCGCCCGGCTGGTCGCCGGGGTGGTGCTGGGGGCGTAGCGGCTGCCGCCCGGCCGGTGCTCGGCCCTGCGCTGCGCTGTGTTGCCCTGTCCTGCGCTGTGCCCGGCCGGTTCAGCCGGTGGCTCGGACGGTGACGACCAGTTTGCCGAGGGCACGGCCCTCCTGCAGGTGGCGGACCGCGTCCGCGGCACGCTCCAGAGGGTAGGTGCGGTCGACGGCCGGGGTGAGCCGTCCGGCCTCGACGAGTTCCGTCAGGTGTTCCAGGTCAGCCGTCCCGACCGTCGCGAGCAGGCTGCAGAGCCGCTGGCCGGTGACGAGGGAGACCATCGGCGCCGCGAGCTGGCGGCCGAGGCCCTGGAACCACCGGCCGCCGCCCTCGCCTCCGACGATCACGAGCGTGCCCTTCGGCGTGAGGGCCCGCCGCAGCCGGGCGAGCGGACGGTTGCCGCCGGTGTCGATGACGAGGTCCCACGTGCGGGTGCCGTCGGTGACGTCCGTGCGGGTGTGGTCGACGACGTCGTCGGCCCCGAGCGAGCGGACGAGCTCGGTCTTCGCGGTGCTGCACACGCCGGTCACGGAGGCGGCCCCGAGGGCCCGGGCCAGCTGCACGGCGAACGAGCCGACGCCGCCGCCCGCGCCGATGACGAGCACGCTTCGGCCCGGCCGGATGCGGCCGGCGTCGCGCAGCGCCCGGAGGGCGGTGACCGCGGAGACCGGGATCGCCGCCGCTTGCGCGTCGGAGAGGCCGGCCGGGGTGGGTGCCAGCCGGTCCTGGCGGGCGAGGGCGTACTCGGCGAACGAGCCGTTGCACGAGCCGTACACGGCGTCGCCCGGCCGGAAGCGGGTGACGTTGCGGCCGACGGCCGCCACCTGCCCGGCGACGTCCGTGCCACGGACGGGGTTCCGCGGCCGCCGCAGGCCGGACGCGGCGCGGACGGGGTAGGGGAGGCCGGTCATGATGTGCCACACCCCGCGGTCGACCCCGGCCGCGCCGACCCGGACGAGCACGTCGTCGTCGCCGACGGACGGCCGGTCGACCTCCCGGAGGCGGAGTACGTCGGCCTCGCCGTACCCGTCCTGCACGATGGCCTTCACGGTGTTCCCTCCGGGTGCGCGGTGGTGTCGTCGGTGCTGTCCGGGTACTGGAAGACGCTGTCGAGCCGGACGCCGAAGACCCGGGCGATCTGGAAGGCCATCTCCAGCGACGGCGAGTAGCGGCCCTGTTCGATGGCGATGACGGTCTGGCGGGTGACCCCGATGCGGCGGGCGAGTTCGGCCTGCGTCATCTCCCCGTGTGCGAAACGCAGGGCGCGGATCACGTTGGTGACCCTGGTCGGCTTCACCATCCGGAGAAGCCCCACCGGTGGGCGGAGATCCGGGCGGCGGAGCCGAGCAGCGCGGAGAGCGCGAAGGCGAGGTAGGTGGCGTTGGCGATCCAGAAGTGGTCCGCCCTCGTCATGGCCAGCACGAGCACGGTCACCCCGCCGACGACGAGGAACGACCGGCCGGCGTACTCGCCGAACCGGTTGATCTCGCGGTCCCGCAGGTCCTTCTGCCCGGCGCCCTCCGGGGACACCAGGGCGGCCGCGGCGGTGAGCGCGACGGAGGCCGCGACCGCGCCGGCGATGCTCCACAGCAGGGCCGCGGCGTACGGCACGGTGGCCAGCGGCACGCCGTCGGCCCGTCCGAGCACGACGGCCAGGTAGAGCCCGTAGGAGCAGACCGTGACCACGGCCGTGATCCAGGCGCGTCTCTCTTCGAATGCCATGCAGGAAATGTAAAACAGGCCGTACCTGGTGTCAAAGATTCTGTACATCCATCGCCGCCGTCACCGCCGACGGCCGGACCGGGCCACGGGCACCTCTGAACGGGTGAACTCCGGTGCGGAGAAAGGCCGAAGCGGCGTGTCGCGCCCGCCCCGGCGGCCCGGCCCCGCGCACCCTCCGGCCATGCGCACCCCCACGCCCCGCCGCCCCGGGCCGCGCCCCGGCGGGCCGGAACCCGGCTGGGCCGCCACCGCCGACCTGCCGGTCTGGTACGCCGCGTACGGCTCCAACCTCCGGCGCGCCCGCCTCGGCCTCTACCTCGCCGGCGGCCGGCTGCCGGGCAGCACCCGGGTCCACCCCGGATGCCGCGACGCCCGCCCGCCCACCGCCGACCTGCCCGTCCTGCTGCCCGGGACGCTCTACTTCGCCCGCCGGTCCCGGGTCTGGGGCGGCGGCATGGCGTTCCTCGACCCGGACGACGCCGGTGAACTCCCCGCCAGGGTCTATCTCCTGACGTACGGTCAACTCCTCGACATCGCCGCGCAGGAGATGCACCGCACCCCGGGGGACGGCCCCGTGCCGGATTCCCTCCCCGACCTCGCGACGGCGTACCGCGACGGCCGGCTGCAGCTCGGGCCGGGCCGCTACGAGAACCTGCTCTGCGCCGGCACCCTGGACGGCCACCCGGTGCTCACCCTCACCGCCCCCGGCGGCTCCGCCACGGCCGAACTCGGCGCGCCCACCGCCGCGTACTGCCGCGCCATCGCCGCCGGCCTCGCCGAGTCCCACGGCTGGCCGGCCGACCGGGCCGCCGCCTACCTGAGCAGCCGTCCGGGCGCGGCCGGGCACTGGACCGCCGCCGCCCTCCTCGCCGCGATCCGCGGGTGAACGGGCCCCGGGCGGGCCGGCCCCCGGCTCAGCGCAGGACGGCCGGTGACTCGGCGTCGGCGGCGAGGAGGGCGGCGGCCCCCGAGCCGTCGGCCGGCACCGACCACACGTCCGGGTCGCCGGAGCTGTCGCGGAGGGTGTAGGCGAGCGTCCGGCCGTCCAGCCAGAGGGCCTGGTCGTCCACGCTGCGCGTCTCGGCGGTGGGCGTCACCCGCAGGGTGGCGAGGTCGAGCACGGAGAGGCGCCAGCCCTTGCCGGGGTCGGCGTCCACGGCCTCCTTGAAGGCGATCCGGGTGCCGTCGGGCGAGAGCGACGGGCACTCGACGTTGTCCTTGAGGGTCCGGACGGTCCGTGCGGCCAGGTCGCCGACCACCAGGTGGCGACGTCCGCCGGTGGCGAGCGTCGCGTAGAAGGTGTTGTCGTCGGCGGCGAAGGTCGCACCCCAGTAGTTGACGTCCGGGGCGCGGTACGGCCTGCCGTCCCGGGTGACGGCGAACTCCTCCAGCGAGTCGAGCAGCCGGCCGGTCCGGGTGTCGTAGACGCCGGTCCGGGTGGAGAACCCGCCGCCGCTGTACGAGTCGCCGCCCACGAAGGTCGTCCAGGCGACCATGCGGCCGCTCGCCGACACCCGGGCGCGGCTGGGCAGCCCCGGGACGGGGATCTCCTTCCGCCGCCCCAGCGCACTGTCCAGCACGAGGATGCGGTACGACCACGGGCTGTCCGGATGCGCGCACACGCCCGTGCCTGCCGCCGCATGGGACCGCACGCACTCCAGGGCGCCCACGGTGCGGCCCGCGTCCGGCCGGGCCAGGTCGGCCGTGACCAGCCGGCGGCCCCCGACCAGCAGCAGCCGGGATCCGTCGGTGCCCAGGACGAGCGGCGCACCGGCGCCCGGCGGCGTACGGGGGGCCCGCGCGGCGGCCACGGTGATCCACCCCGCTGCGACGGCTGCGAGCAGGGCGGTGGCGACGGCCAGGACGGCGATCCGCCTGCGGAGGGTCATCGGGCGTCCTCGGTCGTGTCGGCGCCGGGCGCGGCGGGCTCCGTGGTCCTCGGCGGCGGCCGGGCTCCCCATCGTCGGGCGCGGCGGTGAGGCCGGACAACACGGGCCGGACGGCAGGCCGGCGGTCGGCAGGTGAACACCTGTCGACCGGATGGGCGTCGGCCCGTTCGGGTGCCGGATCCTCATGCGTTGCACGTGGGCCGTTCACCTGCGCGTGCCGGTCGCGCCGGGCCGGACCCCTAGGTTTCTCCCGCCCACGGCACGGGCCGGGGGCACCACCTGCCAGAAGGGACCGTCCGATGGGCACGCGCCACACCTGGGGAACAGCCACCGCCGGAGCCGCCGGCCTGTTGGCCGTCGCGATCGCCGCGACCCTCCTCACCGCGACCGCGCCGGCCGCCGCCGCGGCCACCACGACCTTCACGCCGGTCGCCGACACGTATGTCCAGGACAGCACCCCCTCCACCAACTACGGCACGTCGACCCAGTTCGTGGTCGACAACTCGCCCGTCCGGCAGTCGTTCCTGAAGTTCACGGTGAGCGGTGTGACCGCGCCCGTCACCGGCGCCAAGCTGCGCATCCGCACGATCAGCGGCAACTCCGGTGCGAGCAAGGGCGGTGTCTTCACCGCGGTGTCCGACACCACCTGGACCGAGACCGGCACCACCTGGAACAACAGGCCCGCCCTGGACGGCGCCACGCTGGCCACGCTCGGCGCGGTGACCAAGGACACCTGGTACGAGATCGACGTGACCTCGGCCGTCACCGGCAACGGCACCTTCAGCTTCGGCGCCGGCTCGTCGAGTTCGGACGGTGCGTACTACGACACCCGAGAGAGCGGCGCCGACGCCCCGCAGCTGGTGATCACCACGGCCGGCACCCCCTCACCCTCACCCTCGCCCTCGCCCTCGCCGTCCGCCCCCTCCTCGCCCACCGCTTCGCCGAGTCCCTCGGGCACGGTGCCGTCCGGCGATCCCGTGCTGGTCGGAGCCGGTGACATCGCCGACTCCGGCTCGGGCGACACGGCCACGGCCAAACTGCTCGACGGCATCCCCGGCACGGTCTTCACCGCCGGTGACAACGTCTACACCAACGGCACCGCGGCCGAGTTCGCCTCCTTCTACGAGCCGACGTGGGGCCGCCACAAGGCGCGCACCAAGCCGGCCCCCGGCAACCACGACTACAACACCTCGGGCGCGAGCGGCTACTACGCCTACTTCGGAGCGGCCGCCGGCGACCCGAGCAAGGGCTACTACTCCTACGACCTCGGCAACTGGCACGTGGTGGCCCTGAATTCCAACATCGCGATGGCGGCCGGATCCGCCCAGGAGCAGTGGCTGCGCGCCGACCTCGCCGCGAGCGGCAAGCCCTGCACGATCGCCTACTGGCACCACCCGCTCTACACCTCGGGCTCCAACCACGCGCCGTCCACCGCGACACGGCCGCTGTACCAGGCCCTCTACGACGCCGACGCGGACGTCGTCGTGACCGGCCACAACCACCAGTACGAGCGGTTCGCCCCGCAGAACGCCAACGGGGGCCTCGACAACGCGCGCGGCCTGCGCAGCTTCGTCGCGGGCATGGGCGGTGCCGGCTTCTACGGCTTCGGGACCGTCCAGGCCAACAGCGAGGCCCGCAACAGCGACACCCACGGCGTGCTGAAGTTCACCCTTCACGCCAACAGCTACGACTGGGAGTTCGTGCCCGAGGCCGGCAAGACCTACAACGACCGCGGCACCGGGAACTGCCACTGACACACCGGTCCGGTGCTCCCCGCCGGGCAGGGCGGCGTGCCACGGCCCGGTCAGGACCGGGCGACCGTCCGCGGAAAGCGTCCGGGCAGCGGGACCGCCGCGGCGAACGGCTCGGCGGGCCCCGGGGCCGACAGCTCGCGCGCGCAGGGCGTCACTCCTTCTTCGCCCGGCTCGGCTGCACCCGCATCGGCTCGCCCGGCATCTTCGGGTGGTCGGGCGGGTAGGGCAGGTCGCCGGAGTCCTGCTGCGCGTACAGCTCCAGCAAGGGCGTCAGGTCGAAGGCGTGGTCGTCCATGTCGGCGTGCAGGTCGCCGAGTTCGGCGAACCGCTTCGGCACCGTCCGCAGGTCGAAGTCGAGCGGCACGACATCGTCGAGCTCCTCCCAGCGCAGCGGCGTGGACGCCGTCGCCTCGGGGCGGGCGCGCAGCGAGTACGGGGAGGCGATCGTGCGGTCCCGCGCCATCTGGTTGTAGTCGACGAAGATCTGCTCGCCGCGCTCCTCCTTCCACCACGCGGTGGTGACCCGGCCCGGCATGCGGCGTTCCAGCTCCCGGCCGAGCGCGATGACGGCGTGCCGGCAGTCGGTGAACGTCCAGCGCGGCTCCACCGGCACGTACACGTGCAGCCCGCGGCCGCCCGAGGTCTTCGGCCAGCCGCGCAGCCCGGACTCCTCCAGCACCGCCCTCAGCTCGTGCGCGGCCCGGACGGCGTGGTGGAAGTCGGTGCCCGGCTGCGGGTCGAGGTCGATGCGCAGCTCGTCCGGGTGCTCCGTGTCGCTGCGCCGCACCGGCCACGGGTGGAACGTCAGACAGCCCAGGTTGGCGGCCCACAGCACGGCGGCCGGCTCGGCCGGGCAGATCTCGTCGGCGCTCCGGCCGCTGGGGAAGGAGATCCGGGCGGTCCCCAGCCACTCCGGCAGGCCCCTGGGGGCGCGCTTCTGGTAGAAGAACTCGCCCTCCACCCCGTCCGGGAAGCGCTGCAGGGTGGTCGGCCGGTCGCGCAGGCCGCGCAGCACACCCGGCGCGACCGCCAGGTAGTACTCGGCGACGTCGCGCTTGGTCCAGCCCCGGGCCGGGAAGTACACCTTGTCCGGGTTGGAGAGGCGCACGGCCCTGCCGTCCACGTCCAGTTCCACCGCTGAGCCCATGGCCTCCACGCTAGGCGGGCCCGCGCCATCCGGCGCGCGGGCCGCGGGGCCTGCGGCGAGGATCGGACCATGGACCTTCCCGTGATGCCGCCCGTCCGGCCGATGCTCGCCACGTCGGTGGCCGAGATCCCGCCGGGCATGCAGTACGAGGCCAAGTGGGACGGCTTCCGCGCGATCGTCTTCCGCGACGGCGACGAGGTCGAGATCGGCAGCCGCACCACCAGACCCCTCACCCGGTACTTCCCCGAACTGGTGGAGGCCTTCCGGCGCGAGCTGCCCGCCCGCTGCGTGGTGGACGGCGAGATCGTGATCGCCCGGGACGGCCGGTTGCGCTTCGAGGACCTGCTGGAGCGCATCCACCCCGCTTCCTCCCGGGTCCGCACCCTCGCGGAACGCACCCCGGCGTCCTTCGTCGCCTTCGACCTGCTCGCCCTCGACGGCACCGCGCTCGCGGACCTGCCGCTGAGCGAACGCCGGGCCGCCCTGGAGACGGCTCTCGCGGGCGCCGGTGCGCCGGTGCACGTGGCCCCCGCCTCCACGGACATCGACGTCGCCCGCACCTGGTTCGCACAGTACGAGGGCGCGGGGCTGGACGGCGTCGTGGCCAAGCCCCTGGACGCGCCCTACGCGCCGAACGAGCGCACCCTCTTCAAGATCAAGCACCTGCGGACGGCCGACTGCGTGCTCGCCGGCTACCGCGAGCACAAGAGCGGCCCGATCGTCGGCTCGCTGCTGCTCGGCCTCCACGACGACGACGGCCGGCTCCAGCACGTCGGCGTGTGCGCGTCCTTCCCCATGGACCGCCGCCGGGAACTCGTCGAGGAACTCGCCCCGCTGCGCCTCGACGACCTGGCGGGCCACCCGTGGGAGGCCTGGGCGGACGAGAGCGCCCAGGCCTCCTCCCGGCTGCCCGGCGCGGTCAGCCGCTGGACGGGCACCAAGAACCTCTCCTGGGTGCCGCTGCGCCCCGAGCGGGTGATCGAGGTGGCGTACGACCACATGGAGGGCACGCGCTTCCGGCACACGGCGCAGTTCCGCCGGTGGCGGCCCGACCGTGAGCCGTCCGACTGCGGCTACGGGCAGCTGGAGGAGCCGCAGTCGTACGACCTCGCGGAGATCCTCCGCTGAGCCGGAGCCGGAGCCGGAGCCGGAGCCGGCCCGCGACCCGCCGCACCGGCCCGCCCGCGACCGCGGGGCCGGTGCGGCGGGTGCAACTCCGTGATTCCGGTGCTGCGTTCCTCATTGACACGGCCACGCCCCCGCCGCGACCATGGACCGCACCGCCCGACCGTCCGAAGGCGCACTCTCCCGCACCGAAGTGGGAGCGCTCCCACGACGTTTGGGCCGGTAGACCGGCTGCTCCCACCCCCGTGGCAGCCGGCCGCCTCGTTGTGCCGTCACCCGTACGCCCCCACCCCCCGTACGGCCCCACCCCCCTGTCCGGCCCGTCCGGCATGCCCGGGCACCCCCACGCCCACCCCACGCCCACCCCGCGCAACCCCCTGCGCCGCCCGTCACCGCACCCCCGTCACCACACCCCCGTCACCACACCCCCACCACCGCCCGGCGCCGCGAGCCGCGTCCCTCCGCCGGGTGCCCCCACCCCCGCCGTCCCGGAAGGACGCCATGTCGTACCCCGCCGCACTCCCACCCGGCCGGCCCGTTCCGGCCCGCCTGCTGCCCGAGCAGCCCGCCGCGCCCCGGCGCGGCAGGGTGCACCGCGGCGTGGCCGGGTTCGCCCTCGCGGGGGCGCTCGCCGCGGGCCTCCTGCTGCCGCTCCACTCCGCAGCTCAGGCGGCCACCCCCGCCTTCAACTACGCGGAGGCGCTGCAGAAGTCGGTGCTCTTCTACGAGGCGCAGCAGTCGGGAACGCTCCCCGCCACCAACCGGGTCTCCTGGCGCGGCAACTCCGCGCTCGACGACGGCAAGAGCGCCGGCCTCGACCTGACCGGCGGCTGGTACGACGCCGGCGACCACGTCAAGTTCGGTCTGCCGATGGCCGCTTCGACCACCATGCTGGCGTGGGGCGGCATCTCCCAGAAGCAGGGCTACACCGCCTCCGGGCAGATGCAGTACCTCAAGAACAACCTGCGCTTCGTCAACGACTACTTCATCAAGGCGCACCCCGCACCCAACGTCCTCTACGGCCAGGTGGGCAACGGCAGCAAGGACCACGCCTGGTGGGGACCGGCCGAGGTGCTGCCGATGGACCGGCCGTCGTACAAGATCGACGCCTCCTGCCCCGGCTCCGACCTCGCCGGCGAGACGGCCGCCGCGATGGCCTCCTCGTCCATGGTCTTCGCCGACAGCGACCCGGCGTACGCCGCCACCCTGCTGTCGCACGCCAAGCAGCTCTACACCTTCGCCGACACCTACCGCGGCAAGTACTCGGACTGCATCACCGACGCCAAGGACTACTACAACTCCTGGAGCGGCTACAACGACGAGCTGGTCTGGGGCGCGATCTGGCTCTACAAGGCCACCGGGGACGCGAGTTACCTCGCAAAGGCCGAGGCGGCCTACGCCAACCTCTCCACCGAGCCGCAGTCGGCGACCCGCTCCTACAAGTGGACCATCGCGTGGGACGACAAGTCGTACGGCGCGTACGTCCTGCTGGCCCAGCTCACCGGCAAGCAGCAGTACATCGACGACACCAACCGCTGGCTCGACTGGTGGACCGTCGGCGTCGACGGCGCGAAGGTGCGGTACTCGCCGGGCGGCGAGGCCGTCCTCGACTCGTGGGGCTCGCTGCGCTACGCCGCCAACACCGCCTTCGCCGCGCTCGTCTACTCCGACGGCCTGACCGGTGACGCCACCCGCAAGGCCCGGTACCACGACTTCGCCGTGCGCCAGATCAACTACGCCCTCGGCGACAACCCGCGCAAGTCCAGCTACCTGATCGGCTTCGGCGACAACTCCCCGAAGAACCCGCACCACCGCACCGCGCACGGCTCCTGGACGGACCAGCTCACCAGCCCCGTCAACAGCCGCCACCTGCTCGTCGGCGCCCTCGTCGGAGGCCCGAGCTCGCCGGACGACACCTACACCGACGACCGCGGGAACTACACCAACAACGAGGTCGCGACGGACTACAACGCGGCCTTCACCGGGGCGCTGGCCCGCCTCTACGCCGAGTACGGCGGCACCCCGCTCGCGTCGTTCCCGACGAAGGAGACCCCGGACGGGCCCGAGATGTCCGTGCAGGCGTCGCTGAACACCACCGGGACGACCTTCACCGAGGTCAAGGCCTACCTCATCAACAAGTCGGCGTGGCCGGCCCGTGCGATGAAGCGCGCCGAACTGCGCTACTACTTCACCCTCGAACCCGGTGTCAGCCCGAGCCAGCTCACCCTGACCACCAACTACAACCAGTGCGGCACCATCAGCGGGCCCACCCAGTACGCGGGTTCGGTCTACTACGTGTCGATCGACTGCTCCAACACGGTGATCGCACCGGCGGGCCAGTCGGCGTACCGCAAGGAGGTGCAGTTCCGGATCGCCTCCTCCGGGGCGTGGGATCCCACCAACGACTGGTCGTACCAGGGCATCGAGACCAACCCGAGCTCCCCGCCGGTCGACACCACGCACCTGGTGCTGCTCGACGGCGGCGTGAAGCAGTGGGGCGCCCTGCCGGACGGCTCCACGCCGTCGCCGTCGCCCTCCCCGTCGGCCTCGCCCTCGTCCTCCCCGTCCTCCTCGCCGTCGCCGTCGCCCTCACCTTCGCCGTCCCCGTCGCCCAGCCCGTCCTCCTCGCCGTCGCCGAGCCCCACCGCGCCGGTCGGCGGATGCGCCGTCACCTATGCGATCGCGAGCAGTTGGGGCACCGGCTACACCGCGAACGTCACGGTGAAGAACACCGGGTCCGCGCCGGTCTCCGGCTGGACGCTGGCCTGGACGTTCCAGGGCGCCGAGAAGATCACCAACGCCTGGAGCGCGACGGTGGCCCAGACGGGCAGCGCCGTCACCGCCAAGGACGCCGGTTACAACGCCGGCATCGCCGCAGGGGCCTCCACCTCCTTCGGATTCCAGGCGTCCGGTGCGCCCGCCGCCGTACCGGCCTTCACCCTCAACGGGAAGGCCTGCACGGCAGCCTGACGCACCCCACCCCGAGCCGCGGTCCGGCCTGCTTGAGGGGGCAGGCCGGACCGCATTCACCCTCTGCCTGCCGCCCCGCCGGGCGGCAGGCTTCGGGCATGCCGCGCTTCCCCTCCCGTCGAATGAACGGCCGTCCTCGGACCCCGGGATCAGGGCCCACTACCGCGGCGCGCGCCCCGTCGGGGATCTTTCCCGCATGAATCCTCCGGAGGGATCCGGATGCGGGAGGATGCTCGACGACGGTCCGCGGCAACGGTGCTGCGGGCCACAGCATTTCGAGGGGGCGCAGGTGTGGCAGGCAGTGGTGCGGGACGGGCGAGGGGCGCTGCTGCTGGTGTGTGCGTGCTATCAGGGCTTCACGCTGCTCGCAGGCCGTCTTCTGATCGCGGCACCCCGCCACCGGCAACTGCTGGCACGGGTCCGCAGCTGCCGGGCGCGGATCGCCGTGCTGGCCGCCGGGTCGGGCGGTGATCCGCTCCGGGGAGCCGAACTGGCCGTGGTGACCGACCTGTTGGACGGTGCGGAGAGCCCGGCGGGCCGGCGGACGGCGGGCCGGGCGGTGCCCGGCGCCCCGGTGACGACGATGTCGCTGTCGAAGCTCGCCGCGGGGTGGCGTTCGCTGCACGGGGCCGAGCGCCGGCTCCTGCTGCTGGAGGCGGGGGAGGAGACCGAGGCGCGGGTCCGTACCGTCCGGCTCCGGCTGGTGGCCACCGGTCTCCCCGCGGACGCGTCACTGGCCGCCGAGCTGGCGGCCGCCTCGACCGCGCCGGGCGGCGCCGCCCGTCCGCTGCTCGTGGCCGCGACCGAGCTGCTCGACGACCGCGAGGACGGTGCGGCCGAGCGGGAGTACGAGCAGCAGCGGGTCGCACTCTGGCTCGCCGCGACCGGGCTCGGCGTCGTGCTCGTGGTCGGCCTGGTGTTCGGGAACGGGCCGACGCTGCTGGTCGGCGCCCTGGGCGGGTTCCTGTCGCCGCTCGTCGGCGCGGTGCGTTCGCAGCGGCCCTCGCCCCGGGGCGTGCCGGTGCTGGCCCCGGTGGGCGGCGCGCTCGCGGCGGTGGGCGGCCTGCTGCTCGTCCGCACGCTGGCGGACCCCCGGCTCGGCCTGCTGGGCGAGGTGTTCCTGGAGAACTCCTGGGGTGCCCCGGCACGGCCGATCGCCCTGGCGATCGCCCTGCTCTCCGGGCTCTCCGGCGGCGCCTTCGCGCGCCTGGCACTGGCTGCGGCCGGTCGGCCGGACACCGCACCGGGCCGGGGCGCGACGCCGGGCCAGGGTGCTGTGCCGGGCCGGGGCGCGCTGGTGGGCCGGGACGGCACGGCCGTGCGGAGCGGCGGACCGGGCGCGGGCCCGGTGCGGTAGCGGTGCGGTAGCGCCGCACCGAAGACGTCCCCACCCCACCCCGTCCCCACCCGTCTCCCGCGGCCCGTCTCCCGCGGCCCGTGGGCACCCGGCCCGGTGCCCTGCCGGCCCCGGGCGTACGGGCGCCGGCACGGCGGTCGCTCACCCGTCCGGGTGCGCCCCGGCATGCCGTGGGCCTGTCCGGGGCGGGGCTCGGGGACGATCGTTCAGCCCAGCTGTGACCGCCCTTAAGAATTCCTCGATGGACCGGACGGGCTCCGGACGGGCAGATTGCACAGTGTCCGGCGGGGCGGGTTCCCGCCCCGCCGGGCTTCCGTTCCATCGTGCGTCAGGAGCGCTCGCCGTGAAGGCACTCGTCAAGCAGAAGGCCGAGCCCGGGCTCTGGCTGGTGGACGTCCCGATGCCGGAGATCGGCCCCTCCGACGTGCTCATCAAGGTGCTCCGCACGGGCATCTGCGGAACGGACCTGCACATCCGCAACTGGGACGGCTGGGCGCAGCAGACCATCACGACGCCCCTGACGCTGGGTCACGAGTTCGTCGGCGAGGTCGCCGCGACCGGTGCGGCGGTGGCCGACATCGAGGTCGGCGACCTGGTGAGCGGCGAGGGCCACCTCGTCTGCGGCAAGTGCCGCAACTGTCTGGCCGGGCGCCGGCACCTGTGTCGCAACACGGTCGGTCTGGGCGTGGGCCGCGACGGCGCGTTCGCCGAGTTCGTGGCGCTGCCCGCCGCCAACGTCTGGGTGCACCGGGTGCCGGTGGAGCTCGACGTCGCGGCGATCTTCGACCCGTTCGGCAACGCCGTGCACACCGCGCTGTCGTTCCCGCTCGTCGGCGAGGACGTCCTGATCACCGGTGCCGGCCCGATCGGCATCATGGCGGCGGCGGTCGCCAAGCACGCCGGCGCCCGCAACGTGATGATCACGGACGTGTCCCCGTACCGGCTGGACCTCGCCCGCAAGGTCGGTGTGACGCTGGCCCTCGACGTCTCGCAGCAGACCATCGAGGAGGGCCAGCAGCAGCTCGGCCTGCGCGAGGGCTTCGACGTCGGCCTGGAGATGTCAGGCCGGCCGGAGGCCATGCAGTCGATGATCGCCAACATGACCCACGGCGGCCGGATCGCCATGCTGGGCCTGCCCGCGAACGACTTCGCCGTCGACTGGGCCCGCATCGTCACCTCGATGATCACCATCAAGGGCATCTACGGCCGCGAGATGTTCGAGACCTGGTACGCCATGTCCGTGCTGCTGGAGGGCGGCCTGGACCTCAGCCCCGTCATCACCGGCCGCTACGCCGCCGCCGACTTCCAGGCCGCCTTCGACGAGGCGTCCGGCGGCAAGTGCGGCAAGGTCATCCTCGACTGGACCGTCTGACACCCCCAGGAGCAGCCACACATGTTCGACAACGTCCGTGACGACCTCGCCGCGACCCTCGACGAGATCCGCGAGGCCGGCCTCTTCAAGCCCGAGCGGGTCATCGGCTCGCCGCAGAGCGCCGCCGTCACCGTGACCGGAGGCGGGCGCCCCGGCGAGGTGCTGAACTTCTGCGCCAACAACTACCTCGGCCTCGCCGACCATCCCGCCGTGGTCGCCGCCGCCAAGGAGGCGCTGGACCGCTGGGGCTACGGCATGGCCTCCGTCCGTTTCATCTGCGGCACCCAGGACGTGCACAAGCAGCTGGAGGAGCGCCTCTCGCAGTTCCTCGGCCAGGAGGACACCGTCCTCTACTCCTCCTGCTTCGACGCCAACGGCGGTGTCTTCGAGACCCTCCTCGACGACCGCGACGCCGTCATCTCGGACGCCCTCAACCACGCCTCCATCATCGACGGCATCCGCCTCTCCAAGGCCCGCCGGCACCGCTACGCCAACCGCGACATGGCCGACCTGGAGGCGCAGCTCAAGGCCAGCCAGGACGCCCGCCGCCGCCTGATCGTCACCGACGGCGTGTTCTCCATGGACGGCTACATCGCGCCGCTCCGCGAGATCTGCGACCTCGCGGACCGCTACGACGCCATGGTGATGGTCGACGACTCGCACGCCGTCGGCTTCGTCGGCCCGACCGGCCGCGGCACCCCCGAGCTGCACGGTGTCACGGACCGGGTCGACATCATCACCGGCACCCTCGGCAAGGCCCTCGGCGGGGCGTCCGGCGGCTACGTCGCCGCCCGCCGGGAGGTCGTCGCCCTGCTGCGCCAGCGTTCGCGCCCGTACCTCTTCTCCAACTCGCTGGCGCCGGTGATCGCGGCCGCCTCGCTGACCGTGCTCGACCTGCTGGAGCGCTCCGCCGACCTGCGGGAGCGGCTCGCCGCCAACACGAAGCTGTTCCGCAGCCGGATGACCGACGCGGGCTTCGACGTGCTGCCCGGCGAGCACGCCATCGCCCCGGTGATGGTCGGCGACGCCGCGAAGGCGGGCCGCCTCGCCGAGCTGCTGCTGGAGCGCGGCGTGTACGTGATCGGCTTCTCGTACCCGGTCGTGCCGCACGGCCAGGCCCGGATCCGCGTCCAGCTCTCCGCCGCACACTCCACCGCGGACGTGGAGCGGGCCGTCGCCGCCTTCGTCGACGCCCGCGACGCCCTGGGGGAGTGACCGACCAGGCGCGGACCACCCTCACCGCGCCCTCCCGCGGGGCACCCCCGGCCCCGCACCCGCCGCCGGCCCGGCTTCCACCGGGTCGGCGGCGGCGTTCCCCCCGTTCCCCCTGTCCCCCCGTGCCGCCGCCGGGGCCCGCACCCGTCGCCGAAGCCCCCGTACGCGGCCGCCGCGCCGTGCGCCGCCGGCCACCTGCCCGGCCACCCGCCCGGCAGCCCCCCGGATGCGACCGGGCCGCCGCCGTCCGAGAGTCGGCAGGGACGGCACGGACGGCATCGGCGGGAGGAGCGAGGTGCGCCCCATCCTCCCGGCCTCCGCGCCCCGGACCGGCGCCGCGCTCCCCACCGTCCTGATCGGGCTCGGCCTGGCGGCCGCCCTCGCGGTGACCGCCGCGTTCACGTGGTCGGCGCTCACGCGTGGCGGCGGCACGGGCCGGCCCTGGTCCGGCCCGGTGACAGGTCTCGCGGCGGGCGCGCTGGGCGGCGCGTCCGGCACCGCCGCGCGGGTGGTGCTCACCGCGGCGGGCGTCGCCGCCGTGGCGGCGGTCGGGGCGCTGCTCGCGCGGGATCCCCCGCCGGGGCTGCCGCTGCCGCGCGTGACGGGGATGCTCGCGGCCGGTGCCGTCCTGGTCGCCACCGGCCTGCGGGAACGTCCCGGCGCCGCGGTGGTCGGCCTGTGCTGCGTGGCGCTGGTGCTGGCGGAGTTCCTCGCTCCCGGCCGCCGCCGGCCGCTGCCCGGCGGCGTGGCGCTCGGCCTGGCCGTCGCCCTGCAGCCGGCGCTGGTGCTGTTCGCGGTGCTGCTCGCCGTCGGGCGGGCCCGGCGCCGGGCCCTGCGGGCGGTGGCGCTGGCGCTCGCGCTGGACGCGGCGGCCTGGGCGGCGCGTCCGGCGGCGTCCGCCCGCGGCTGGCGGCGGGTCGCCGACTCCGTGGCCGTCGCAGGACCGGACAGCCGGTCCGTCCCGGGCCTGCTCGCCCAGCTGCACCTGCACGGCGTCCCGCTGCTGCTCGTCTGGGCAGCGGCCGGCACGGCCGTCTGCGTCCTGGCACTGCGGCGGGGGAGCCTCCTCGCCGCGGACCTCCAGCGGCCGCTCGCCCTGGGGGTGGCGGGCTGCGCGGTGGCGTTCGCGGCGCCGCGGGCCGGTGCGGACGCCTCGGCGTGGCTGCTGCTCGCCGCCGTCGGACGGGTCGGGCGGCGGCCGGAGGACCGTGCGCTGTGGCCGGTCGTCGCGGCGACCGTCGCGCTGCTGCCGCCGTCGCTCCTCGACCCGACGATCGAGCCCGTCTCCGGCCTGCTGCTGCGCAACGCCCCGGCGCTGACGGCGGCCGCCGCGGCGGCGGTGCTCCCGTTCCGGCGGACCGGCGACCCGCTCTGGTCGGTGCGGCGGAGGCCGGGGCCGACGCCGGCGCACCCGTTCGGCCGGTCGTACCTGCCGCTGCTGCCCGCCGGGCTGCGCCCGGTGTCACGGCCGAACCCGCTGCTGGAGCTGCTGTTCGTCCAGGTCGGCTACGGCGTGTACTCGTGGATCCGCAACGCGGCCCCGGACCGCGCGGCGGTGGCCGTCGGTCACGCCCGGCAGGTGCTGCGCGCCGAGGAACTGCTGCACCTGGACGCCGAGCGGCTGCTCAACGGCTGGGCGCTGCGCGAGCCGGCGGTGCTGGACCTCTCGCTGTTCTTCTACAAGTCCTTCCACCTGATCGTGCCGATGCTGGTGCTGGTCTGGCTGTACCTGTGGCGGCCGGGCCGCTACCGCACCTCGCGGACGGTGCTCTTCACCGCCACCGGACTCGCCCTGGCGGGGTTCTGGGCCTACCCGCTGGCGCCGCCCCGGCTGACCCCCGGCCTCGGCCTGCGCGACAGCCCGGCCGGCACCGTCGCGACCGCCCCGCTCGGCGCGCTGACGGAGCTCACCAACCAGTACGCGGCGATGCCGTCGCTGCACATCGCCTGGGCGCTGTGGTGCGCGCTGTGCGTGTCCGCCGCGACCCGCCGCCGCGGTCTCGGCGGGCTCGCCTGGCTGTACCCGGCGGCCACCCTCTTCGCCGTCGTCGCCTCGGCCAACCACTGGGTGCTGGACGCCGTCGGCGGTGCGGCGGTCGTGGCCGTCGGCTGCCTCGTGCAGTACGTGCTCACCGGGCGCAGACTGCTCGACCGGTCGGCCGGCCTCCCGCCGGGCACGGTCCTGCCGCAGCAGCAGGTCGCCGGCGGCGCGGAACGCGGCAGTCCGCCCCGCGGCGCCTGAACCCGGGCGCGTCCGGCGCGGCCGTCCGGCGCTGGCAGAATTGGCACCGTGATCGACGCACGACGGCTGCGGACCCTGCGGGCCGTGGCCGACCACCGGACCGTGACGGCCGCCGCGGCCGCGCTCTACCTCACACCCTCCGCCGTGTCGCAGCAGCTCACCGCCCTGGAGCAGGAGACCGGCCACGACCTGCTCGCCCGGGACGGCCGCGGTGTGCGCCTCACGGCCGCGGGCGAGATCCTGCTCGCCCACGCGGACGCCGTGCTCGCCCAGCTGGAACGGGCCGAGGCCGACCTCGCGGCGTACAGCGCCGGCATCGCGGGCGAGGTGACGGTCGCCGCGTTCGCGACCGGGATCACCCTGGTGCTGGCCCCGGCGATACGGGAGCTCGCCGTCACCGCCCCCGGCGTCCGGCTGAAGGTGCTGGACGCGGAGGGCGACGCCAGCCTGCCGATGCTCCTCGACGGGCAGGCCGACCTCGCCGTGGCCGTCGAGTACCGCGGCGCGCCGCGCGCCGGCGACGGGCGGCTCACCCGGGTGCCGCTCTACGCGGAGCCGTTCCGGGCGGTGCTGCCGCTCGGGCACCCGCTGGCGGCGGGGGAGGGCCCGATCGCGGTGGCCGACCTCGCGGCGGAGCCGTGGATCGGCCCCTACCCCGGCAACCCGTGCCACGACGTGGTGCTGCTCGCCTGCGAGCACGCCGGGTTCCAGCCGCGGCTGGTGCACTCCTCGGACGACTTCACCGCGGTGGTCGCGCTCGCCTCGGCCGGCGCGGGCGTCGCCCTGGTGCCGCGGTCGGCCCTGCGGGGCGCCGACCTGTCGGCCGTCGCGGTGCGGCCGGTGGACAGCGACCTCGCGACCCGCAAGGTGTTCGCGGCGGTGCGGGCCGGCGCGGAGCGCCACCCGCTGATCGCACCGGTGCTCACGGCGCTCACCGCGGTGGCCGAGCGGCCCCCGGGCGGCTGACGGCCGCTCGGTCCGTTCAGCCCGTTCGGTCCGTTCAGTCCGTGATCTCCACGCCGCGCCAGAACGCCACCCGGCCGGCGATGTGCGAGGCCGCCTCGCTGGGCTCCGGGTAGTACCAGGCGGCATCCGGGTTCTCCGAGCCCGCCACCCGTACGGTGTAGTACGAGGCGGTGCCCTTCCACGGGCAGAACGTCGTGGTGGGGGAGTGGTCGAGGAGGTCCTCCCGCACCGAGTCGAGCGGGAAGTAGTGGTTGCCCTCGACGACCGTCGTCCGGTCGCTCTCGGCGATGATCTCGCCGTTCCATCGTGCAGTGGCCATGGCGGCCATTCTGCCCGGACACCGGCGGCCGGCGGCCCTACTTCGGCCGTCCTCCGCTTCCGGGTCCGGGTCAGGGTCCGTTTCCGTGGGTGTGGATCCGACAGGTGAACGCAGTGTCCCGGCCGGCCACTTGTCGTCGTCAGACGACGATTGAAGGGCGCCGGCCCGTGCACGTCAAGGGGCGCGGCGGAGATCCCTTCGCGCACCGGACCCGGCGGAGCCCCCGGCCGGCCCCGCGGTCGTGGGGCGAGGGACGGCCGGGGCCCCGGGCTCAGGCCGTCGGCACGGGGCCGGTGGAGCCGCGGGTGATCAGCTCGGTGGCGAGCTCCACGTGCAGGGTCTCGACGGCGTGGCCCTCCATCAGCCGCATCAGCAGGCTGACCGCCATGCGGCCCAGCTCCCCGAGGGGCTGGCGGACGGTGGTCAGCATCGGGACGGTGCTGCTGCTGAGGTAGACGTCGTCGAAGCCGGCGATCGACACGTCCTCGGGCACCCGCAGGCCGCGCTCGTAGGCGGCCCGCAGGGCGCCGACGGCGGCCTTGTCGTTGAAGGTCACGAGGGCGGTCGGCCGGTCGGGCAGGTCGAGGAGCTCGGCCGCGGAGCTGTGGCCCCAGTCGGAGGTCGGCTCGATGCTGCGGCACAGCTCCGGCGAGGGCAGCACGCCGACCTCGGAGAGCGCGGAGGCGTGCCCGGCCATGCGGGCCTCGTTGGCGAGCCACTCGCCGGGGCCGCCGATCATGCCGATGCGCCGGTGTCCCAGCGACACCAGGTGCGCGGTGACGCTGCGGGCACCGGAGAAGTGGGCGGCGGACACGGCGGCGATGTCGCGCGGCAGGGGGGTGCGGGGGTCGATCACCACGAACGGGAAGTCCCGGCGCCGGAGGGCTTCGAGATCGCGGGCCGGCTCGGGCGGAAGGATCAGGATCGCTCCTCCCAACTGCTCGCGGTCCGGCAGCCCGGCGAGCACCTCGACGTCCCGTACGGCGTCGCCGGCGTTGAGGATCACCTGCCGGCCGTGCAGCTCCAGGGTCTCGGCGACCGCGGAGACGATGATGCCGAAGTAGTCGGTCAGGAGGTACGGGCAGCGCACGATCACGTCGCGCCCCGCCCGCCCGGAGGGACGGCTGCGGACCTGGGGGGCGCCGAGCCTCGCCATCGCCCCCTCGACGGCCTCGCGGGTCTCCGGGGCGACCGGCACCTGACCGTTCATCACCCGGGAAACGGTGGCGATCGAGACCCCCGCCGCGGTGGCGATGTCCCGCACCGTCACCTTCGATGACCTCGGCCTACCCATTTGTTTCATCCTTTTGTTTCACGATATTGGCGACGCGGCGCAGTGAAGTCCTTGTAACTGCGGCGGTTCTAAAGCTTGACACTACGACAATCGGGCCGTTTCCTATGACCCACCGAGAAAATCACGCATATCTGTTTCATTCTGTTTCACGAGGCACCGTCCCGGCCTCGCCTCTCGGTCCGGCCGCCCCCTTCCGGCCACTCCATCCGGCACTCCATCTTCGAGGAAGCCATGAACAGACGTGCCCTCGGCGCGGCGATCGCCACCACCGTCGCCCTGAGCCTCGCCTGCACCACCGGTGTCCGGACGGTCGCCGCGGCGCCCGGCCCCGCCGGACACCACGGCACCCCCCGCGCCGACGTATGGGTCACCACCCCCGACCGCACGGAACTCCTGCACCGGCGCGAGCCGGTGGCCTTCCACGACGGCGCCTCCACGCTCACCACCATCACGATCGACCCGAACCGGACCTTCCAGAGCATGGACGGCTTCGGTGCCGCGCTCACCGACTCCTCCGCCGCCGTGCTCGCCGGCCTGCCCGCCCGGGCCCGCAACGATGCCATGCGCCAACTCTTCGACCCCGGGCAGGGCATCGGCGTCAGCTTCCTGCGCCAGCCCGTCGGCTCCTCCGACTTCACCGCCGAACAGCAGCACTACACCTACGACGACATGCCGGCCGGGCAGAGCGACTTCGAGCTCCGGCACTTCAGCATCGCCCACGACGAGCAGGTGATCCTCCCGCTCCTGCGGCAGGCCCGGCGCCTCAACCCCGACCTGACCGTGATGGCCACCCCGTGGAGCCCGCCCGCGTGGATGAAGACCGGTGACTCACTGGTCGGCGGCCGGCTCAGGGACGACCCCGCCGTCCACCGGGCCTACGCCCGCTACCTGGTGAAGTTCGTCCAGGCCTACGCGGCGGCCGGCGTGCCCGTCGACTACCTGACGGTGCAGAACGAGCCGCAGAACCGCAAGCCCGCCGGCTACCCCGGCACCGACCTGCCGGCCCAGCAGGAGGCCGCGGTCATCGCGGAGCTCGGCCCGTTGCTGAAGAAGGCCGGCCTCCGCACCAGGATCCTCGCCTACGACCACAACTGGTCCACCCACCCCGGCGACGTCGGGTCCACCCCGCCGGGCGAGGACCCGCAGACCGACTACCCGTACGAGGTGCTGTCCGGGCCCGCCGCGAAGTGGGTCGCCGGCACTGCCTACCACTGCTACGCGGGCGACCCGTCCGCGCAGAGCGCCATGCACGACGCGCACCCCGACAAGGGCATCTGGTTCACCGAGTGCTCCGGCTCCCACGGCGCCACCGACACCCCCGGGCAGATCTTCCGCGGCACCCTGACCTGGCACGCCCGCACCATCACCGTCGGCACCACCCGCAACTGGGCGAAGTCCGTCGCCAACTGGAACATCGCGCTCGACGCCACCGGCGGCCCCCACAACGGCGGCTGCGACACCTGCACCGGCCTGCTCACCGTCGGCGCGGACGGCGCCGTCTCCACCGACGCCGAGTACTTCACCATCGGCCACCTCTCGAAGTTCGTGAAGCCCGGCGCCGTCCGCATCGCCAGCACCAGCTTCGGCACCACCGGCTGGAACGGCCGGATCACCGACGTCGCGTTCCGCAACCCCGACGGCTCCACGGCCCTCGTCGTGCACAACGAGAACGACGCCCCCCGCAGCTTCGCCGTGGCCGTCGGCGACCGGACCTTCGAATACACCCTGCCCGGCGGCGCCCTGGCCACCTTCACCTGGCCGAAGGCCGGCGCGCCGACGGCCTCGGAGCGCGAGATCCCGCTCACCGGGGCGAAGGCCGCCGCAGGACCCGTCGAGGACGGCACCGCCGCCCTGGCCGTCGACGCCGACGCATCCACCCGCTGGTCCGGCGGAGCCGCGCAGCAGCCCGGCCAGTACGTGCAGGTCGACCTCGGCCGCGCCACCCGCTTCGACGAGGTCGCGCTCGACAGCGGCGACGACCTCGGCGACTACGCCCGCGGCTGGCAGCTCTCCGTGAGCGACGACGGCACCACCTGGCGCGAGCTGCGCAGCGGCACCGGCACCGGACAGCTCACCACCGTCGCCGTGCCCGGCACCCGCGCCCGCCACCTCCGCGTGACCAACACCGGTACCGCCGACGCCTGGTGGAGCCTCGCCGACATCCGGCTGTACCGCTCCCGCTGATCCCCTCCCGCTGATCCCCGCGCCGGGCCCACCCGCGCCGGGCCACCACCCCGGCCCGCCACCGCGCGTCACCCCGCGCAGGGCCCGGGGCCCGCACCTCCCCGCAGGTGGCAACCCCCTCGTGCCATCTGCCGGGCCACTGTCCGCCGGTCCGCCGTACGGCCGTCCCGGCCTGCCCGGATGCGGCGTCCACCCCCACCCCGTCAGGAGCTGCACCATGCACGGAGCGCACCGTTCCGGCACCACCCGTAACCGCCTCGCCGCCGCGGCCGCCACGCTCGTTCTGGCAGGCACCGGCCTGGCCGCGGTCGGCGGCACCGCGCAGGCCGCCGACACCACGGCCCAGGTCTGGATCACCACCGCGGACGGGTCCAGCAAGCTGGCCCGCGTCGGCGACGCCGCGTTCTCCTCCACCGGCCCGCAGGGCACCGACATCGCGGTGAACGCGGGCGACGTCCAGCAGCCGCTGGTCGGCTTCGGCGCCTCCTTCACCGAGTCCGCCGCGCACCTGGTCGCCGGCCTGTCGTCCGGCACCCGTGCCAACCTCATGAACGACCTGTTCAGCACCGGCAGCGGCATCGGCCTGGACTACCTGCGCCAGCCGCTCGGCGCCTCCGACTTCGTCGCCCGACTGCCCTTCTACTCCTACGAGGACACCAAGGGCTCGTTCGGCATCGCCCGCGACCAGCAGGAGATCCTGCCCGCGATCACCCAGGCGCGCGCCGTCAACCCCGGCATCCGCATCATGGGCACCCCGTGGTCCGCCCCGGCCTGGATGAAGGACAGCAACTCGCTCAACGGCGGCAGCCTCAAGCCGGAGAACTACGGCGCCTTCGCCGACTACCTCGTGAAGGCGATCCAGGCCTACGGCAACGCGGGTGCCCCGATCACCGACCTCACCGTCGCCAACGAGCCCGAGTTCCAGACGAGTTACCCGTCGATGGGCATGACCGCCACCCAGCAGGCCGACTTCGTCAAGGTCCTCGACACCAAGCTGACCGCCGCCGGCCTGCCCACCAACCTCTTCGCCTACGACCACAACTGGGACCACCCCAACTTCCCGCTCACCGTGCTCTCCCAGGCGAGCGGCGTCGGCCGCCTCAAGGGCGCCGCGTTCCACTGCTACGGCGGACAGCCGGAGGCCGAGCAGCAGGTCGCGAACACCGGCAAGGCCGTCCTGTTCACCGAGTGCTCCGGCACCGACTCGGCGAACAAGGCCAACACCTTCGCCGACACCCTGAAGTGGCAGACGGAGAACCTCGTCATCCGCAACCTGCGCTCCGGCGGACAGAGCGTCGTGCTGTGGAACATGGCACTCGACGCCAACGGCGGCCCGCAGTACGGCGGGTGCGCCACCAACTGCAACGGGGTCGTCGAGATCTCCAACGGCGGCTACACCAAGAACGCCGAGTACTACCTGCTCGGCCACATCGCCAAGTTCGCCCAGCCGGGTGCGCACCGGATCGGCTCGACCAGCCAGGGCAGCGGCGGCCTGCAGAACGTCGCGTTCCTCAACCCCGACGGCTCGCGCGGCGACGTCGTGCTCAACGCCACCTCCGCCACCCAGCACTTCTCCCTCAGCGAGAACGGCCGCTCCCTGACCTACGACCTGCCGGCCGGCGCGGTCGCCACCTTCACCTGGCCCGGTGCGCCCACCGGCAGCACCAGCCCGAGTCCCAGCCCGAGCCCCACCACCGGCGGCCCGATCGACACCGGCGCCTGGTACACGCTCGCCAACACCAACTCCGGCAAGTGCGCGGACGACGCCGGCACCGCCAACGGCAGCGCCGTGCAGCAGTGGAGCTGCACCGCCGCCACCAACCAGCAGTGGCAGTTCACCGCCACCGACGGCGGCTACTACCGCGTCGCCAACCGCAGGGCGGCCGGCCAGGCCCTGGACGTCACCGACGTGTCCGCGTCGAACGGCGCGAAGATCCAGACCTGGCAGTGGGGCGGCGGCGCCAACCAGCAGTTCAAGCCCGTCCAGCAGGCGAACGGCTCCTACACGCTGGTCAACCGCAACAGCGGCAAGTGCCTCGACGTGACCGACGTGTCCACCGCCGACGGCGCCCGCCTCCAGCAGTGGGACTGCACCGGAGGCCCCGCCCAGACCTTCCGCCTCACCACCGCCGGCTGACCACCGGCGACCGCGCGGTGGCCGCCCTCCCCGGCGGCCGCCGCGCCCCACGGTCCGACCCGTCCCACCGTCCTGCACCCACCCCGCGTCCGGCGGGAACCCCTGAGGAGAAGCGATGCCCAACCCGACCCCCGCCAGAAGACACCGCGTGCCGGCGGCAGCGGCGATCACCGTGCTGTCCCTGGGTCTCCTGACGGCCTGCAGCAGCGGGAGCAGCGGCTCCTCCGGGTCTTCCAAGGCTCCCGCTCCGACCGTCCTCAAGGTGGGCATGCCGCAGGGCGCCACGATGACGAACAACAACAACCCGCTGCTGCCGACCTCGGCGGCGGCGCAGCTCGGCTACCGCCACATGATCTACGAGCCCATCGCGATGTGGAACCAGGTCAAGCCCGCCGAGGCCCCCAAGCCCTGGCTGGCGGAGAAGATCGAGTGGGCCGACAACTACAGGAAGCTCACCCTCACCGCCCGCGCGGGCGTGAAGTTCTCCGACGGCGTCCCGATGACCGCCGAGGACCTCGCCTACGCCTTCCAGCTGATGAAGGACCACAAGGCCCTCAACAGCAGCGCCCTGCCCATCGCCGACGTCACCGTCCAGGGCGACCGGGCCGTCGTCACCTTCACCGGATCCCAGTTCGTCCGGCAGGCCTCCGTGCTGAGCACGCTCGTCGTGCCCAAGCACCTGTGGTCCACGATCGCCGATCCCACCACCGACACCGTCGCCAAGCCGGTCGGCACCGGCCCCTACACCCTGAAGTCCTTCACCCCGCAGACCGCCACCCTGACCGTCCGCGAGGGCTACTGGCAGGACGCGCCCGAGGTCACCGAACTCCGCTACACCACCTACAGTGGCAACGACGCCGTCACCAGCGCCCTGGCGAGCGGCGCCCTGGAGTGGACGTACGCCTTCCTGCCGGACGCCAAGAAGCTCTACCAGGACAAGGACCCGCAGCACAACAAGCTCTGGTTCCCGCCGAACCTCTCCGCCGACGGCCTGTGGATCAACACCACCCTCAAGCCGTTCGACAACCCCGTGCTGCGCCGCGCCATGTCGATGGTCGTCAACCGGGACGACATCTTCGACCTCGCCGAGGCGGGCTACTTCAAGCCCAAGGTCGAGTCCGTCACCGGCCTGCCGACCCCGGCCGGCGACGCCTTCATCGCCCCCGCCTACCGGGGCAGGAAGGCCACCGCCGACGCCGCCACCGCGAAGAAGCTCCTCACCGACAACGGCTTCACCTACCGCGGCGCCGACCTCGTCGACCCGTCCGGCAAGCCGGTCGCCCTCACCCTGACCGACCCGGCCGGCTGGGGCGACTACCAGACCGCCCTCACCATCGTCGCCGACAACCTCGGGACGATCGGCATCAGGGCGAGCATCGACAAGGCCGACCAGAACGCCTGGGAGAGCAACATCGCCTCCGGCAACTTCCAGGCCGCGATGCGGTGGTCGAACGGCGGCGCCACGCCGTACGACTTCTACAAGGACGTCATGGACGGCGCCGCCCTCAAGCCGATCGGCCGGCCGGCCACCGGCAACTACGGTCGCTTCGACAGCCCCGAGGCCACCAGGGCCCTGGAGGACTACGCCAACGCCGCCGACGAGGCCGCCCGCACCGGCGCGCTGAACACCCTGCAGAAGGTCTTCGCCGAGCAGACCCCCATGATCCCCACCTCCGCCGGCAACCTCGGCGCCGAGTACTCCACCAAGCACTGGACCGGCTGGCCCGACGACACCAACCCCTACGCCCCCGTCCAGCCCAGCCAGACGACCGCCCTCGACGTGGTCCTGCACCTCAAGCCCGCCGACCGCTGAACCCGCGCGGGGCGGCCCGCGCGACAGCTCCGCGTCCCGGCGGGGGCCCGCCTCCCGGCCACGCCCCTGCCGGGGCGCGGCCGACCTCCCCCAAGAACGGAAAGCACGGTCCCATGGCGTCGAACCAGCCCGCGACAGCACCGCCTCCCGAGGTGGTGCTGGAGGCCGAAGGCCTCACCAAACACTTCCCCGTGCCGCGCCGGGGCCGCGCGATCCTCTCCCGCACCGTGCAGGCCGTCCACGCCGTGGACGACGTCGACCTGACGCTGCGCCGGGGCACCGTCACCGCCCTGGTGGGCGAGTCCGGCTCCGGCAAGTCGACCGTCGCCCGGCTGCTGGCGCAGCTGCACCCGCGCACCGCCGGCGACGTCCGGCTGCACGGCGTCAGCACCGCGGTCCGGGGCGGACGGCCGTTCCGGGCGTACGCCCGCGAGGTCCAGATGATCTTCCAGGACCCGTTCGGCTCGCTCAACCCCGTGCACACCGTCCGCTACCACCTCACCCGCGCCCTGCGCATCCACCACCGCGCGGGCCGCGGCCGGGACGGACTGCAGCAGGCCCTCGGCGAACTCCTCGGCCGCGTGCACCTCGCACCCGCCGACGCGTACCTCGACAAGTACCCGCACGAGCTGTCCGGCGGCCAGCGCCAGCGTGTCGCCATCGCCCGTGCCCTGGCCGCCGACCCGAAGGTGCTCCTCGCCGACGAGCCGGTCTCGATGCTCGACGTCTCCATCCGCCTCGGCATCCTCAACCTGCTCCGCGACCTCAGGGACCGCCTCGACCTCGCGATCCTCTACATCACCCACGACATCGCCTCCGCCCGGTACTTCGCCGACGAGACGGTCGTGATGTACGCCGGACGGATGGTCGAGGGCGGCGACAGCGAGACCGTCACCCAGCACCCCGCCCACCCCTACACCCGGCTCCTGATCGCCTCCGCCCCGGACCCCGACCGCCTCGCCGCCTCCACCGCAGGCGGCCCGGGCGACGGCGACGGTGGCGGTGACACGGGAGAGCCGCCCAGCCTGACGTCCCCGCCGGCAGGCTGCCGGTTCGGCCCGCGCTGCCCCGCCGTGACGGAGCGGTGCCGCACCCACGTGCCACCGCGCTTCGACCTCCCCGACGCGCCCGGCCACTGGGCGGCCTGCTGGCTCCACGCCGACGGGAACGCCGCCGGAAGCGCCACCGGAAACGCCGACGGAAGCGCCGCCGGAAGCGCGGGGAGTGCCTCGTGAAGTACCTGCTGCAGCGCCTCGGCTTCTACGCCTTCACCGCCTGGGCCGCGATCACCGTCAACTTCTTCATCCCGCGCCTCACCCCGGGCGATCCGGTGCAGTCCCTGATGAACCAGTTCCAGGGACAGCTGGACCCGCAGGCCGTCCACTCGCTGACCGTGCTCTTCGGCCTGGACCGGAACCAGGGCCTGTGGGACCAGTACACCGCCTACTGGGTGCAGCTCGCCCACGGCGACCTCGGCATCTCCTTCAAGTCGTTCCCCACCCCGGTCTCGGAGGTGATCGGGCAGACCCTGCCGTGGACGGTCGGGCTGGTCGGCGTCACCACCGTGCTGGCGTTCCTGGGCGGCACCCTGCTCGGCGTCCTCGCCGGCTGGCGGCGCGGCTCCTGGGCCGACGGACTGCTGCCCGCCACCACCTTCCTCGCGTCGGTCCCGTACTTCTGGCTGGCGCTGGTCGCCATCGCCTTCCTCACCGGCGGCGGCAGCTTCCTGCCGTCCTCCGGCGGCTACGAGCCCGGGCTCGTCCCCGGCTGGAGCGGCGCGTTCGTCTCCAGCGCGCTGGTGCACTCGCTGCTCCCCGCGGCGACGATCCTCGTCTCCTCGGTGGCGGGCTGGATCCTCGGCATGCGGAACATGATGGTCACCGTCACCGCCGAGGACTACATCACCGTCGCCCACGCCAAGGGCCTCTCCGGACGCCGCGTCATGTTCTCCTACGCGGCCCGCAACGCCCTGCTGCCCAGCGTCTCCGGCTTCGGCATGGCCCTGGGCCTGGTCGTCGGCGGCACCTTCCTCGTCGAGGTCGTCTTCTCCTACCCCGGCGTCGGGCTGGAGCTGGTGCAGGCCATCGGCGTCAAGGACTACCCCCTCATACAGGGCGTCTTCCTCGTCATCACCCTCGCCGTGCTGGCCGCGAACCTCCTCGCCGACCTCGCCTACATGGCACTCGACCCGCGCACCCGCAAGGAGGGCTGACGGTGTCCAACGCCAAGACCCGCACCGGGGCCGCGCTGCTCGGCCTCTTCGTCCTCGTCGCGGTCGCCGGCCCGTGGGTCGCCCCCCACGACCCGGGCGCCCGCAGCACCGACCTGCTGCAGGGGCCCTCCGGCGGCCACTGGCTGGGCACCACCCACCTCGGGCAGGACGTCCTCAGCCAACTGCTGGTCGGCACCCGCAGCATCATGCTGGTCGGCCTCGTCGCCGGCGCGATCGCCACGGTCCTGGCCGTGCTGGTCGGCGTGACCTCCGGCTACCTCGCCGGCCCCGCCGGCGAGAGCCTCTCCGCCCTCTCCAACGTGTTCCTCGTCGTCCCGGCCCTGCCGATGATCATCATCCTCGCCTCGGTGCTCCCGCAGACCGGCGACTGGGTCGTCGCCCTCGTCATCGGCCTCGTCTCCTGGGCCTGGGGCGCCCGCATCCTGCGGGCCCAGACGCTCTCGCTGCGCCACCGCGACTTCGTCACCGCCGCGAAGGCCACCGGCGAGTCCACCTGGCGCATCGTCACCTTCGAGATCCTGCCCAACCTCACCGCCGTCATCGCCTCCTCCTTCATCAGCACCATGATGTACGCGGTCATGACGGAGATCTCCCTCGCCTTCATCGGCATCCCCGGCATGTCCCCCTGGAACTGGGGCGTCATCCTCTACTGGGCCCAGACCCAGCAGGCCCTCGGCCTCGGCGCCTGGTGGTGGTTCGTGCCCGCAGGCCTCGCCATCGCCCTGCTCGGCACCGCCCTCTCCCTCGTCAACTTCGGCATCGACGAGATCGTCAACCCCCGGCTGCGCACCGCCGGCCGCGACCTGCGGACCCCCGCCGGCCGGATCCGCATGCGCCCCGGCTTCACCCCGGTCGTCCGCACCGGCCCCGCCGCCCGGCCGGCCCCGGCAGCGGCCGCGCCGGCCCCCGACCCCGAGCCCGCCCCCGGCCGGCCGGTCACGGAAGGCACCGCCCGATGAGCAAGCCCGTCCTGGAGATCAAGGGACTCGACGTCGACTACGGCTACGGCCCCGGCGCCGTCCGCGCCGTCCACGGCGTCGACCTGACCCTGCACACCGGCGAGGTCCTCGGCCTCGCGGGGGAGAGCGGCAGCGGCAAGTCCACCCTCGCCCACGGCCTCACCCGGCTCCTGCCGCCGCCCGGCGTCATCACCGGCGGCGAGGTGCTCCACCACCCCGAGAACGGCCCGCCGGCCGACATCCTCGCGATGACACCGGCCGAACTCCGCTCCTTCCGCTGGGCGCAGACCTCGATCGTGTTCCAGGGCGCGATGAACTCCCTCAACCCGGTGCACACCGTCGCCGCCCAGCTCACCGACGTCATCAGGGCCCACGAGCCCGGCACCACCCGGGCCGGCCGCCTCGCCCGGGCCCGCGACCTGCTGCGCACGGTCGGCATCCCCGCCGACCGCCTCGACAGCCACCCGCACCAGCTCTCCGGCGGCATGCGCCAGCGCGTCATGATCGCCATGGCCCTCGCGCTGCGCCCCCGGGTCGTCATCATGGACGAGCCCACCACCGCCCTCGACGTGGTGATGCAGCGCCAGATCCTGCGGCAGCTGGTCGCGCTCCGCGACGAGCTGGCGTTCTCGGTCGTGTTCATCACGCACGACCTGTCCCTGCTGGTCGAGTTCTCCGACCGGATCGCCGTCATGTACGGCGGCAGGATCGTCGAACAGGCCCCCGCCAGGGCGCTGTACCGCGACCCCCTGCACCCGTACAGCGACGGTCTCCTGCACTCCTTCCCCGCCCTGCACGGGCCGCGCCGCGCACTCGCCGGCATTCCCGGCTCACCGCCGGACCTGCGGGCCGTGCCGCCCGGCTGCCCGTTCGCCCCGCGCTGCCCGCTGGTGACGGACGCCTGCGCCGAGGCCCCCGTCCTGGCCGTCCCCGCGGGGCACGAGGGGCGCAGCGTCGCCTGCCACCTCCGTCCCGCGGCCCGGACGACCGTCTGAACCACCGGCCGGCCGACCGCCCGGACCACCGCCCCCGACCCTTCCGTACCCTCCCCGACCCTCCCCGATCCGAAAGCAGCCGCCCCATGGCACTCGACCTGCCCGCCCGTACCGCGCCCGCGCACCACGACGATCCGCTCGCCACGCTGCCCGCCGACTTCCGCTGGGGTGCGGCGACGTCCGCCTACCAGATCGAGGGCGCCGTCGCGGAGGACGGCCGCACCCCGTCGATCTGGGACACCCTGTGCCGGGTGCCGGGCGCGATCGACAACGGCGACACCGGTGACGTGGCGTGCGACCACTACCACCGGATGCCGGCGGACGTCGCCCTGATGCGCCGCCTCGGCCTGGACACCTACCGGTTCTCCGTCTCCTGGCCCCGCGTCCAGCCGCACGGCCGCGGCCCGGCCAACCCGGCGGGCCTCGCCTTCTACGACCGGCTGGTCGACGAGCTCCTCGGCCGGGGCATCACCCCGTGGCTGACGCTCTACCACTGGGACCTCCCGCAGGAGCTGGAGGACGCCGGCGGCTGGCCCGTCCGCGACACCGCCCACCGCTTCGCCGACTACGCGGAGCTGGTGCACGAGCGGCTCGGCGACCGGGTCGGGCACTGGACGACCTTCAACGAGGCGTGGTGCTCCGCGATGCTCGGCTACGTCGAGGGCGTCCACGCCCCCGGGCGGCGGAACTTCGCGGACGGCGTGGCCGCCGTGCACCACCTGCACCTCGCGCACGGCCTCGCGGCGCAGCGCCTGCGGGCCGCCGCGACGCGCCCGCTCGACATCGCGGTGACGCACATCCTGAGCAACACCGTCCCGGCGAGCGCTTCCGACCTGGACCGGGAGGCCGCCCGCCGTGCGGACGCGCTCGGCTTCCGCTTCTACCTCGACCCGGTGCTGCGCGGCTCCTACCCGGAGGACCTCGTCGCCGACCTGGCGGCCCGCGGGGTGCGGATCCCCGTCGAGGACGGCGACCTGGAGATCATCTCCACGCCGATCGACACGCTGGGGGTCAACTACTACCGCTCCTTCAGGGCGTCCGGCACCGCGGAGGACGGCTCCACCACCACCCCGGACGGCCTGCCCGTGACCCGCGGCCTGCCGATGGGCGACCGCCCCACCACGCACCTGGACTGGGAGGTCATGCCGGACGACTTCGCGGACCTCCTGACCAGGATCGCGCGCGACTACCCCGGCATCCCGCTGGTGATCACCGAGAACGGCGCCGCGTACGACGACAAGCCGGACGCGTCCGGTTTCGTCGCCGACGCGGACCGCACCGCGTACCTCGCCTCCCATCTGGCGGCCGTCGCCGAGGCCCGTTCGCGCGGCGCCGACGTCCGCGGGTACCTCGTGTGGTCGCTGCTCGACAACTTCGAGTGGGCGTACGGCTACGACAAGCGGTTCGGCATCGTCCGCGTCGACTACGAGACCCAGGAGCGCATCCCGAAGCAGAGCGCCCTGTGGCTGCGCGACACCATCGCGGCCCACCGCGCCCGCCACGCCTGACCCCCCCCGGGCGCTCCCCGGGCCGCGGACCGCCCGCCGGCGGTCCGCGGCCCGGGTGACCGCCCGCCCGCACCGGACGGAGGACCGCCCCATGCACCTGTCGGTCACGCGCTCACGGCACGACCCGGACGCCACCGCGCCCGCGGTCCTCGTGCTGCCGGGCCACGCCTACGGCGGGCCCGCCCGCACCGACCCGCGCCCCGCGGTCGACGCCCTCACCCGGCACGGCCTGCACGTGTTCACCCTGGAGACGCCCGCCGGGCCGGGACGCCACCCCGGGCCGCTCGTGCACGCGCGGCACGCCCTGGAGTCGGTCCGCGCCGGCGGCCACCACGTGCCGGTCGACCCGGCCCGGGTCGCCGTCCTCGGGTTCGGCGACGGCGGGCACCTCGCCGCGCTCCTCGCCACCGGGCCCCACCCGCCCGACCTCGCCGTCCTGCACGGCCCCCTCGTCTCGCTCGCCCACCACACGGACCACGCCGCCACGGAGCGGCTCCTCGGCCCCTGCCACACGGTCGCCGACCGCCGGGCCCTGAGCGCCGAGAACCTCGTCCGCGAACGCACCCCGCCGACCTTCCTCTGGCACCCCGGTGACACGGCCGTCCTGCCCGTCACCCACTCGCTGCGCTACGCCCGGGAACTCGCCCGCAACGCCATCGACTTCGAGCTCCACATCGCCCCGTCCGGCGGCCCGGGCGGCCCCGGCGGCCCGCAGACCGGCCCGCAGGCCGACTGGCTCGCCGCCTGCACCCGCTGGCTCACCCGGCACGGCTGGCCGCGGCCCGCCGACGGCCCGCCACCGCCCCGCGGGCCCCGGGCCGCGCCGCCGCCCGGGCCGCCGACCGCGCCGCCGCCGAGGCCGGATCACCCGGGAGGGCTGTCCTTGCGCGAGCGGAACAGCAGCGGCAGGAGCGACACCACCACGGCCGCCGCCACCAGCAGCCACAGGTAGTGCTCGATCCCCGGGACGGCGGCGCCCAGCCAGTACCCGGCCAGCACCATGCTCTGCGACCACAGCAGGCTGCCGACGATCTGCCAGACGGTGAAGGTGCGCGTGGGCACGTCCAGCATGCCCGCCAGCGGGCCGAGCACCGTCCGGACCACGGGCACGAAGCGGCCCAGGACGATCGCCTTGCGGTAGCCGTAGCGGCGCAGCAGCGCCTCGCCCCGGGCCGCCGCCGATCTCAGGCGTCCGCTCCTGGTGCGGGCCAGCGCGGTCCGTCCGCCGTGGCGCCCGATCAGGAAGCCGAGCTGCGCGCCGGCCACCGACCCGACGGCGGCGCACAGCATCACCTGCCAGAGCGACAGGTGGGGCCCGGAGCCGTCGCCGGTGGCGCAGAGCACCCCGGCGGGCAGCAGCAGGGTGTCGCCGGGGAGGAAGAATCCCACCACCAGCAGCCCCGACTCGGCGAAGAGCGCCACCAGGACGGCCAGGGCGCCGAAGGCGGCGAGCAGCGAGGACCCGCTCGTCGGGTCGACGGCCTGCAGCGCCCCGCTCATCGGGGCCCGGCCGCGGCCGGGTGCCGGTCCGGGTGCCGGCCTGCCGGAGTACTGGACACGGTTCGAACCGTACGCGCACGGATCCCCGACCGGCCACACCGGGAAGCCCGGGAGGGCTCCGGGCCGTGCGCCCCGGGCGGCCCCGGGGAAGCCCGGCGCCCGGCGGTCAGGCCTGCGGTGGGACGTGGTGACGGCCGGCCGGGACGGCCGGATCTTTTCGCGTTCCCGCTGCTCACCGGCGCTCCTGGCATATGCTGCTGGGCGGCCCGGCCCCCGTGGGTCCGCCACAGAGGGGCCACCGCACCCTCAGCAGGAGCGTTCCGTGAGTCAGGACCACGACCTCGACAGCACCGCCCTTCCGGTGGCGGTGATCGGCCTCGGCGACATCGCGCAGAAGGCCTACCTCCCGGTGCTCGCCGCCCAGCCCGGGCTGGACCTGCGCCTGATGACCCGGGACCGCGCCAAGCTCGACCGCATCGGCGACGCCCACCGCATCGCGCACCGCTTCACCGACCTCGGCGAGCTCATCGACAGCGGCGTGCGGGCCGCCTTCGTGCACGCCTCGACGGACCAGCACGTGCCGATCGTCGAGCGGCTGCTGACGGCCGGCGTCGACGTGTACGTCGACAAGCCGCTCGACCACACCCTGGAGGGCTCCCGGCACCTCGTCGAGCTGGCCGAGCAGGAGGGGCGCTCGCTCATGGTGGGCTTCAACCGCCGGCACGCCCCCGGCTACCTGCTCGCCCTGGAGCGCCCGCGTGACCTGATCGTCCTCCAGAAGCACCGGGAGGGGCTGCCGGAGGCCGCCCGGACGGTCGTGTACGACGACTTCGTCCACGTCGTCGACACCCTGCGCTTCCTGGTGCCCGGGGAGATCGAGCACGTCGACGTCCGCTCGCGCAGCCGCAACGGCCTGCTGGAGCACGTGGTGCTCACCCTGGCGGGCGGCGGCTTCACCGCGCTCGGCATCATGAACCGCATGAGCGGCTCCACGGAGGAGGTGCTGGAGGTCTCCGGCGGCGACTCCAAGCGCGAGGTGCGCAACCTCGCCGAGGTCGTCGACCACCGCGGCCAGCCCACCGTCCGCCGCCGCGGTGACTGGGTGTCGGTCTCGCGCCAGCGCGGCATCGAGCAGGTCGTGCTCGCCTTCCTGGAGTCCGTCCGGGCCGGCAAGGTGCTCTCCGCGCGGGACGCCCTGGCCACCCACGAGCTGTGCGAGCTCGTCGTCCGCGCGGTGGAGGAACAGGCCTGACGGGCCCTCGCGTACCGGCGCCCCCCGCACAGCCCTCGTTCGGGCCGTGCGGGGGGCGCCGGGGCGCAGAGGGCTCAGCTGTTCGTGCAGACGTTCCCGGCAGTCGGGTTGAGCAGGCCGATCAGGTTGATGCTGTTCCCGCAGAGGTTGATCGGGATGTGGATCGGGACCTGGATGACGTTGCCGGAGAGGATGCCGGGCGAACCGATGGCGGTGCCGGTGGCCGTGGCGTCGGCGTTCGCCACGCCGGCGGTACCGAGCACGAGTACACCGGCGACGCCGGTCAGCGCGAGAGCCCTGCGGATGTCCTTCACGGTCTTCTCCAATTCGGGAGGGGACGTGCCTGAGATGGTTCCTGGACGCCGGGCCGGCGGCATGCCGGCCGGGCGGCGCCCGCGACCAAGTCTTGGCACGGGGAAGCGCAGCGGTCCTCCGGGCACGCGCGAGGTTCGGCCGGGCGGGTGGGAATCTCCGGATCCGCTGCGCCATCGGCGGTACCGCAGCCCACCGTGACGATTACGGACAGTGAGCGGTGTGCGGCTTCGGCCACGGACGAGCCCCTCGCGGCAGGGTGCTTCGCCGTCGGAGCGGTCGTCGGGAGCGGGCCGGACGTCGCGCAGGGCCCGCCCCGCCCCGGGTCCGCCGTCCGTCTCCCGGCCGCTACCCGGGCAGGTCGACGGACAGGTGCGCGGAGAGCGCGCGGAGGAAGTCGGCCGCGTCGAAGGCCGCCCCGGCGGAGACGACGCCGACCGCCCTGGTCCGCCCGGAGAGGATGCGCCCCACCGCCTCCACCGCGAGCGGCGCGGTGACGGCGTAGATGTCGCGGCCCCGGGCCGTGGCGCGCCGCTCGGTGCCGCCGGAGCGCACGACGACGTCGACGAGGAAGGTCTGCGCGGACCGCCCGTGCTCGTCGACCGCGGTCGGCGCCGGAGTGTCCGGGGACGACAGGTCGCCCGCGGCCTCGACCGTCATGTAGGTGCGCACCTCGGGGACGGACAGGTGGCTGGGCACGGTGACGACGTCGGCCATCGTGAACTCGCCGATGACGGCCCGGGTGCCCAGCGGCTCGGGGAAGTCCCAGTCGAGGGCGGGCGGGGCGTCGTCGCGGTACTCCAGCCGCCCGTCCGAGAAGCGGATGCGCCGGCCGTTCCGCCGTTCCCGGGAGACCGCACCCGCCACCCGGGTGCCCTCGGTGGGGTGCCAGCCGTTCAGCCCGTACGCGATGTGCACCTCGTCGGCCGCCGTCCGGTCGCCCGCCGCCGCGGTGGCCAGCAGGTCGCCGAGGCCGCCGTAGAACGCCATCGCGGGGACGACGACCACCCCCGCGGCACGGGCACGCTCCGCGAAGTGCGTGAAGGTGTCGAGGTTGGCCTCGATCTCGGCCGCCACGTCCACGTAGGGGATCCCGGCGCGCAGGGCCGCCTCGATCACGGGGGCGGCGGTCGTGGCGAACGGCCCGGCGCAGTTGATCACGGCCGCCGTGCCGGCCAGGGCCCGGTCGAGCGAGGCCGGGTCGTCGACCGACGCCGTCCGGATCTCCAGACCGGGGCCGGACGCCGCCAGCGCCTTCAGCTTCACGGCGTCGCGCCCGGATGCGACCGGGACGAACCCGCGCTCCCGCAGCTGCGCCACCACGAACCGCCCGGTGTGCCCGTACGCGCCGAACACCGCTACCTTGTGCGCCGATCCCATGGGGTTCCCCTCCGTGCCGAATGTTCAACCGTGAACATTCTGGTGGGGAAAGGTGTCCCGTCGTGAGTGTCCGGAACGCCACGGTGCGTACAATTCCGGACATGGGAACTGTCGCACTGGCCGTCACCGACGGGATGCTGCACTTCGAACTCGCCGTGGCGTACGAGGTCTTCGGCCCCGCACCGGCCGCCGTCACGGTTCCCTGGTACGACCTGGCCGTCTGCGGGCCGGACGCCGTGCGGGTCGGCCGGTTCCGGCTGGAGCCCGACGCCGGGCTCGACCGGCTCCGGCACGCCGACACCGTGATCGTCCCCGGCTGGGCCGACGTCGACGTGCCGCCGCCCGCCGACCTGGTCGACGCGGTCCGCGCGGCCCACGCGGCGGGCGCGCGCGTGGCCTCCCTCTGCACCGGCGCCTTCGTCCTGGCCGCGGCCGGCCTGCTCGACGGGCGGCGGGCGACCACGCACTGGGCGCACACCGCGGAGCTGGCCGACCGTCACCCCCGGGTCGAGGTCGACCCGGACGTGCTCTACGTCGACAACGGCACCGTGCTCACCTCCGCCGGCAAGGCCGCCGCACTGGACCTCTGCCTGCACCTCGTCCGCCTCGACCACGGCTCGTCGGTCGCCAACGCCGTCGCCCGCCGCCTCGTCGTGCCACCGCTCCGGGCCGGCGGCCAGGCGCAGTTCGTCACCACCCCGGTGCCCGCCCAGGACGACCACCCGCTCGCCGCCCTCCTCCCCTGGGTGCTCGAACGCCTCGACCGGCCGCTGACCGTGGACGACCTGGCACGCCGGGCCCGGACGAGCTCGCGCACCCTCGGCCGCCACTTCCGGGCGGCCACCGGCACCACCCCGCTGCAGTGGCTCCTCACCCAGCGGATCCGCCGCGCCCAGGAGTTGCTGGAGAACACCGACGACAGCGTCGACGCCGTCGCCGCCGCCACCGGCATGGGCACCGCCACCACCCTGCGCCGCCACTTCAACCGGACCGTCGGCGTCCCCCCGGACACCTACCGCCGCACCTTCCGCGCCCGGTCCCGACCCGGCCCGACCGCGTGAGACCCGCGCGGCGGTGGCCGCGGCGGCGTGTGACGGTGCGTCCGGCGGGGCCTGACCCGAGGCCGCAGCCTGGACCTCGTGGGGCCGGCGTGATCGAATGGGCCGACCATCGAGGCGGGGAGTGGTAGTGCGACGCAGGGGATTCCTGCTCCTGGGTGCCGCGGCCGCGGCGCCACTGGCGGTCGGCGGGGTGTGGCTGGAGCGGGAGTCCGACAGGTCCGTGGCGGCAGGGGCGCACAAGCCGCCGGAGGTGTCGACGGACCTCACGTGGGTGGGGCGGGATCTCGTGCTGCTCGGGCCGGTCGTCTCGGCACACTGGGTGCAGACCTCGTCCGCCGTGCCCGGGGACCGGCTTCCGATCGGGCCGACGGACTACTACTACGACATCGTGGCGCACCTGGCCCCGGGGCAGGTGGCCCGCCTGCTCGGCGAGCGGCCGATGACTCCCGAACCGTCACCGCCGCTGCAGGGGGCCGCTACCGGACCGTGGCATGCCGGTTGGCGGGTTCCCGCGCCGCTCGCGCCGTTCATGCCGCCCGGCGCCTCCTGGGTGCGGGACGACGAGCTGGACGCGTCGCTCGTCACGGCGGACAGTGCGCAGCTGTACTTCGACCGGGCGTCCGACACGGTGTACGTGTCCGCGGCCAACCTCGGTGGCCCCGACGCGTCCGCCACCCCCGTGGGCCCCGACGGCCACACGGTCACGGCCACCCCCTCGCAGGGTCACGTCCTGTCCTGAGCCTGCTTCCGGGGGTCCGGCCGGGGCGGGCCCGGAGGCCGCCGTGAGATCGTCGTGAAGCCGTTCCGGTTGTCCCCAGCCTCTCCACGGAGACGGTCCCGCGCGGGCGTCCTGTGCCGCGTCCGTTCGGTGACGGGCCTTCGGGTGGGGTGGGACGACGTCGATCGGACGGCCCGCGCACCTGAGGTTCGAGCGGCCGGCCACCGCGCGTGAGCTGCACGTGTCCTCCGCCCCGGGCCTGCCCCTGGTGTTCAAGATCGCCGCCGTGTTCGGGAGCCGGATCGAGGATCTGTTCTTCCCATCCGAAGACGCCGGGTCGGAAGCCTGATCGTCCCGGCCGGAGCGGGCGGGCCCCGGACCCGTTCATCCTCCGTCCGGGCCGTCCGGGCCGTCCGGCGCCCCCGGCTCGCCGCCGTCCGCGGGGTCGGCGCGGCGCAGCGTGCGGATCGCCGGGGTCGCGAACAGTGCCGCGCAGCCCGCCAGGCAGGCGCCCGCCGACACGAGCAGCAGCCGCTCCGGGGAGGCCAGCGCGGTGGCCGGCCCCGCCAGGATCTGGCCGAGCGCGATCCCGGACACCGAGCCGGCCAGCTCGTACGCGGTGACCCGGTTGAGGACCGCGGGCGGGGTGTGGGTCTGCACGCTGGTCGCCCACATCACCGACCAGAACGCCCAGGCGCCGCCGCCGAGGACGTGGCCCGCCAGCAGGACCGGCAGGCCGGCGTCCAGCGCGATGCAGAGCGGCAGCACGGTGTACAGCGCCATCGCCACCGCTCCGGCGGCCAGCGGCCGGGCCGGGCGCAGCCGCAGTGCCAGCAGGCCGCCGAGCACCGTTCCGGCGCCGAGGAAGGAGACCGCCAGGCCGTAGGCGTCCGGGCCGAGCCGGTCGTCGATCAGCGCCGAGCCGAGCGGTACGAGCGGGCCGAAGAGCAGGACGCCGTAGCCCACCCAGATCAGGATCACCGCCCACATCCAGGTGCGTGCGCGGAACTCGTGCCAGCCCTGGCGCAGGTCGCGACGGAGTGAACTGCCGCTGGGGGGAGAGCCGGAGGGAGGGGAGCCGGCGCCGGCCGGGGCGAGCCGGACGAGGGCCAGGCAGAGGGCGCTGAGCAGGAAGGTGCCGGCGTCGATCGCGTACACCGTGCCGGCGCCGGTCAGGGCGATCAGCAGCCCCGCCAGGGCCGGGCCGAGCAGTTGGGCGAGCGCGTCGGCCACCTTGAGCGTGGCGTTGGCCCGCTGCGGATCGCGGGCGATCAGCGGGACCATCCCGTTGACGCCCGGCTGGAACATCGCGGTGGCCGCCCCGGCCAGTGCCGCCATGGTCACCAGCAGCCAGAACGGCGGCGTCCCGGCGAAGAACGCGGCGGCCAGCGCGCCCTGGGTGAGCACCCGGGCGAGGTCCGCGCCGACCATCATCCGGCGCGCGCCGATCCGGTCGGCGAGCACCCCGCCGAACAGGACCAGGGCGACGACCGTCCCGGTCCAGGTGCCGAGGACGATGCCGACGCCGGAGATCCCGTACAGCGCGCCGACCGCGAGTGCGGCGGCCACCGGCATCATCGCGTCGCCGACCAGCGAGACCGTGCGGGCGGTGAAGTAGAGGGTGAAGCCCCGGTCCCACAGCGGCGGCCGGGCCGGGGGTCGGGGGGTCGGCGGATCGGTCCGGGTCGCCCGGGCCTGCTTCCGGAACTGCGTCCGGGTCTGTTCGGTGGTCACGGCACCGATACTGGTCTGGACCAATCGGCCGTCCCAGTGTCCCGAACGACATGATGGGGTACTTTCACGCCATGACGCTCCGTCCGCCACCGAAACCCCCTGCGCTGCACCGGGTCGTGGCCCTGCTGCAGCCCCCGCAGTCGACCTTCCTGCTGGCCTGCGCGACCGAGGTGTTCGGCGACCACGGCCCGGCGGTCCCCGACCGCTACACGTTCGAGGTCTGCACCGAGCACCCCGGCCCGGTGCGCACCCGGGTCGGCTACGACCTGCTGGTCGCGGCGGGCCTGGACGCGCTGGAGCACGCGGACACCGTGCTCGTCCCCGGCTGGCAGCAGCCGGCCGGCACCGAGGTGCCGCCCGCGGTGGTCGCGGCGGTCCGCCGGGCGCACCGGCGCGGCGCGCGGATCGTCGGCATCTGCTCGGGTGCCTTCGTGCTCGCCGCCGCCGGACTGCTGGACGGCCGGCGGGCCGCCACCCACTGGGCCCGGGCCGCCGAACTGGCCACCCGGTTCCCGCAGGTCCGGGTCGACCCCGCAGTGCTGTACGTGGACCACGGCGACGTCGCCACCAGCGCCGGGTCGGCGGCCGGCGTGGACCTCTGCCTGCACCTGGTGCGCACCGACCAGGGCGCCGCGCACGCGCTGCGGATCGCCCGGCAGATGGTGATGCCGCCGCACCGCGAGGGATGCCAGCTGCAGTACGCCGAACTGCCCACCTCCGGACCGGTCGCCGACTCGCTGGCCCCGCTGCTGGAGTGGCTGGCCGGGCGGCTGGACCAGCCGGTCGGCGTCGCCGAGATGGCGGCCCGCTCCCAGGTCTCCGCCCGCACGCTGACCAGGCGCTTCACCGAGCAACTGGGCATCAGCCCCGGACGCTGGCTGCTGGACCGGCGGCTGGCGGCCACCCGGGCGCTGCTGGAGGAGACCGACCTGCCGGTGGAGACCATCGCGCGCCGGGTCGGCCTCTCCTCGGCCGTCAACCTGCGCCGGCGCTTCCACGAGGCCCTGCGCACCACGCCCGCCGCCTACCGGCGCGCCTTCCGCGCGGGCGAGGCCGGGTAGACCGGGTAGACCGGGGCGCGGCGGGATGTGACGACGGCCCGGACCGCGGTGCGGTCCGGGCCGTCGGGGAGCACGGGTCAGCGGCGCCTGCCGCGGCGCTCCGCGAGCCGGTGGACCACCGCGACCAGCGTGTCCACCTCCTCGTGCGTGTTGTAGAAGGCGAACGACGGCCGGACGGTGGCCTCCAGGCCGTAGCGGCGCAGGATCGGCTGCGCGCAGTGGTGACCCGAACGCACCGCGATGCCCTCCTTGTTGAGCTCGGTGCCGACCTCGGCCGGCTCGTAGCCGTCCAGGACGAACGACGCGATGCTCGCCTTGTGCCGGGCCGTGCCGACCAGCCGGAGCCCGGGCACGCCGCGCAGTCCTTCGGTGGCGTGTTCGAGCAGGGTGTGCTCGTAGGCGGCGATGTTCGGCAGGCCGATGCGTTCGACGTAGTCGATGGCCGCGGCCAGCCCCACCGCGTCGGCGATGTTGCCGGTGCCGGCCTCGAAGCGACCCGGCGGCGGCTGGTAGCTGGACCGCTCGAAGGTCACGTCGGTGATCATGTTGCCGCCGCCCTCCCACGGAGGCATGTCCTCAAGGACCTCCCGCTTGGCGTAGAGCACGCCGATCCCGGTCGGTCCGAACAGCTTGTGCCCGGAGAAGACCAGGAAGTCCGCGTCCAGCGCCGTGACGTCGATCGGCAGGTGCGGAACGGACTGCGCCGCGTCGATCAGGACGCGTGCCCCGGCCCGGTGCCCGATCTCGATGACCTGCTCGACCGGCACGACGGTGCCGAGCGCGTTGGACATCTGGGTGACCGCGACCAGCCTGGTGCGGTCGGACAGCAGCGCGGCGTACTCGTCGAGCAGCAGCTGCCCGTCGTCGTCGACCGGGATCACCTTGATCACCGCACCGGTCTGCTCCGCCAGCATCTGCCAGGGCACGATGTTGGCGTGGTGCTCCAGGTGGGAGACGACGATCTCGTCCCCCGCCCGGATGTGCCGGGGCCCCCACGCCTTGGCCACCAGGTTGATCGCCTCGGTGGTGCCCCGGACGAACACGATCTCCTCGGCGGAGCCCGCTCCGACGAACCGGGCGACGGTGTTCCTCGCGCCCTCGTAGGCGTCCGTCGCCCGGGCGGCCAGCTCGTGGGCCGCCCGGTGGATGTTGGAGTTCTCCCGTGAGTAGAACTCCACCAGCCGGTCCATCACCGCGCGCGGCTTCTGCGTGGTCGCGGCGTTGTCCAGCCAGATCAGCGGGCGGCCGTTGACCAGCTCGGACAGGATCGGGAAGTCCCGGCGCACGGCCCGCACGTCGAAGGCCGGGTGCCGGTCGATCGGCAGCCCCGCGGGTGCACCGGCCGTGTCGCCGGCGTCGGGCTCCTGGACGAAGTAGTACGGCGAGGTCGTGGCCGCCGGCGCCGCGGGCACGAAGAGGGGCGGGAGCCCCAGGTGTCCGAAGCCGGGGAGCTCCGGTGCCTTCGCGGGGTACCCGGGTGCCTCGGTGAGGAAGTAGTACGGCCCGGTGTCCGACGGCCGGGCCGGTGCGGCCGGTGCGGCCGGTGCGGCAAGCGACGCGGCCGGAGGCGTGACCGGCGACGCGACCGGGGGCGGCCCGGGTGTCACCGGCCGCGCCGGCAGCGCCCGCAGCTCCGGAGCGGGTCCGGCACCACCGGGCGCACCCGCCGCGTAGGCGGCCGGGGCGCTGGTCGGCGGTGGCCCCGACGGCAGGCTCGTCCCGGCGGTCGGCGCCGGAGGAGGCGGGTCGGCCGCCGGGAGGCCAGCCGGCGACGGCCACCCCGACAGGCCGTCGTGAGCCGGGGTCCCGGACTCCGGGGACTGCCCGGGGAGGGCTCGGAAGAACTCCCCGGCCAGCCGGCTCAGCGTCGCCTCGTCCGGCAGCCACGCCGGGGCGGCCTCGTCACCGGTAAACGGGGGCGTAGTCATGGAACTTGTCCACCTCGACGTCGTCGAGCACCGCGAGCGCGTCCTCGGTCAGCACCGCGAGCGAGCAGTACAGGGAGATCAGGTAGGAGGCGATGGCGCTTCGGTCGATCTGCATGAAGCGCACCGACAGGCCCATCCCCTGTTCCCCCGAGAGCCCGGGCTGGAACAGGCCGACCACGCCCTGGCGCGACTCACCGGTGCGCAGCAGCAGGAACTTCGTCCTGCCGTTCTCCAGCGGGACCTTGTCCGACGGGATGATCGGCAGGCCGCGCCAGGTCAGGAACTGCGAGCCGAACATGCTCACCGTCGCCGGCGGAACACCGCGCCGGGTGCATTCCCGGCCGAACGCGGCGACCCCCTCCGGGTGGGTGAGGAAGAAGGCGGGCTGCTTCCACACCTTCGTGATGAGGGCGTCCAGGTCGTCCGGCGTCGGAGGGCCCGTCAGCGTGGGCATCCGCTGCGTGTCCGCCACGCTGCTCAACATCCCGTACTCCGGGCTGTTGATCAGCTCGCCCTCCTGGTGCTCCTTCACCGCCTCGATGGTCAGGCGCAGTTGCTGGGCGGTCTGGTCGTGCGGGCTGGAGTACAGGTCGGCTATCCGGGTGTGGATGTCGAGGACCGTCTGGACGGCCTTGAGCCGGTACTCCCGGGGCTCCCGTGCGTAGTCGACGAAGGTGTCGGGCAGCGGCGACTCGTCGAAGTTGTCGCACTCGATGCGCACCGACTCGGGGTGAACGACCTTGTTCACCCGGTAGATGCCGGCCTCGACCGGCACCCAGGACATGAGGTGCACCAGCCAGCGCGGCGTGATGGAGGCCATCTGCGGAACGCTCTTGGTGGCGTTCGCCAGGGTCCGTGCCGCGGTGTCGCTCACCGACACCGGTCGCGACGGCGGATTTGCAGCCGTGGTCATGCAACGTCTCCTCTCCGTGCCCGGGAGGCGGGCACGCTGAAGGGGGGCGAGATCGTCGACGCAACGTCCGCGGTCGGGATCTCTCGCATCTGCGTCTCAACTCACCCTTCCAGCAGGCCTGATGACGGTCCAATGCGCGTTTTCGAGGCTTTCATCGACGCAGGCTATGATTTACACATGATCGACTTGAGTCGGTTGCGTGTGCTGGTGGCCGTCGCCCGTGAAGGTTCGATCACGGCGGCGGCGGAGGTGCTGCACTACGCCCAGCCGTCGGTGAGCCATCAACTCGCCAAGCTGGAGGCGGAGGCCGGCGTGCCGCTGCTGCAGCGGATGGGCCGCGGCATCCGGCTCACCGAGGCCGGCCGGCTGCTGGTGGACCGCGCCGAGTCGATCCTCGCGCAGGTCGAATCGGTGCACGCCGAACTGGACGAGCTCGCCGGGCTGCGCGCCGGCCGGGTCCGCCTGGCCGCCTTTCCCTCGGCGATGGCCACCCTGGTACCGCTCGCGGCCGCGCGCATCTCCGCCCAGCACCCCGGCATCCAGCTGACCTTCGTCGAAGCCGAACCACCGGACGCGCTCAGCGCCCTGCGCAACAACGACGTCGACGTGGCGCTGATCTTCGAGCACGGCGATCCGCCCCAGCGCGATCGGCGCGACACCACCATGACACCGCTCCTCGACGAACCGCTGTACATGGTCACACCGGCGGACCGCTCCTGGGACGGGCCCCTGGCGGAGCTGGCCACCTACGCCGAGACCCGCTGGATAGCCGGGTGCGAACGCTGCCGCGAGAATCTCGTCGCGGCCTGTGGACGGGCCGGGTTCTCGCCGGTCGTCGAGTTCGAGACGGACGACTACGTCGCCGTGCAGGCACTCGTCGCGGCCGGGCTCGGCGTGAGCCTGCTGCCCGGGCTCACCCTCCTCGCCAACCGGCATCCCGGCGTCAGGCTCGAACGGATCTCCGGCATGCGCCGACGGGTCGTCGCCGCCGTGTACGGCAAGCCGCCCGCGTCCCAGCCCGCCCAGGTGCTCCTCGACGCGCTCGGCGCGACCGTCTCCGAGCCCGAATGGCCCTCCTGACCCCGGATCCGCTCCGCCTCACCGGCTGTACGTCCGTGGCGCCGATCCGGCTCCTGCCGACGGTATGTGACCGGAAGCGGTAGGTGGCCACAGAGATGGTCACGTGGGCAGGTGGAGGATCGAACGGGCCAGTGCTGCGGGGGTTCGTCACGGAGAGTCCGGCCTCACGGAGCCGAGGGCCGGGCGTGCCGGGCGACCTTGACCACGACCAGGCTCATCGCCTTGTTCAAGATGACGGCCGACAGCGCGGCGGAGCCGAACACGCCGATCAGCAAGGGCAGCCGGAACTCCGCGTCTCCCAGGCCGATGATCCCGCCCATGGGTGTGTAGTGACCCTGCGGTGCGGATCCCCGGGTCACGATGGTCGGAACCGGATGGTCACGCTGCTTGCAACCTGTGGTGGATTGCCGTTCATGGTGGAACCGGTGGCGGTGCGGAGCGTTGCCCCGGGCGCCGGAGTGCCGGCCGGGGCGGCGGCCGCCGTCGATGAACCTGTTCGAGACGCGCGGGCGAAACGACCTCACCCCGGCGGGTGACGACCGCCGTGCACTTCACCAGGGCACGACGCCGGCGTCGTCGAAGAACTGGCCTGTGGGGCCGTCGTCGGGCAGGGTCGCGAGTGTGATGGCGATGGCCGCGCCCTGTTCGGGGGTGCGCACGCCGCGGAAGCCGTTGAGGTCGGTGGCGACGTAGCCGGGGCAGCCGGCGTTGATCAGGATGTTCGTGCCGCTCAGCTCCCGGGCGTACTGGAGGGTGACGGCGTTCAGGAACGTCTTCGACGGCGAGTACGCCGCGGCCACCGGACCCGTGGTCAGCTCACCGGCGGTTCCTGACTGCCGGGCGAGGGAGCCGACACTGCTGGACATGTTCACGATCCGCGGTGAGGCGGAGCGGCGCAGCAGCGGCATCATCGCGTTGGTGACGCGGATGACGCCGATGACGTTGGTCTCCACGACCGTGCGGATGGTGGCGGGGTCGACGCGGGTGGGCTCCTGCGGCATGCCGCCGGTGATGGCGGCGTTGTTGACGAGCACGTCGAGGCGCCCGGCCTGTTCCTCGATCAGCCGTGCGGCGGCGGTCGCGCTCGCGTCGTCGGTCACGTCCAGCGGTACGCCGAACGCGTCGACGCCGGCCGCGCGCAGTTGCTCCACCGCGGTCCTGCGGCGCTGATCGTCGCGGGCGCCGACGCCGACGCTCCAGCCGAGGGCGCCCAGGCCTGCGGCGATCTCGTAGCCGATTCCCTTGTTCGCGCCGGTGACCAGCGCAATCGTTCGTTCGCTCATGGGGACCATGCTGCTGTCGGACCCGGCGGGGGTCCAGGACCGATTGGGTGGGCGGCGATACCGTCCGGGTATTGATCCGGAGTACCGTGGCCGGATGGAGACCAGGGAACTGCGCTACTTCGTCGCTGTCGCCGAAGAGTTGCACTTCGGGCGCGCCGCGCAGCGGCTCGGGATGGCACAGCCGCCTCTGTCGCGGGCGATCCAGCAGCTCGAACGCCGGCTCGGGGCGGCGCTGCTGGACCGGACCAGCCGCACCGTCACGCTGACCGAGGCCGGCTCGGTACTGCTGGCCGAGGGCCGGGCGGCCCTCGACGCGGTCGACGCGGCCGAGCGCCGGACCCGCCGCGCCGCCCTTCCCGCGGCCGGCCGCCCCGGTCTGGTCCTGGTCACGAAGGCCAGCGCGTCCCGCGAACTGCTGGCGAAACTGCTGGACGCGTACGCCGCCGAACCCGGCGCGGTCCCCGTCGACGTCATCCTGTGCGGCCCGGCCGAGCAGGGACGATTTCTGCGCGAGGGCCGGGCCGACGTGGCGCTGCTGCACCGGCCGTTCGACTCGACGGCCGGGTTCCACACCGAAGAACTCGACACGGAGGGTCAGGTGGTGGTCCTGCCGGCCGGGCATCCGCTCACCGTCCGGACCCATGTGCACATGGCCGACATCACCGGGCTGCCGGACCTGCCCCTGCCGCGCTGGCCCGACCCCGACGGCACCTACCCGCCCGGCCCCGGCCCGCAGGTCCGCGACCACGCGCAGCTGTTGCAGCTCGTCGCGCTCGGCCGGGCCTGCGCGGTCTCACCGGAGTCGTGCCGAGCTCAACTGCACGGCGACCTCGCCGCCGTGCCCGTGCTGGACGCGCCGACAGTCACCACCGTGATCGCCTGGCCGCCGCACAGCCGCTCCAGAGCCGTCGCCGACCTTGTCCGGACCGCGACCCGTCTCCGGTAGTTCCGCCATGCCCGGCCGGGTTCCACCTGCCGTGTCCCGGCCCGCCGTTACCGACGGTGATGGGCATCGCGATCGCCGTCCATCGCCGTCCATCGCCGTCCATCGCCGACGGTCGCAGGAGGGGGCGGGCCGGGTGCTGCCTCCGCCCTGAAAACAAGCATGCATGCTTGATTTATCTCGGGCCGGGTGCCACGCTGCTGCACGACCAGGGCAGGGGAGGCGGGCCGTGCTGCGGATCGGCAATGCGTCAGGGTTCTACGGCGACCGGTTCGCCGCGTTCGAGGAGATGCTCACCGGGGGGCCGCTGGACGTCCTCACCGGCGACTACCTCGCCGAACTCACCATGCTCATCCTCGCCCGCGACCGCCTCAAGGACACCGCCCTCGGCTACGCCAGGACGTTCCTGCGGCAGGCCGAGACCTGCCTCGCCCTCGCCGCCGAGCGGCGCGTCCGGCTCGTCGTCAACGCGGGCGGCCTCAACCCCGCCGGCCTCGCCGAGGCGGTCGGCGCACTCGCCGCCCGGCAGGGCCTCGACCTGAAGGTCGGCCACGTGCTCGGCGACGACCTGCTCGACCGGGCCGCCGAGTTCGGCCCCCGGCCGGGCCTGCTCGCCGCCAACGCCTACCTCGGCGCCGCCGGGATCGCCGCCTGCCTGCGCGGCGGCGCCGACGTCGTCGTCACCGGCCGCGTCACCGACGCCGCCCTCGTCGCCGGGCCCGCCATGGCGCACTTCGGCTGGACCCCCGACGACCACGACGCACTCGCCGGGGCCGTCGTCGCCGGGCACGTCCTGGAGTGCGGCGCCCAGGCCACCGGCGGCAACCACTCGGCGTTCCGCGAGCACCTCGGCGCGCAGGCGGACCCCCGCCCGGGCTTCCCGCTCGCCGAGATCCACGCCGACGGCAGCTGCGTCGTCACCAAGCACCCCGGCACGGGCGGCGCCGTCACCGTCGACACCGTCACCGCCCAGCTCCTCTACGAGACCGCCGGCCCCCGCTACGCCGGGCCGGACGTGACGGCGCGCCTCGACTCCGTACGGCTCACCCAGCAGGGCCCGGACCGGGTGCGGATCGAGGGCGTGCGCGGCGAGGCACCGCCGCCCACCCTCAAGGTCGGGCTCAACCGGCTCGCCGGCTGGCGCAACGAGGTCGTGTTCGTGCTCACCGGCCTCGACATCGAGGCCAAGGCCGACCTGGTGCGCCGTCAGCTCGCCGCCGGCCTCGCGAAGCCGCCCGCGGACCTCCGCTGGACCCTCGCCCGCACCGACCACGCCGACGCCGACACCGAGGAGACGGCGTCCGCCCTGCTGCGGCTCACCGTCCGCGACGCCGACGAGCGGGCCGTCGGCCGGGCGCTGACCGCCGCCGCCGTCGAGCTCGGCCTCGCCTCCTACCCGGGCTTCCACCTCACCGCTCCGCCCGGGCCGGGCACCCCGTACGGGGTCTTCGAGAGCGCCCACCTCGACGCCGGGAGCGTGCCGCACACCGCGGTGCTGCCCGACGGCCGCCGCCTCGCGATCGCCCCGCCCGCCCTCACCCGGGCGCTCGCGCCGCTGCCCGCCCCGCCGCTGCCCGCCCCGCCGCCCGACGGCCCCACCCGGCGCGCCCCGCTCGGCCTCGTCGCCGGCGCCCGCAGCGGCGACAAGGGCGGCGACGCCAACCTCGGCGTCTGGGTGCGCACCGAGGACGCCTGGCGGTGGCTGGCCCACACCCTCACCGAGGACGTGCTGCGCCGGCTGCTGCCCGAGACCGCGGGGCTCGCCGTCGAACGGCACCTGCTCCCGAACCTGCGCGCCGTCAACTTCACCCTGCCCGGCCTGCTCGGTGACGGCGTCGCCTCGCAGGCCCGCTTCGACCCGCAGGCCAAGGCACTGGGGGAGTGGCTGCGCTCCCGGCACCTCGACATCCCGGAGGCCCTCCTGTGACCGTCCTCGCGAGCCGCCTCGACCCCGGCGGCCCCGACCACGCCGCCCACCGCGCCGCGATGCTGGAGAAGCTCGCCGCCCTCGACGCCGAGCACGCCAAGGCCCTGGCCGGCGGCGGCCCGCGCTACGTCGAACGGCACCGCACCCGCGGCAAGCTGCTCGCCCGCGAACGCATCGAGCTGCTCGTCGACCCGGACTCGCCGTTCCTCGAACTCTCCCCGCTCGCCGCCTGGGGCAGCGACTTCCCGGTGGGCGCCGCCCTCGTCACCGGCATCGGCGTGATCGAGGGCACGACGTGCGTCATCACCGCCAACGACCCCACGGTGCGCGGCGGCGCCAGCAACCCGTGGACGCTGCGCAAGGCCCTGCGGGCCAACGAGATCGCCCTGCAGAACCGCCTGCCCCTCGTGAACCTCGTCGAGTCCGGCGGCGCCGACCTGCCCAGCCAGAAGGAGATCTTCATCCCCGGCGGGGCGCTCTTCCGCGACCTCACCCGGCTCTCCGCGGCGGGCATCCCGACCGTCGCGGTCGTCTTCGGCAACTCCACCGCCGGCGGCGCGTACGTGCCGGGCATGTCCGACCACACCGTGCTCGTCCGCGACCGGGCGAAGGTCTTCCTCGGCGGGCCGCCGCTGGTGAAGATGGCCACCGGCGAGGAGGCCGACGAGGAACGCCTCGGCGGCGCCGACATGCACGCCCGCACCTCCGGCCTCGCCGACCACGTCGCCGAGGACGAGCCCGACGCCTGCCGCGTCGCCCGCCGCATCGTCAGGCGCCTGCACTGGCGCCGCCACGGCCCGCTGCCCGACACCGCCGCCGAGCCGCCGGCGTACGACGAGGAGGAGCTGCTCGGCATCGTCCCCGGCGACCTGCGGGTGCCCTTCGACCCGCGCGAGGTGATCGCCCGGATCGTCGACGGCTCGGACTTCGACGAGTTCAAGCCGCTCTACGGCACCAGCCTCGTCACCGGCTGGGCCACCCTGCACGGCTACCCCGTCGGCATCCTCGCCAACGCCCGGGGCGTGCTGTTCAGCGCCGAGTCGCAGAAGGCCGCGCAGTTCATCCAGCTCGCCAACCAGCGCGACATCCCGTTGGTCTTCCTCCACAACACCACCGGCTACATGGTCGGCGAGGCCTACGAGCAGGGCGGCATCATCAAGCACGGCGCCATGATGATCAACGCCGTCTCCAACTCCCGCGTGCCGCACCTGTCGGTGCTGATGGGGGCGTCCTACGGCGCCGGCCACTACGGCATGTGCGGGCGGGCCTACGAGCCGCGCTTCCTCTTCGCCTGGCCGAGCGCCAAGTCGGCCGTGATGGGCCCGCAGCAGCTCGCCGGGGTGCTCTCCATCGTCGCCCGCCAGTCCGCCGCCGCGAAGGGACGGCCCTACGACGAGGACGCCGACGCCGCGATCCGCGCCATGGTCGAGCAGCAGATCGAGGCGGAGTCGCTGCCCGCGTTCCTCTCCGGCCGCCTCTACGACGACGGCGTCGTCGACCCGCGCGACACCCGTACCGTGCTCGGCCTCTGCCTGTCCGCCGTGCACAGCGGCCCCGTCGAGGGCGCCCGCGGCTACGGCGTCTTCCGGATGTGAAAGGTGCAGTCGTGATCACCTCAGTGCTGGTCGCCAACCGCGGCGAGATCGCCCGCCGGATCTTCCGGACCTGCCGCACCCTCGGCATCGCGACCGTCGCCGTCCACTCCGACCCGGACGCCGACGCGCCGCACGTCCGGGAGGCCGACCGCGCCGTCCGGCTGCCCGGCGCGGCGCCCGCCGACACCTACCTGCGCGCCGACCTCCTCGTCGCCGCCGCCCGAACGGCCGGGGCCGACGCCGTCCACCCCGGCTACGGCTTCCTCTCCGAGAGCGCCGCCTTCGCGCAGGCCGTCCTCGACGCCGGACTGACCTGGATCGGCCCCCCGCCCGCGGCCATCGCCGCGATGGGCTCCAAGACGGCCGCCAAACGGCTCATGGCCGACGCCGGGGTGCCCGTCCTCACCGTCGGCGACCGGCCCGGCGAGGCCGACCTGCCGCTCCTCGTCAAGGCCGCGGCCGGCGGCGGGGGCCGCGGCATGCGGGTCGTCCGCGACCTCGCCGACCTGCCCGCCGCGCTCGCCGCGGCCCGCGCCGAGGCACTGGCCGCCTTCGGCTCCGACGAGGTCTTCTGCGAGCCGTACCTGCCCGACGGCCGCCACGTCGAGGTGCAGCTGATGGCCGACACCCACGGCACCGTGTGGGCCGTCGGCGACCGCGACTGCTCGCTCCAGCGCCGCCACCAGAAGGTGATCGAGGAGGCCCCCGCCCCCGGCCTCCCCGCCGCCCTGCGGGAACGGCTGCACCGCGCCGCCGCCGACGCGGCCCGGGCGATCGGCTACACCGGCGCGGGCACCGCGGAGTTCCTGCTCGCCCCCGACGGCCGGCTCGCCTTCCTGGAGATGAACACCCGCCTCCAGGTCGAACACCCCGTCACCGAGTGCACCACCGGCCTCGACCTCGTCGCCCTGCAGATCGCCGTCGCCGAGGGCGAGCCGCTGCCGCCCGGGCCGCCCGCCACCACCGGCCACGCCGTCGAGGCCCGGCTCTACGCCGAGGACCCGGCCCGCGACTGGCAGCCGCAGACCGGCACCGTGCACCGCATCGAACTCCCCGGCGTGACCGCCGAGTTCACCACCGACCCGGCCGCCACCGCCGGGCTGCGCCTCGACTCCGGCGTCACCGACGGCTCCACCGTCACCGTGCACTACGACGCCATGCTCGCCAAGGCCGTGGCCTGGGCACCCACCCGCGCGGCCGCCGCCCGGCGCCTCGCCGACGCCCTCGCCCGCGCCCGCCTGCACGGCCCCGCCACCAACCGCGACCTCCTCGTACGGGCCCTGCGCCACCCCGCCTTCCTCGACGGCCGCCTGCACACCGGCTTCCTCGCCGAACACGCCGCCGACCTCACCGCGGACCCCGCCGCCGACGGCAAGCACACCCCGCTCGCCGCGCTCGCCGCCGCCCTCGCCGACGCCGCGGGCCGCCGCACCGCCCTGCCCCCGGGCTGGCGCAACCTGCCCTCCCAGCCGCAGGTCAAGCGCTACCGCACCGCCGACGGCACGGAGACCGAGGTGCGCTACCGGCAGACCCGCACCGGGCTGGACGCCGCTGACCACCCCGGCACCCGCCTCCTCACCGCCGCGCCCGGCCGGGTCGTGCTGGAGACCGGCACCCTGCGGCAGGTCTTCGACATCGCCGTGCACGGTTCGCAGGTGTACGTCGACGGGCCGTCCGGCGCCACCGTCCTGACCGCCCTCGACCGCTTCCCCGACCCGGCCGTGCGCACCGACCCGGGAGCCCTGCTCGCCCCCATGCCGGGCACGGTCGTCCGCACGGCCGTCGCGGCCGGCGACACCGTGGCCGCCGGCCAGCCCCTGCTCTGGCTGGAGGCGATGAAGATGGAGCACCAGGTCGCCGCGCCCGCCGCCGGGCTGCTCACCGAACTCCGCGTCGTGCCCGGCCAGCAGGTCGAGCCCGGCACCGTCCTCGCCGTCGTCCGGCCCGCCTGAACCGCCCGGACCGGCACCCGCCCGAACCGCCCACCCGCCCGGACCGACACCCTCCCGAACCGCCCGAACCGCCCGGAAGGACAACCCGCATGTCCGCACCGCGCACCACCGCAGGCACCCTCGTCGAGACCCCCGAGCAGCAGGCCCTGCGCCGGGCCGTCGCCGCCCTCGCCGCCCGCTTCGGCCCGGCCTGGTTCCAGGAGAAGGCCCGCGCCGGCCAGTACGCCGACGAGTTGTGGGCGGAGGCCGGCAAGCTCGGCTACCTGGGCGTCAACCTGCCCGCGGAGTACGGCGGGGGCGGCGCCGGGATCACCGAGCTGGCCATCGTGCTGGAGGAGCTCGGCGCGGGCGGCTGCCCGCTGCTGATGCTCGTCGTGTCGCCCGCGATCTGCGGCACGGTGATCGCCCGCTACGGCACCGGGGAGCAGCGCCGCCGCTGGCTGCCGGGGCTCGCCGACGGCACCCGCCGGATGGCGTTCGGCATCACCGAGCCCGACGCCGGCTCCAACTCCCACCGGATCTCCACGGTCGCCCGCCGTGACGGCGACGACTGGCTGCTGACCGGCCGCAAGGTGTTCATCTCCGGGATCGACCACGCCGACGCGGTGCTCTTCGTGGCCCGCACCGAGGACGCCCGCACCGGCCGCCTCAAGCCCGCCCTGTTCGTCGTGCCGCGCGACACCCCCGGCTTCGAGTACCGGCCGATCCTGATGGACATCGTCGCCGCCGAGAGGCAGTTCCAGGTCTTCCTGGACGACGTCCGGCTGCCCGCCGACGCGCTGGTCGGCGACGAGGACGCGGGGCTGCTGCAGCTCTTCGCCGGGCTCAACCCGGAACGGATCATGACCGCGGCGTTCTCCATCGGCGCGGCCCGCCGGGCCCTCGACACCGCCGTCGACTACGCCCGCACCCGCACCGTCTGGGACACCCCGATCGGTGCCCACCAGGGCATCGCACACCCGCTCGCGCAGTGCGCCGTGGAGGTCGAGCTGGCCCGGCTGATGATGCAGAAGGCCGCCCACCTCTACGACGCCGGTGACGACGCGGCGGCCGGCGAGGCCGCCAACATGGCCAAGTACGCGGCAGGGGAGGCCGCCTGCCGCACGGTCGACCAGGCGGTGCAGACCCTCGGCGGCAACGGCCTCACCCAGGAGTACGGCCTCGCCGCGCTCCTCACCGTCACCCGGGTCGGGCGGGTCGCGCCGGTGAGCCGGGAGATGGTGCTCAACTACGTCGCCCAGCACACCCTGGGCCTGCCCCGCTCGTACTGACCGCCCCGCGGCTCCCGACTCCCGCTCCTCCCGGCCACCCGGTGGGCCCGGTGCGCCCGGCGCCCGGGCGGCGGCGCACAGGATCGGCGGTGCACGCCCTCTGGGCCCCGGTGCGGAAACCGGGCACGCTGTCACCGAGCGACTCGGCCACCCCCGAGGACGAGCCCCCACCACCCACCGGAGGCATGCATGGTGTTCCGCAGCGACCATCCCGACATCGAGCCGCTCGACCTGCCCATCCACGACGCCGTGCTCGGCGACCTGGACGGCCGGGCCGGCCTGCCCGCCCTCGTCGACGGCATCACCGGCCGCTCGCTCACCTACGCCGAGCTCGACCTCGCGAGCCGCCGCACCGCCGCCGGGCTGGCCGAGGCCGGGGTGCGGCAGGGCGACGTCGTCGCGCTGTACAGCCCCAACACCATCGCCTACCCGGTCGCCTTCTACGCCGCCACCCGCACGGGTGCCACGGTCACCACCGTCAGCTCGCTCGCCACCGCGGGCGAGCTCGCCGGACAGCTCCGCGACAGCCGGGCCCGCTGGATCATCACCATCGCCGCGTTCCTGCCGGTGGCCACCGCGGCGGCCGCCGCCCTCGCCGCCGACGGCAGCCCGATCGCCGAGATCTTCGTCTGCGACCCGGCGTCCGGCCACCGCACCCTCGCCGAGCTCGCCGCCTCGACGGCGCCCGAGCCCGCCCCGCGGATCGACCCCGCCGTGGACCTCGCCGTGCTGCCGTACTCCAGCGGCACGACCGGCCTGCCCAAGGGCGTCATGCTCACCCACCGCTCGGTCGCCTCCAACCTGGCGCAGACCGACGCGGTGCACGCCACCGCCCCCGGCGAGCGGATCATCGCCGTGCTCCCCTTCTTCCACATCTACGGCCTCACCGCGCTGCTCAACCATCCGCTGCGCTGCGGCTCCACCGTCGTCGTGCTGCCCCGCTTCGACCTGGAGCAGTTCCTGCGGACCATCCAGGACCAGCGCATCGAGGGCGTCTTCGCCGCCCCGCCGATCGTGCTCGCCCTGGCCAAGCACCCGCTCGTCGACCGTTTCGACCTCTCCTCCGTGAAGTACGTGCTGAGCGCCGCCGCACCGCTCGACGCCGACCTCGCCGAGGCGGCCGCCCGCCGTCTCGGCCTGCCCCGCATCCACCAGGGGTACGGCATGACGGAGCTCTCGCCGGTGACGCACGTGGTGCCGCTGGACGACCCGGCGCCGCCGCCCGGCACGGTCGGCCGGATGGTCGCCTCCACGGAGCTGCGCATCGCCGACCTCGACGACCCCGCCACCGACCTGCCCGCCGGGCAGCGCGGCGAGCTGCTCTTCCGCGGGCCGCAGGTGATGAAGGGCTACTTCGGCCGGCAGTCGGAGACCGACGCGATGATCGACGAGGACGGCTGGCTGCACACCGGCGACGTCGGCTACGTCGACGAGGCCGGCTACCTCTTCGTCGTCGACCGCGTGAAGGAACTCATCAAGTACAAGGGCTACCAGGTCGCCCCCGCCGAACTGGAGGCGCTGCTGCTCACCCACCCCGAGATCGCCGACGCCGCGGTGGTCGGCGTCACCGGTGAGGACGGCACCGAGCGCCCGAAGGCATATGTCGTGCGCGCGCCGGGCAGTGAACTGACCGGGGACCAGGTCGAGGCGTACGTCGCGGCGCAGGTGGCCCCCTACAAGAAGGTGCGGGCGGTGGAGTTCCTCGACGCCGTTCCGAAGTCCGCGAGCGGCAAGATCCTGCGACGGGAGTTGCGGGCCCGCCCGCAGTCCAGCGGGGCAGGCGCGATCTGAGAGGATCGGCCCGTCCCGTCCCCCGCCATCGGAGAGCCAGGCCATGAACGCCCACGCCGCCACGCTGCGCACCCCGCAGCAGGACCGCAGCCGCGCCACGCGCCGCCGCCTGCTGGAGGCCGCCGTGGAGTGCCTGGCGGAGGTCGGCTGGCAGGGGTCCACGGTCGCGGTCGTCGCCGAGCGGGCCGGGGTGACGCGGGGCGCGGCCCAGCACCACTTCCCGACCCGCGAGGACCTCTTCACGGCCGCCGTCGAGCACGTCGCGGACGAGCGGCTCGCCGCGGTGCGCGCCAGTGCGGAGCAGCTGCCGCCGGCCGGTCCCGGCCGGACGGAGGCCGTCGTCTCCATGATCGTCCGGCTGTACACCGGCCCGCTGTTCCGCGCCGCCCTGCACCTGTGGGTGGCCGCCGCCACCGAGGAGGCGCTGCGGGAGCGGATCGTCGCGCTGGAGCACCACGTCGGCCGGGAGTCGCACCGGGCCGCCGTGGAGTTCCTCGGCGCGGACGAGGACGTGCCCGGGGTCCGCGAGACCGTCCAGGCCACCCTGGACATGGCCCGCGGCCTCGGCCTGGCCAACCTGCTCACCGACGACGGCCCGCGCCGCGCCGGCATCGTCCGCCAGTGGGCCGGCCTCCTGGACTCCGCGCTCACCGCCCCGGCCGGCCCGGCCCCCGACGCGGGGAGACCCGGATGCTGAGCCCTCCGGCACCCCGCCCGGCCCGGCCGGCGACGAGCAGTCGCCGACCGGCCGGGCTTTGTGCAGTCTGGTGGGGACCGGATTGGCCGGCCTCCCGTAGGGAAGGTACCGGGCGGGTGAGTTCCTGATCATGCACGGATTCGACTGGATCGCCGAGGACGGCGCCGGCCGCGCGGAGGCGGGTGCCGCCTCCGCGCGCCTGGGCGGCCACCGGCTCGTACCGCTCGCCACCGCGCTGCTGGAGGCCGACGGCCGCATCCTGCACTGGAGCGCCGAGGCCGAGGAACTCACCGGACACCCCGCCGACCGCGCCGTCGGCGCGTACGCCGCGCGGCTGCTCGCCCCCGAGGGCATGCGGGCGAAGGTGCACGAGCTGTTCCAGGAGATCATGGCGGGCTCCGGCTGGTCCGGGGTCCACGCGATCCGCCACAGCGACGGCAGCAGCGTCGAGCTGGAGTTCCACACCTACCCGATCGCCGGGCCCGGCGGGCAGCCGCTGCTGCTCGTCACCGCCTCCGACGTCCGCACGCTGCGCCAGGTCGAGGCCGACCTCGCCGTGCTGGACGGCCTCTTCAACCAGTCGCCGATCGGCATGGCCGTCTACGACACCGACCTGCGGTTCGTCCGCCTCAACCACGCCCTCGCGAAGATCAACGGGCTGACCGTCGACGAACACCTCGGCCGCCGCGTCTCCAGCCTGCTGCCGGGCCTCAACAGCGCCGAGGTCGAGGCCGTCATGCGGCAGGTGCTCACCACCGGCCGCCCGGTGGTCGACGCCCGCTCGCACGGCCGCACCCCCGGCGACCCGCGCCGCGACCGCGCCTGGTCGGCCTCCTACTTCCGCCTGGAGGACTCCACCGGCCGGGTGCTCGGCGTGAGCTCCAACCTCATCGACGTCACCGAACGGTTCCAGGCCGAGGCCCGCGCCGCCCGCGCGCAGGAGCGCCTCGCCCTGCTCGCCGAGGCCACCGCCCGGATCGGCACCACCCTCGACCTGCAGCGCACCGCCGAGGAACTGATCGAGGCCGTCATCCCGCGGTTCGCCGACTTCGCGACCGTCGACCTGCTGGAGCCCGTGCTCCGCGGCGAGGAGCCCGCCCCGATCCACCCGGAGCGGCCGGTCCTCGTCCGGGCCGTCGCCGTCGGCGAGGCGTACGAGGCCGGGCTGACGCGCGCCGCGGACGCCGTCGGCGCCACCACCGAGTACGACGCCCAGCGGGTCTACACCCAGTGCCTGCGCAGCGGCCGGCCGCTGCTGCGCTCCCACGTCGACGAGGAGGTGCTGCGCGGCCTGGTGCCGACCTCGGACCGCGTCGCGCCCGGCGTCGAGGCCGGCGTGCACTCCTACCTCATGGTGCCGGTGCTCGCCCGCGGCATGGTGCTCGGCGGGGCGGAGTTCGTCCGCACCCGCAACCCCGAGCCGTTCACCGCCGCGGACGTCGCCCTCGCCGAGGAGCTCGTCGCCCGCGCCGCCCTCGCCATCGACAACGCCCGGCTCTACCGCCGCGAGCGGGAGACCGCGCTCACCCTGCAGCGCAGCCTCCTGCCGCAGGAGATCCACCGCACGCTCGGCCTGGAGATCGCGCACCGCTACCTGCCGAGCAGCCTCGTCTCCGAGGTCGGCGGCGACTGGTTCGACGTGGTGCCGCTCTCCTGCGGGCGGGTCGCCCTGGTCGTCGGCGACGTCATGGGCCACGGCATCCGCGCCGCCGCCACCATGGGGCAGCTGCGCACCGTCGCCCGCACCCTCGCCACCCTCGACCTGCCGCCCGAGCAGGTGCTGACCCGGCTCGACGAGACGGCCAGCGCCATCGGCGAGGGACAGTTCGCGACCTGCGTCTGCCTCGTCTACGACCCCGTCGACCGCACCTGCCTGGTCGCCTCGGCCGGCCACCTGCCCCCCGTGCGGGTCGCCGCGGACGGCTCGTCCAGCCCCGTCGACCTGCCGCCCGGCCTGCCGCTGGGCGTCGGCGGCGCGACCTTCGAGAGCATCGAGTTCACCCTGCCGGTCGGGGCGACGGTCGCCCTCTACACCGACGGCCTGGTCGAACGCCGCGGCCAGGACCTCGACGTGGGCATCGGCCTCCTCGCCCGCACGCTGTCGGGGCGCTCCCGCACGCTGGAGGAGAGCGCCGACGCGGTGCTCGCCACGCTGGTCGCCGACGGCACCGACGACGACATCGCGATGATCCTCGCCCGCGCCCTTCCGGTGCCCGCCGAGCGGATCGCCACCCTGCACCTCACCGGGGAGGGGCCGCTCGCGTCGCAGGCCCGGCGCTTCGCCCGGTCCACCCTGCAGGCCTGGGGGCTCGCCGTGCACGCCGACTTCACCGAACTCATGGTCAGCGAGCTCGTCACCAACGCCCTGCTGCACGCCGACGCCCCCCGCCGCCTGCGGCTCTACCGCGACGACCGCACGCTCACCGTCGAGGTCGCCGACGCGGGCGGGCACTCGCCGAGGCTGCGCTCCTCCGCCGAGCACGACGAGGGCGGCCGCGGCATGCACCTCGTCAGCGAACTCGCCCACCGCTGGGGCACCCGCCCCACCAAGGAGGGTAAGGTCGTCTGGGCGGAGATCGAACTCCCGCTCAGGGCTGGCGGCTGACGGGCGGGTCCGGTCAGGGGCAGTGGATGCCGCTGCCGTCCAGTGCGCTCGTGGCGGTGAGGGCGTACGTCCGTGCGGTGGGGTCGTACCGCAGCTCGGCCGTGACGGGGCTGCCGTCGACCGTCCGGGTCCAGCAGCGGTCGAAGGTCTCGACGGCGCCCGTGCCGGATTCCCGCAGGTGCGCCACCCAGCCGGACCGGGCCGCCTCGGCGTCGTAGTGGGCGGCGAACTCCCGCTCGCCGGTCGTGTACGCGTAGACGACGGAACTCTCGGCGTAGCCCGCGTACTCGCTGAACCTGCCGTCCTCGCAGGAGGACTCCACGGCCCCGAGCGGGGTGGTGCCCGCCGGGTGCGAGGAGAGCAGCCGCAGGGTGTCCGGGTGGCCGGGGGCCTTCGCTGCCGCGACGGAGCAGCCGGGGCGCAGCACCTCCGGCAGGTACAGCACGGACGCTGCCACCGCGGCGGCCGTGAGCGCGACGGCGGTCGCGAGGCGGGCGGATCTCTTCTTCACACTGGGTCCTGGGGTCGGTGAGGGGACGGGGCGGCGACACGGGTCCTGAGACCGGTGGGACGGTCTCCTGGTGGCCGGCGGTTCCGCATGGACCCTGACGGGCCCGCGTCGGGCCCGTCAGGCCGGGCGCGGCACCAGGAGCCGCAGTGCGCCCGGTGCCACCCGGACGTCGACGGGCAGCGGGCCGATGTACTCGCCGTCGGCGTACGCGGTGATGCCGGGTGAGTCGATGCGCAGCGAGGCCGTCCGGTGGGTCTCCACCTCCTCGTGGCGGACGTGGGTGCCGCTGAAGACCGACGGGAAGAACCGGGCCACCCGGTGCCGCGGCATGGCCCGCACCACGGTGACGTCGAGGCCGCCGACGCGGGCGGGCACTCGCCGAGGCTGCGCTCCTCCGCCGAACAGGACGAGGGCGGCCGCGGCATGCACCTCGTCAGCGAACTCGCCCACCGCTGGGGCACCCGCCCGACGAAGGAGGGCAAGGTCGTCTGGGCGGAGATCGAACTCCCGCTGCGCGCAGAGTAGTCCGGGCCGGACGCCACCGGGGCGCGCTCGTGCCGCGACCGGGAATCCGCGGACCTCATCCGGTCCGGGCGGCCGTCGGGCGGAGTAGCCTGGGATTCACCGGGACACGAAGGACCGGCAAGGCGATTGTAGGAGGTGGAACATGAGGCTCGGCGAAGCAGGAGCCCTGATTCTGCGGTCCGCGATCGCCAGGGTCTCCGCCGGGTGACCGGCGGGGACGGTGGGATCGCTCGGACGTAGGGGGCACAGGGACAAATCCTGTTGTACAGGCCGGTATCGACGCAGGGCGTGGGCCGTTTCCGTGAATGTGCGGAAGCGGCCTTTTTGGCCGTCCGGCACCGGCCCGGGGCCCCGGTGCCGGATCGACGCGCGGGCGCGTGAAGTGCGCTGGAGGCCTTTCCGGTTGACCAGGGGGAAACCGCTGCGCCGGATGGCGCCCGGCCGGTGACGACCAGGAGTAACCTGGGCACTACCGAAGGCACCTCGCATGCCGGCACCGGACACTGGCGTCGTCTCCGGCGCACGGCAATTCCGGATCCGGCCCTCGGGCGGACCCTGAGACAGGTCGTCGACCATGTCCACCATCCTCGATCCCGCAACCTCGCCCCTGGCCGCAGCAGCCGCCCCGATACGGCTCTCGCTGGCGCCCGACGGTGTCCGACCCGGCCGCCTCGACGGCGCCTGGTGGCCCCGGTCGCGTGATCTTCTCCTCGAAATCCCCGCCCTCGCCGCGGAGCTGGACGCACGGTGGGGCCGGGTCACCCGGATCACCGTGAATCCGGCGCAGTGGCCGGTCGTCCCGCGGCGCATCCCGGTCGCCGGGCGTTCGGTGCATGCCGGCTGGTTCACCGTCGAACAGGACGAGCACATGATCATGGTGTGCTCGTACACCCCCCGGCGGCTCGACCTGCTGGTCGTGCCGCCGTCGACGGACCCGGTCGAGGCCGTCCGGCTGATGGCCCGTGCCGCGGACCCGGCCAACACCTGCACGGCGAGCGCACTGCTCGCGGAGGGCATGGAGAGCGCGTCCGCCCAGGCGGGGCCGGCCGGTCCCGTGGACGCGCCGGAGGCGCGGGGCCTCCGCTCGGGCTTCCTGCCGTCGGCCGCCGCGCCCGGCGACGTTCCCGGCGACGCCGGGCGGCGCGAGGCCGTGGCCCGTACCCGTGCCGCGACGTGGCCGACGCCCGCCTGACGGCCTGACAGCGCTCCGGCGCATCCCCCGCCCGGGACGGCCGGGCGGGGTGGCCGTCCGGGGGCCGAACGGCTCACCCGCGTGACCACTCCGTCCGGGCCAGGGGCTCGCCGACGGTCGCGTCGCCCTCCCAGACGCACACCCTGATCGCCCGGGGCCCCGGTGCAGGCCGGGACAGCGTGCGCACGAGGACGTCCCGCACGTGGTTGGCCGCCCGCTGGGGCGGCCCGTCGTACTCCAGCGGGTTCGGAATCGGCGAACCCTCCTGGCGGGACCAGTGCCCGTGGTCGTCCTGGGTCTCCAGGACCCATCGGTAGTGCCGCATGCCGGCCTCCTGGGTGCCGATCCGAACGCGAGCCCGCCCCGGTCACGACCGTAGGTGCGGCACGGCCCCGCGGCGACCGGGGGGCCGGGCCGGCCCCGCGGACGCGCCCGTCAGGCCGGGCGCGGTACCAGGAGCCGCAGTGCGCCCGGTGCCACCCGGACGTCGACGGGCAGCGGGCCGATGTACTCGCCGTCGGCGTACGCGGTGATGCCGGGTGAGTCGATGCGCAGCGAGGCCGTCCGGTGGGTCTCCACCTCCTCGTGGCGGACGTGGGTGCCGCTGAAGACCGACGGGAAGAACCGGGCCACCCGGTGCCGCGGCATGGCCCGCACCACGGTGACGTCGAGG